>NZ_AP019700.1:3640000-3953235 GCF_006738645.1 Stella humosa | reverse complement strand
CCGCCGCGGCCGAAGGGGCCGATACCGGCCTCGCAGCACAACCCCGTCGGCATCGACGGGATTCTCGAGGGCCTGTGCCCGCCCTACGTTAAGTCGATGGACGAGGCCGTGGACCGGGTGCTGGAGGAGAAATACGGGCCCAACGGCATCTTCACCGACCCGACCCTGCTGGCCAGGGCCTATCGCGACGCGGGCGATGCCGAGACCTATCTGAAGCTGCAGAATCGCCACCCGCCGGAGGCCGTGCGCTACGCCAAGGACATCTGCAACTACATCTACGAGACCTATGGCCGGTTCCCGGCGCATATCGACGCCTTCTACAATCCCGGCTTCTGGGTGCAGTTCCATCATCCGGAGCTGGAATATTACGAGCGCTACTTCGACCCGTACATCTGGCGCAACCAGGCGGCCCAGGACGGGCAGTGGCGCGAATGAGGGCGGGCGGCGCTGGCGCCGTCAGCGGTCCGGCTTGGCGGGCTGGTCGACCAGCTTGTCGATGAATGCCTGGAGGTCGTCCGGCAGCGGCTCGGCCACCACCGCCTCGTAGAGCGACTTCAGACGCGCGTCGATCCAGTCGGTCTGGGGGTGCGTGCGTGCGGTCGCTGCGGCGTCGCCCGTGGCAGCGACTGACGATCCGGCGGGCGCGGCCTGCTCCTGGTCGGTCGGAATGGGGCGATCCTGGTCCATGGCAAAGCCGCTGCGGATAAAGAAGACTTATCCAATTACCACGCCACGCCCTGTGGAAGAAGGGCAGGCGTCGCCCGCCTGGGGCGACGCCTGCCGTGTCGTGCTCGTTACATCGCGGCCTTGGGCAGGATGGCGATGTCGCGCACGGTGCCCTTCACGCCCTTGACGTCGGCCGCCTTGGTCGCCTTGCCGGTGGCAAGGTCGACGCTGTAGAGCGTCTTGCCGGCCATCAGCCAGGCGGAATTGCCACCCTGGCCGTCGGACATGATATCGAAGGATGCCTTGTCGGCCTTCACGCCCAGCATGCCGATCGTGTTGAGGATGCCGTCATTGGGCGGCGCCTGGCGCAGCAGGGCGCCGGTCTTGCCGTCGATGTCGTAGAGGACCGTCTCCTTCGTGCCCTTGACGGAGTTGGAGTAGGCACCCGCCGTCACCATCGGCATCTTGCCCTTGTGCATGTCGGCGTCGGCATACTTCAGGGTGCCGTCCTGGGTCACCTTGCCGTCATCGACATTGGCGCGCAGGCTCATCCCGTCCGAGCCGATCAGGCGCAGCCGGTCGGCGGCGGGGTTGAAGTCGATGGTCGCGTGGACGCCGGGCGGGATCATCATTTCCAGCTTCGACTTCATCGTCGCCTTGCCCGACTTCTGGTCGATCGTGACGACCGTGCCGTCGTCCGTCACGCCGTACAGCATGCCGTCGGCCGGGCGCACGTCGATCCCGGCCAGCCGGCCGGAGATCCCCGACACGGTCATCGTGCGGCTGACCTTCTTGGCCGCCGTGTCGACGATGGCGATCGTCTTGTCGCCGACCAGGGCGGCGACGTTCTGGGCCTGGGCGCCGCCGACCAGGGCGGCCGATGCGAGCAGCGAGAGGGTGAGGGTGCGAAGCGCCATGGGATTCTCCCTGGGGTGAAACGGTTGGGAACCGTCGTCGTCGGTTCCGGCAGCGACTACCGCCCGGCCCCGCCCGTGGATGCAGGGCGGGAGAAAAAATTCCGAAACTGCATCCGGTACCGGCCATCCGGTGTAGGCTGGCCATGGAACTGGCTGTCAGGGAGTGGCGGGTGACCGCGCCGATCGACCGGACCGACCGGCAGGGGGGCAACCTCGCGGCCGCCCTTGGGCGGTGTGCGGCGGGCGACCAGTCGGCCTTGCGGGGAATCTACGATGCCGAGGCGCCGCGCATGCTGGGCGTGGCGCTGCGGCTCGTGCGCCGCCGGGCCGTTGCCGAGGAGGTGGTGCACGACACCTTCCTGCAGGTCTGGCAGCGCGCCGCCAGCTTCGATCCCGCCCGCGGCGAGGCGCGCGCTTGGCTCTATGCGATCCTGCGCAACCGCGCGCTGTCCGTGCTGCGCGGCGAGGGCCGCGTCGACCTGGTCGAGGATTTCGAACCGATGGGCCTCGTCAGCGACGACGAGGGGCCGGAGAATGCCGTGATGCGCCTGTCGGAGGGCGGGCGGCTGCGCCGCTGCCTCGACGGGCTGGAGGCCGGGCGCCGCCATGTCGTGGTGCTGGCCTATGTCCAGGGCCTGAGCCATGGCGAACTGGCCGGCCGGCTGGGCGTGCCGCTCGGCACCGTGAAATCGTGGATCCGCCGCTCGCTGGCCGCGCTCAAGGAGTGCATGGCGTGAGCCCCGAGGAGATGGATCGCCTCGCGGCCGAGCATGTGCTGGGGCTGCTCGAAGGGGCGGAGGTCGAACTGGCCATGCGCCTGGTCGAGCGCGACCGGGATTTCGCCGGCCTGGTGGCGGCGTGGCAGGAACGCTTTGGCGAATTCGACGCGACGACCCCGGCCGAGCCGGTGGCGGACGGGCTGTGGCGGCGCATCGAGCGCGGCCTCCGGGCGCCCCGGCCCGCCGCCCGGCAGTCGCGGTCCGCCGGGCTGTGGGACAGCCTGGCCTTCTGGCGGACGACCGGCATGGCGACGGCGATCGCCACGCTCGTCCTGGCGGTGGCGGCCGGCCTGCTGTGGCAGCAGCGGGTGACGACGCCCGTCTTCGTCGCCGTCCTGGTGACGGATGCCAACCGGCCCGCCGCCGTGGTGAATGCCTTCGCCGACGGTCGCACCGAGCTGATCCCGCTCGACGCCATCGCCGTGCCGCCCGATCGCGCGCTGGAGATCTGGACCCTGTGGGATCGGGCCCGCGGCCCCGTCTCGGTCGGCCTGCTCGACCAGGCGCGCAGCGTCCGCCTGCGGGTGGAGGACCTGCCGCGCACCCGGCCCGACCAGCTCTTCGAGATCACGCTGGAGCCGCGCACGGGCTCGCCCACCGGCCGGCCGACCGGTCCCATCCTGATGAAGGGCAACGCCGCCCGCGCGCTCTGACCGCGGGCCTCTTCCCCCTCGGCGCCGCAGCCCTTATGACGGGGCCGGCCAAGGGAGCCGCCCCCACGCGGCGTCCGACGAAGAAGGAAGATTGCGCGATGACCGATACCGCCGCCGAGGCCCGCTCCGTCCTCCAGCGCCTGGGCGTGGCGCCCGCCGCCTACAAGGACGGGGCGTTGGAAGTCCGCTCGCCGATCGACGGCGCCGTCATCGGCCGCGTGGCGATGCAGGGCCCGGCCGAGGTGAGCGACGCGCTGGCCCGCGCCGAGGCCGCCTTCCAGTCCTGGCGCAGCGTGCCGGCACCCCAGCGCGGCGAACTGGTGCGCCGCCTGGGCGAGGAACTGCGCCGGCACAAGGCCGACCTTGGCAGGCTGGTCAGCCTGGAGGCAGGCAAGATCGTCCAGGAGGGGCTGGGCGAGGTGCAGGAGATGATCGACATCTGCGACTTCGCCGTCGGCCTGTCGCGCCAGCTCTACGGCCTGACGATCGCGACCGAGCGGCCCGGCCATCGCATGATGGAGACGTGGCACCCGATGGGGCCGGTCGCCGTCATCACCGCTTTCAACTTCCCGGTCGCGGTGTGGTCGTGGAACACCATGCTGGCGCTGGTGTGCGGCGACACGGTGGTGTGGAAACCGTCTGAGAAGACGCCGCTGACCGCACTCGCCTGCCAGGCGATCTTCGACCGCACGGCGGCCGACATGGGCCTGACGCCCGGCCTTGCCAGCCTGGTGATCGGCGGCAGCGATGCCGGCATGGCCCTGGTCGACGACCCCCGCGCGGCCATCGTCAGCGCCACCGGCTCGACCCGCATGGGGCGCGCGGTGGCGCCGCGCGTGGCCGCCCGCTTCGGCCGCTCGATCCTGGAACTGGGCGGCAACAACGGCATGATCATCGCGCCGTCGGCCGACCTGACGCTGGCCGAGCGCGGCATCACCTTTTCGGCCGTCGGCACCTGCGGCCAGCGCTGCACGACGCTGCGCCGCATCATCGTCCATGCCGACGTCTATGACCGGCTGGTGCCGCGCCTGGCGCAGATCTATGGCCGGCTGCCGATCGGCAATCCGCTGGACGACGGCACCCTGATCGGCCCGCTCATCGACCGCGCCGCCTTCGACGGCATGCAGGCGGCCCTGGCCCAGGCGAAGGCCGAGGGCGGCACCGTCCATGGCGGCGGCCGGGCGCTGGCCGATCGCTTCCCCGATGCCTTCTATGTCGCCCCGGCCCTGGTCGAAATGCCCGCGCAGAGCGCCATCGTCCGGCACGAGACTTTCGCGCCGATCGTCTACGTCCTGCGCTATTCCGACCTGGACGAGGCGATCGCCATGCACAATGCCGTGCCCCAGGGCCTGGCCTCGGCGATCTTCACCAACGACCTGCGCGAGGCCGAGCGGTTCATGTCGGCGGCCGGCAGCGACTGCGGCATCGTCAATGTCAACATCGGGCCGAGCGGGGCCGAGATCGGCGGCGCCTTCGGCGGAGAGAAGGAGACGGGCGGCGGCCGCGAATCCGGCAGCGACGCGTGGAAGGGCTACATGCGGCGGGCCACCAACACGATCAACTACTCGACCGCCCTGCCGCTGGCCCAAGGCATCCGCTTCGACATCGACTGACCGGGCGCGCGCGAGGCCAGCGCGCGCCAGGAGGGCCGGCAGGCGGGCCTGATCCGCCTGCTGCCCGGTGCCGCCCCGACGACGGCGCCTTCCACACAGGGCCGCTCCCCGGTCGACGAAGTCATAAGCTGAAGTTAAAGTCTGGTCAGCGCTGGCCGACATCAATCGTCCCGCCGCAAGAATGATCGCGCCGGCAGGCTCCGGCGGTCGAAAGGGGCGGGGACTGAGATGGCATTCGGCGCAATCGGTGGGAAGGGCAGCGGGACTTCCGACGCTACAGGTATCGCGGCGGACGGGTCGGGCAACAGCTACGTCACCGGCTACTTCCGAGGCACGGTCGATTTCGACCCCGGCGCTGGGACGGTCCAACTCGTCGCGGCCGGCGACGACGACTTCTTCGTCGCCAAATACGATGCGACCGGCAGCCTGGCCTGGGTCGCGAGCCACGGCAGTCAGGCCGGCGAGTATCAGTACGGCTACGGCATCGCGGCGGATGGGGCAGGGAACAGCTACGTCACCGGCTACTTCGCGGGGACGGTGGACTTCGACCCAGGCGCCGGGACGGTCGAACTCGTCGCGACCGACGGCGCCGACCAGTTCTTCGTCGCCAAGTACGACGCGTCCGGCAGCCTGGCCTGGGCCGTGGCTCCCGGCACCACGGACGGCTACTATGCCTACACCAACGGCATCGCCGTGGACGGGTCCGGGAACAGCTATGTCACCGGCTATTTCGACGGTGCAATGGACTTCGACCCCGGCGCCGCCACGGTCATGCTGGTTGCGACCGGCGATGACCACTTCGTCGCCAAGTATGATGCGGCCGGCAGCCTGGTCTGGGTCGTGGGTCCTGGCGGCTCGTCCGACGGCGAGCAGGGCTACGGCATCGCGGTGGACGGGTCTGGCAACAGCTACGTCACCGGCAACTTCCAGGGGACCGTGGATTTCGACCCCGGCGACGGAACGGCCGAGCTCGTCGCGACCGGTGACCACGACCACTTCGTCGCCAAGTACGATGCGGCCGGCAGCCTGGCCTGGGTCGTGGGTCCGGGCGGTTCGTCCGCCTCCGAGTACGGCAACGGCATCGCGGTGGACGGGTCGGGCAACAGCTACGTCACCGGCTACTTCCAGGGTACGGTGGATTTCGACCCCGGCGATGCGACGGCCCAGCTCGTCGCCTCAGGCGCGCAGGACTATTTCGTGGCCAAGTACGATGACACCGGCAGCTTGGCCTGGGTCGCGCACCCCGGCAGTTCTCCCACCTACGACACCAGCAACGGCATCGCGGTGGACGGGTCGGGGAACAGCTACATCACCGGCTATTTCTTCGGCACGGTGGATTTCGACCCCGGCGTCGCGACGGTCCAACTCGTCGCGACCGGCGGCGGCGACCATTTCGTCGCCAAGTACGATGCGGCCGGCAGCCTGGACTGGGTCGTGGGTCCCGGCACCTCCACCGGCGCCGAGCACGGCCGCGCGATCGCCTTCGACGGGTTGGGTAAGGTCTACATCGCCGGAGATTTCAAAGGCACCGCGGACTTCGATCCGAGCGGCGATGCCCTGACGCTTTCGTCGACCAAGGATAATTATTTCGTCGCGGTCTACACCGGCGATGGCGCCCTCGACGTCCCCGACACCATCCCGCCGACGGTCTCGGCGCCGGACCTCGACGAGCTGAGCGACAGCGGCGCCGATTCCACCGACAACCTGACCAACTACCCCACGCCGACCTTCACGGGCACTGGCGAGGTGGATGCCACGGTCGTCCTGATCGCGGGTACCGACACGCTCGGCGCAGCCACCGTCGATGGCGACGGCAACTGGTCGATCACGGCCGACAGCATGGCGGATGGCGACTACGTCGCCTTCGCTCGAATCACGGACGCGGCCGGCAACAGCGACGACGGCGACACGCTGGGCTTCACCATCGACACCGGCGCGCCGACCGTTTCCGCCCCGGATCTCGCCGCCGCCAGCGATAGCGGCGTCAGTTCCAGCGACAACCTCACCAATGACGCCACGCCAACCTTCAACGGCAAGGGTGAGGCGGGGGCCAGAGTGGAACTGGTGGCGGACAGCGTCACGCTCGGCAGTGCGACGATCAACGGTATGGGCAAGTGGACCCTATCGGCCGACAGCCTGACGGATGGCGACTACACCGCGTTCGTCCGCGTCACCGACCTTGCGGGCAACAGTGACGACGGCGACACGCTGGGCTTCACCATCGACACCGCCGTCACCGTCTCGGCGCCGGACCTCGATGGACTGAGCGACAGCGGTGCCGATTCCACCGACAACAAGACCAACGACGTCACGCCGACCTTCACGGGTACCGGCGAGATCGGGGCAGCGGTCGTCCTGATCGCGGGTGCCGCCACGCTCGGCGCCGCCACGGTGGATGGCGACGGCAACTGGTCGATCGATGCCGACAGCATGAGCGATGGTGACTATGCGGTGTTCGCCCGCATCACCGACCTTGCCGGCAACAGCGACGATTCCGACACGCTGGACATCACCATCGACACCGGGGTGCCGACCGTTTCCGCCCCGGATCTCACCGCTGGTACCGATAGCGGCACCAGTCCCAGCGACAACCTCACCAATGACGCCACGCCGACCTTCAACGGCACAGGTGAGGCGGGGGCCACGGTGGAACTGGTGGCGGACAGCGTCACGCTCGGCAGTGCGACGATCAACGGCATGGGCAAGTGGACCCTATCGGCCGACAGCCTGACGGATGGCGACTACGTCGCCTTCGCCCGCGTCACCGACCTTGCCGGCAACAGCGACGACGGCGACACGCTGGGCTTCACCATCGACACCGCCGTTACCGTCTCGGCCCCTGACATGGTCGGTGCCAGCGACAGCGGCGCCGATTCCACCGACAACATGACCAACGACCCCACGCCGACCTTCACGGGCACCGGCGAGATCGGGGCGACGGTCCTTCTGATCGCGGGCGCCGACACGCTCGGCGCCGCCACGGTCGATGGCGACGGTGACTGGTCGATCGATGCCGACAGCATGAGCGATGGTGACTACGCGGTGTTCGCCCGCATCACCGACCTCGCCGGCAACATCGACGATTCCGACACGCTGGACATCACCATCGACACCGGGGCGCCGACCGTTTCCGCCCCGGATCTCGCCGCCGCCAGCGATAGCGGCGTCAGTTCCAGCGACAACCTCACCAATGACGCCACGCCAACCTTCAACGGCAAGGGTGAGGCGGGGGCCAGAGTGGAACTGGTGGCGGACAGCGTCACGCTCGGCAGTGCGACGATCAACGGCATGGGCAAGTGGACCCTATCGGCCGACAGCCTGACGGATGGCGACTACACCGCGTTCGTCCGCGTCACCGACCTTGCCGGCAACAGCGCCGACGGCGATACGCTGGGCTTCACCATCGACACGACCGTCACCGTCTCGGCCCCCGACCTGGACGGGGCCAGCGACAGCGGTGCGGATTCGACCGACAACAAGACCAACGACGTCACGCCGACCTTCACGGGCACCGGCGAGATCGGGGCGACGGTCCTCCTGATCGCGGGTACCGACACGCTGGGGGCGGCCACGGTCGATGGCGCCGGCGATTGGTCGATCACGACCAATAGCCTGATATCAGGCGACTACACCGCCTTCGCCCGCATCACCGACCTTGCCGGCAACACTGACGACGGCGACACGCTGGGCTTCACCATCGACACCATCCAGCCCACCGTCTCGGCGCCCGACCTCGCCGCCGCCAGCGACAGCGGCGCGTCGAGCGTCGACAACATCACCAATGCCGACACGCTGACCTTCACCGGCACGGGCGAGATCGCGGCGACGGTGGAGCTGTTCGCCGACAGCCTGTCGCTCGGCTTCGCCACCGTTGGCGGCGACGGCAAGTGGTCGGTCGCCACCGACACGCTGGTCGAGGGCGACCATGCGGTCTTCGCCCGCATCACCGATGCCGCCGGCAACTTCTTCGAGGGCACCACCCTCGCCGTCACGGTCGACCGCACGGCGCCCGGCACCTCGGTCACCGACGCGCCGTCGGGCGTCCAGGCCGTGGGCTCGGCCAGCTTCACCTTCGCCTCCGACGACACCGCCGCCGGCTTCCAGGCCGCGCTCGACAGCGGCGGCTACGTGACGGTCGGCAACCCGCACACGGTCGGCGGCCTGAACGACGGCAGCCACAGCCTGCGCGTGCGCGCGGTCGACCTCGCCGGGAACGTCGACGCCTCGGCCGAGACGGTGAACTGGTCGGTCCAGCTCGACGGCACGCCGCCGGCGGCACCGGTGATCCTGGCCGTCGTCGACGACACCGGCGAGCCGGATGGGGTGACGACCGATCGCTCGCTGATCGTCAGCGGCACGGCCGAGGCCCTGTCGACCGTCCACCTGCTGCGCGACGGCACGGAAATCGATACGGTCCTGGCGGATGCGGACGGCGACTGGAGCTGGGCCGACCCGGCGACGCTCGCCTTCGGCCGGCACGTCTACACCGCCTTCGCCGAGGACGTGTCCGGCAATGACGGCCCGTTGTCGGACGCCGTTGCCATGTTCGTCGTCGATACCAAGGGGACCGCCGGCAATGGTGGCGACCTGGTCCAGGCGGCCGCCTCCGGCGGCAACATCGACGGCAAGAACGGCGACGACACGATCTTCGGCGAGAGCGGCAACGACACCCTGAAGGGCGGCAACGGCGACGACCTGCTGCTGGGCGGCGGCGGCAAGGACGCGCTGTGGGGTGGCAACGGCGCCGACGAGATGCAGGGTGGCCTCGGCAACGACACGCTCTATGGCGAGGTCGGCAACGACAGCCTCGAGGGCGGGGACGGCGGCGACCGCCTCGAGGGCGGTGCCGGGTCCGACATGCTCGATGGCGAGGCGGGGGCCGACACGCTCTATGGCGGTGCCGGTACCGACACGCTGACGGGCGGCCCCGGCGCAGACCGCCTGTTCGGCGATGCCGACGGCGACTGGATCGTGCTGGGCAACGACGGAGCGAAGGACGCCGTCTATGGCCCGGTGGCCTACCTGACGGACGACACCATCGTCGGCTTCGAGACGGGGCTGTCGGGTGATGTCGTCGCCATCACCGGGCTTGCGTCCAACAAGGGCAAGCTGCTCGACAGCATCGCCATCACCGACGGCATCCTGTCGCTCTCCAAGGTCGGCGGCGGCTCCATCACTTTCGACGATATGACAGGCACGCACTACACCGACACGATGCTAGGCAGCGACGGGGCGATCCTTGTCTATGTGATCTGAACCCACGGGCAGGCTCGCGCCTCATAGCCCCCGGACCAGCGCCTCCAGGGCACCCGCCGGCAGGTGAAGGTCGGCGTTGAGGTGTTCGGCCGGGGTCGTGCCCGCGGTGTCGAGCCGGAGTGCGCCATAGCGCAGCCCGGCGGCGCTGGCGAGGTTAGCGAAGGGGGTGGGGGCGTCGCGGCCGACGAACTCCACCAGCGTGCCGCCGGGCGCCATGAAGGCGGCGTTGGCGAGCGCCGCTCCATGCGGACCGACGACGACCGCCGCCTCGGCGAAGAGGGCCGCCTGCTGGGCGAAAGCGAGCCGGCCGGGGTCGACCGCCTCAAAGCCGTGCAGGGCTAGAAACCGGGCGGAGGCGTCCTCGTCGACCAGGCGGCGGCGCTCGACGTTGCCGCGGCGCACGAAGAGGCGGCGGTGCGGCCGGTGGGGGATGCCGGCCGCGGCCAGGACGTGGCGCCAGAAGGCGACCGCGGCAGGGCGCCCGACCGCCAGTGGCATCCGTGCGCGGCGGACGCCCACGACCCCGTCCGGCACCGGCCGCAGGTTCAGTTCCGGCAGCCCGAGGGCCCCGGCCGCCAGGTCCAGCGCCGGGCGCTGGGCGGGATGGAAGTCGGCATGCACGACCACCGTCGCCGGCACGTCCGGCGTGGCGGCGAGCGCCAGGCGCGGCAGGAAATCCAGCAGCCAGTGGAAATGGTTGCTCGACCCGCCCAGGACGAAGATGTCGGCATCGCCGGGCGGCGCCGCGGCCAGCGCCTGCCGGCGTCCTTCGATCCCGGCTGCGAAGGCCGGGTCGAAGACGGCGTCGTAGGCTTCCGCCAGATAGAGCCCGTCGATCTGGAACGCATCGCGGAAGGCGTGAAGGTCGAGCGTGACCGGGAAGAACAGGGGCGTCGACAGCAGCACCCGCTCGAACAGCACGGCCCGCGCCACGTGGCCGGGCACGGTGGCGGCGGACAGCAGCCGCATGGGGTAGTGGGTCGCGCTATGGTCCGCCAGGGCGATGTCGCGGATGACGCTTTCGCTCATGCCTCGGCTTCGAGCACGTCGGCCACGCTGGCGGCCACCGCCAGCAGGCGGGCATCGTCCATCCGGCGGCCGATGAGCTGGATGCCGAGCGGCAGGCCCTTGGGCCCGCGCCCGACCGGGATGTTGACGCACGGCACGCCCAGTAGCGTCCACACCTTGTTGAATACGGCGTCGCCCGTGGAGCCCAGCCCTTCGGGCGCCTCGCCCGGGGCGGGGGCGGTCAGGATCGCATCCCAACTGCCCAGCAGGTGGTCGAGGTCGCGCCGGGCCGCCTCGGCCAGGCGGCGGGCCTCGCGCTCGGTCGTGCCGTCGATCGCCTCGCCGCGGCGGATGCGCTCCTGCAGGCGGGGGCTCAGCCGATCCAGGTGGTGCAGCTTCTCCAGCCGCAGCGAGCGGGCGGCATCGACGCTCATGATGTCGTCCTGCGCCTGATGCAGGGGCGCCAGCAGGGCGTCATGCCCGAACGGGGCGACGATGTGGCCAGCCCCTTCCAGCCGGCGGGCCGCCCGGCGGATGGCGGCGCGCATCGGCCCGGTCGCGACCGACCAGGGCGGTTGCAGGCAAAGCCCGATGCGCAGCCGCTGCGGCGGCGGCGTCACCGGCTCGGCCTGGAAGACCGACAGGACCAGCGCCAGGTCGGCGACCGACCGGCCATACCAGCCGATGGTGTCGAGGGATTCCGACAGGGGCTTCACGCCCTCCCGCGGGATGAGGCCGAAGCTGGGCTTCAGCGCGAAGATGCCGCAATAGGAGCCGGGCCGGATCACCGACCCGCCCGTCTGCGTGCCGAGCGCCACATGCACCAGCCGCGCGGCCACCGCGGCGGCCGAGCCGCTGGACGATCCGCCCGGCGTATGGCCCGGATGGTAGGGGTTGACCGTGGGGCCGGGCTGGGCGAAGGCGAACTCGACCGTCACCGTCTTGCCCAGGATGGTGGCGCCCGCCGCCCGCAGCAGGCCGACCACCGCGGAATCGCGGTTGGGCCGATGCCCGGCATAGATGGGCGAGTTGCACTGGGTGGCCCAGCCGTCGGCGTCGATGATGTCCTTGACCCCGACGGTGATGCCGGACAGCGGCCCGGCCGGTGCCGTCCGGGCGGCCTTGCGCGCGGCCTTGGCGTCGAAGTCGACGAAGGACTGGAGTTCGCCGTCGCGCGCGGCGATGGCGGCGATGCAGTCGTCGGCCACCGCCAGCGCGGTCACTTCGCCGGCCGCCACCGCGTCGCGCACGGCCGTCGCCGTCTCCAGATTCCAGCCCGCCATTGCGTCCTCTCCCTCGATCCGGCCGGCAGGCTCGGCGCTAGGCGCCGCGGCTGTCAAGCCGCGCCGTCAGCGACAGGGCCAACGGCAATGCCGGCTGGCCATCGGGCAGGCGGTACATGCCGGCGCCAGCCGGCACGCACATGGGGAAGGCGCGCCACGGGATCGTGCGATGCTCGCGCAGGGTCTCGACCGTCAGCCCCGCACGGCCGAGCGCGCCCAGGATGCGCGAGATGGAGTGGATCCACTCGTAGGTCCGGGCGCTGGCGAGGCGCGTCTCGTCGCCGGTGTAGGTGAGCGCCTCCTCGAAGACGAGCGGCTGGTCGACGGGGGTGTCCTGGCCGAAGGTGGGAACCAGCGCATCGCCCACCTGCTCCAGCATCAGCATGAAGGGATGGCCGTCGGCGAAGTAGAACCGCCCGCCGGGCGCCAGCTTGGCCGCGATCACCCGCGCCCAGCCGTCCAGGTCCGGCAGCCAGCAGATCGTGCCCCAGGTCGTGTAGACGATGTCGAACAGCCCCGGCACAGCCTCGGCCGCGTCGTAGACGTTGGCCTCGACGAAGCGGGCGTCGGGCCGGCCGATGGCGGCTGCCATCTCGCGCGCGCCGGCAACCGCCGCCGGCGAGAAGTCGACCCCGGTGACGCTGGCGCCGCGCCGGGCCAGCCGCAGCGTGTCCATGCCGAAATGGCATTGCAGGTGCAGCAGGCGGGCGCCCGCGACATCGCCCAGCTCGCCATCCTCGATCGGGTGCAGCACGTCGTCGCCGGCCAGGAACGCCGCCGTGCGATAGCTGCCGGTGCGGTCGCGGCGATGGATCGCCACGCGCTCGTCCCAGTTGGCGCGGTTGGCGGCCAGATGTGCCGGATCGGAAAAAGCCATCGCGAAAACTCCGCTGTCGCGACCGCCGGCAGGCTATGATCGCGCCCTGACATCGACCCCTGCCGGAGCCCTCCATGCGCGTCATCGTCGGCCAGTTCTGCCACGAAACCAATACTTTCAGCGTCCAGAAGGCCGATACCGAGGACTTCCACAAGCTGTTCTGCTATCGCGGCAACGAGGTGCGCGAGCGGCTGGCGGGCACCAGCAGCGAGATCGCGGGCTTCCTCGACGTGGCCGACCGCGAGGGCTGGTCGGTCATCCACACCGTCGCCACCTTCGCCAATCCCAGCGGCAAGGTGACCGACCGGGCGTGGCACGAATTGGGCGGCATCATCCTCGATGCCGCGCGCGCCAATCCCGACGTCGATGGCGTGCTGCTGGCCCTGCACGGCGCCATGGTGACCGACACCCACGACGATGCCGAGGGCCAGTTGCTGGAAGAGCTGCGCGGCATCCTCGGGCCAAGCGTGCCGATCGCCGTCACGCTGGACCTGCATGCCAACGTCTCCGACCGCATGGCGGCCCATGCCAGCGCGCTCGTCTCCTATCGTACCTATCCCCATGTCGACATGCGCGAATGCGGGCGCGCGGCGGCCGAGCTGCTGCGCCGCGCCGCGGCGGGGGAAATCCATCCCGTGACGGTGGTCGCCCGCCGGCCGCAGCTTCTGGGCGTTGCCGGCGGGCGCACCGACACCGGGCCGATGCTGGACGTGCTGGCGCGCGCCCGGGTGCTGGAGCAGGAGCCGGGCGTGCTGTCGATCAGCATCAATGCCGGCTTCGCCAAGGCCGACATCGTCGACGCCGGTCCCGCCGTCACGGTCACGGGCGACGGCGACAGCCCGCGCTGGCGGGCGATGGCCGAGGAATTGATGGACATGGTCTGGGCCAGCCGGGCCGAGCGCGCGGGTGCGGTCCTGACGCCGGCCGAGGCGGCGGCCCAGGCGGCTGCCTGGCACGGCGAGGCCGGCCGGCCGTTGGTGATCGCCGACACCGGCGACAATCCGGGCGGCGGCGCCTACGGCGATTCGACCAGCCTGCTGCAGGCGCTGCTGGAGGCGGGCGTGCGCGACGTGGCGCTCGGGTCGATCCGCGATGCCGACGCGGTGGCCGCGATGGCGGCGGCCGGCGTCGGGGCGGAGATCACGGTCGATATCGGCGGCAAGGTCGATCCGTCGTTCGGCGGCCCGCCGCTGCGCCTGACCGGGCGCGTCATGCATGTGGGACCGGGCGACTATGTGCATGAGGGGCCGATGTGGGCCGGCCTGGCGGCAAGCCTCGGGCAGATCGCCGTCCTGCGCACCGCCGGCATCGACATCCTGTGCGCGACCAACCTGCTGCAGCTCCTGGACCGCAACATGTTCCGCATCGCCGGCATCGAGCCGGTGGAGCGGCGGATCGTCGTCGTGAAGTCGTCCCAGCATTTCCGCGCTGCCTTCGGTCCGATCGCCGGCGAGATCCTGGTGGTAGACGGCGGCGGGCTGACGACGCGCGACTATACCCGCATGCCGTTCGAGCGGCTGCGCCGGCCGATCTTCCCCCTGGACCTCCAGTAGGTGCGCGGGGCCGGGCGCTTGATCGTCAATGCGAGGGTGGGGGTCCGATGCGCGCGGTCGTGATCGATTCGAACCTGATGGTTGTCGACATGCACAACTTCAACTTCGCCCGCGGCATCGTCCGCGACGGGCCGAAGTTCGGGTTCGAGGTCAGCATGGTCATCCCGCGCCGGGCCAGCGACGTGGTGGTGCGCCGGCTGCAGGCCCGGGCGGCGCTGTCCATCTCGCTGGCCGACCAGCTGATGGACGATCCGTGGAGCTGGCGCATCGCCGAGGCGATCGACGGCGGCGCCATCCTGGCGGGCGACCTGGCGGCGCTGGACGGGGCAGCGGCGATCGCGGGCGCGGTCGTCCTGCTGCCGACGGCCAGCGCCCGCGAGATGCTGGCGCTGGCGATCGCGATCGAGCGCACCGGGCCACCGGCGGCGATCGTGCTGGGCTTCCACAGCCTGCGCACGGGCGAGGAGCAGCCGAAAGCGACCAACCAGTTCATGGGCCTGCTGCGCTATGCCATGAACCGGCTGCGGCGGGTCTTTCCGGCCGATCGCATCATCGTCAATTCGACCAATGCCCGGCTCGCCCAGGCCATGTCCGATTTGCTGCGTCAGCCGACCTGGTCCTATTCGCATCCTATCTGGTACGACCTGGCCGAACCCAAGCCGGACCCGGAGGCGCCGCCCGACGACGGGCGGCTGACGGTGGCCGTCCTCGGCGGAACCCGGCTCGACAAGGGTGGCGGCATGCTGGCCGACATCGCCAGCCATGCGGCGGGCTTGGCCGGCCGCATGCGGCTGCTGATCCAGCTCGTCGAGCGGTACCGGGTGAAGGCCGGAACCCGCATCGACGATGGCCTGACCGATAATCCGCTCGTGGCCATCCGCTGGGGCTCGATGCCGGAGACGGCGCTGATCTGGCACCTGCAGACGGTGGCCGCGGTGCTGATGCCCTACGACCCGGCCGAGTATCGCGACCGCGCGTCGGGCATCTTCGCCTTTGCCGCCGCCATGGGCCGGCCGGTCATCGTGCCGGGCGGTAGCTGGATGTCCGAGCAGCTCGAGCAGGGGTTGGCGGCCGGAATCGTCGTCGCGACCCATGAGCCGCAGGGCTATGCCAAGGCTCTGCGCCGGTTCATCGACGTTGCCCCGTCGCTGGGCCGGGCGGCGGCCAAGCGGGCCGCCGCCTGGCGCGACCGCGAGAATGGCTGGCGCCACCTGGCCTCGATCAGCCGCGAACTCCGCGCCTGCGGCATTGACCTGCCGCCGACGCCGGAGACGCCGCCCGCCGCCGCGACGCCCGACGAGGAGCCGGGCGAGGCGCCAGCGGTGGCGCGCGATGCCGGGCGGCCAGTGCGGGTGCGCCGCGTCCGCCCCGGCGAGCCCGGCGGTCAGATGGGATCGAGCGGATAGATCGGCCGGCGCAGGTTGCGATAGGTCAGGATGCGGTTGTCGGACGTGGTGACGCCGACGCCGTCCAGGGTGATCGTGTGGCGGGCGATGGGGGCGAAGCCCGCGCGGTAGTGGATGCGTGACTTCAGCAGCAGGTAGCGCGTCGATGCAGGGTCGATGCCGACCGAGGTGAAGACGCCCTGGTCCCACGGCTCGTGGTGGCGCGAGACGATGACGATCTTGACCTTGCCGGTGTCGAGCACGGCGGTCGGCCCCATATGGACATGGACGCCCGTGTACATCGGCCCGCGCACGATCCAGTCGCCGTCGGACAGCGTGCGCACGCGGCCCGTCACCTCCAGCGGCTCGCCCTGGGCGCCGATCGCCGGCATGCTGGTGCGGCCGCCGAGCTTGATCGTCACTTCCCGGCCGATGCCGGCCTGCATCAGTTCCTGGACGGCGACCGGGTCCCACACCGCGGCGACCGCGACGTCTTCCAACCCCTGTTCCATCACCGCCTTCAGGACGGTCATGACGTCCTGGTTGCCGCCGGAGCCGCAATTGTCGGCATGGTCGAGCAGCAGGATCGGCCCATCCGTCAGGGCCTCCGCGCGCCCCAGCGCCTGGCCGATCGGCTCGTGGCGGTAGGCGAACTCCTCGCGCTCGGCCCAGGCGGCGTCGAGCAGTTCGTCAACGGCGCGCTGGGCGGCCGCCTGGTCGCCGTCGGCCACGACGACGGCCGAGATGCCGGCCTCCGGGATATCGGCCATGGGGAAGCCGCCGAAGATCGTGGCGGCCAGGATGCCGGGGCGCGTCTCGATCTCGCGCGCCAGTTGGATCAGCGCCCGCATCGGCTCGTCGTCGGTGCCCATGCGCAGCGTCTGGGCCAGGATCGGCCGGTTGCCCCAGGCCATCACCGGGGCCACCTCGCCCTTCAGCGAGCGCATCAGCACCCGGCCGATCTGCTCGCCCACGACATGCATGTCGGTATGGGGATAGGTCTTGTAGCCGATCATGGCGGTGCAGTTGTCGACCATGCGCTGCGTCAGATTGCAGTGCAGGTCGAGCGTGACGGCGATCGGCAGGCCGGGGCAGCGCTGGCGCAGGCGCTCCAGCAGGGTGCCTTCGCCGTCGCCCGTGTTCTCGGCCACCATGGCCCCGTGCAGGTCGAGCAATGCCGCGTCGCAGCCGGGGGCGGCGTCGAGGATGGCATCGGCCATCTTGTCGTAGGCGGCGGCGGCCACCGGCCCGCTCGGCATCGCCTCGGCCGCGACCGGGGTGACGATCTCGGCTCCCGCGGCCTTGGCCAGCTCGATATAGGCCCCCATCGGCATCGCCGTGCCCTCATAGGCCGCGCGCGCCGCCGGCCCCAGATGGGCACCCCATTCCACGAACCGCTGCCAGCCGGTCTCCACCGGCGAGAAGGTGTTGGTCTCGTGCTTCATCATCGCGATCAGGAGGCGCATGCGGGCAAGGTCCTATGGCGGGCGGGAACGGAAGCGGCGGCTGCGCGTCGCGGCCGTCAGCATAGCGTGGGCGGCAGTATAGACCGACCGGGCGAACCGGCCAGCCGAACTCGATCCCGTCATGGCCCGGCGCCTGCATGGCCGGCCACCATCGGTCCGGATTCGCGCCGTCGGTTTGCGCTGTAACCGCGCGGCGCTTTCCGTAAACTCCGGCTTCCGATCGCGCCGCCCGCGGCGTCGGCCCTGCCTTCCGGAGTCCCCATGCCCACCACCTGGATCAAGAACATCGACTGGCTCGTCGCCTGGGATCGCGCCAACCCCGAGACGCCGTCGGAGCGGCGCTGGGGCGGGCGGCACTCCTATATCCGCGACGCCGACCTGGTGTTCGCCGATGGCGAGATCCTGTTCGCCGGGCGGGGCTATGCCGGGGCGGCCGACACGGTGATCGACGGGCGCGGGCGCTTCGTCATCCCGGGCCTGGTGAACATCCACACCCACCCCTGTTCCGAGCCGATGATGAAGGGCCTGTCCGAGGAGCGGAAGAGCCGCCAGCTCCAGATGAGCTCGCTCTACGAGTACATCTTCCTGCTCGGCCGGCCGACCAAGGACATCCCGGCCGATGCCGAGGACCAGGCCGAGGTCGAGCAGTTCGGCCGCGGCGACTTCCCGGCCTATTCGGCCTCGGCCCAGGTGGCGATCTCGGAGCTGCTGACCAGCGGCGTCACCACCTTCGTCGACTATTCCGCCCCGCGGCCGAACTGGCTAGACGAGGTGGCCGCGACCGGCATCCGCACCTGCGTGGCGCCGTCGTTCCGCTCGGGCGCCTGGTACACGCCCAACGGCCACGAGGTGCTCTATCGCTGGGACGTCAAGGGCGGTCGCAAGGCATTCGACCGCGCGCTGGAGACGATCGAGCAGGCCCGCCGCCACCCGTCCGGCCGCCTGATGGGGATGCTGGCGCCGGCCCAGGTCGACACCTGCACGGCCGACCTCTTCGTCGATGCCTCGGCCGTGGCGCGGGAAAAGGGCATCCCGATCCAGACCCATGCCGCCCAGAGCGTCGTCGAGTATCGCGAGATGTTCCGCCGCCACGGCAAGACGCCGATCGAATGGCTGGAATCGCTCGGGGTGCTGGGGCCGGAATTCATCATCGGCCACGGCATCTTCCTGGACGAGCATCCCTGGATCATGAACCCCGACCATCGCGACCTGAACCGGCTGGCCGACAGCGGCACCAGCGTCGCCCACTGCCCCAACCAGTTCGCCCGCGGCGGCATGGTGATGCATCACTTCGGCAAGTATGTGCAGCGCGGCGTCAACATGGGGATCGGCACCGACACCTTCCCGCACAACATGATCGACGAGATGCGCTGGGCCCTGACGGTGGCCAAGATCGCCAGCGGCGACATCGGCTCGACCAGCATCTCGGACGTCTTCCATGCCGCCACCGTGGGTGGGGCGGCTGCCTTGATGCGCGACGACATCGGCCGGCTGGAGAAGGGCTGCAAGGCCGACTTCGTGTCGATCGACCTGGAGCACCCGCACATGGTACCCGCCCGCGACCCGCTGAAGAGCCTGGTGGTGACAGCGCTGGAGCGGCCGATCCGCGAGGTCTGGGTCGGCGGCGAGACGGTGGTGCGCGACGGCCGGGCGTTGAAGATCGACATGAAGCGCAGCCTGGACGGCCTGACCGAGGGCCAGCGCCGCGGCATGCTGGGAATTTCCGAGCGCGATTGGGCCAAGCGGTCGCCGGACGAGGCCTTCCCGATGGCGCTCGGCACCGTCGGCTCGAACCAGCCGCCGGCGCGTTGAGGCAGGAGGGGGCATAGCAGCCGGCATGAGCACGTCTTCCGCCGGCAAGCCCGGCATCGGCCTCTTGTCGCTCGCGGTGGGGGCCATGCTGGTGCAGCAGGGCCTCTCCTACCTCTCCACCCTGGTCTTTCCCGTGGCGATGCCGGCGCTGTCGCAGGCACTCGGCATCGGCACGGCCTATGCCGGGCTCTATACCGGCCTGTGCTTTGCCGTATCCAGCATGGGGCAGTTGAGCTGCGGCGGGCTGATCGTGCGGCTGGGTGCGTTGCGGGTCAGCCAGTTGTCGCTGCTGCTGCTGGGCACGGGCCTCTTCCTGGCTGCCGCCGGCGAGATCTGGCTGTTCGCCCTGTCGGCGCTGGTGCTGGGCTTCGGCAACTCGGTCTCGACGCCGGCCAGCTCGCACCTGCTGTCGCGCTATTCGCCGCCGAAATACGCGCCGCTCATATTCTCGATCAAGCAGACGGGCGTGCCGGTGGGGGCCATGACGGCGGGCGTCGCCGTGCCGCTGCTGGTCGTGACCTATGGCTGGCAGAGCGCCTTCATCGTCTTCGGCTGCATCTGCTGGGTCTTCGGCCTGGCGATCCAGCCGCTGCGGCGGGAATTCGACAGCGACCGCCAGCCGCGCCACCAGCTCTCGTTCGCCGCCATCGGCGCCACCATCCGCACCGTCTGGGGCGACGAGGGGCTGCGCGGCTACGCCTATGCCATGTTCTGCTTCGTCGGATTGCAGGCGATCTTCGGCTCGTTCTTCGTCAGCTATCTCAGCGACGGCATGGGCTATTCGCTGACCGCGGCCGGCGGCATCTTCGCGCTGGCCCAGGCGATCGCCATCGTCGCCCGCATCGCCTGGGGCTGGATCGGCAGCCGCTGGATCGACCCCAGGCTGGTGCTGGGCGGCCTGGGCCTTGCCATGGCGGTCGCATCCCTCGCGGTGGCCGCGATCGGCTTCGGCGCCTCCTACTGGACGATCCTCGCCATCGGCGTCGCCTATAGCGCGACCGCCGTCGGGTGGCACGGCCTGTTGCTGGCCGAGGTGGCGCGGCGCGCCCCGCCGGGGCGGATCGGCGCCATCACCGGCGGCGTCGTCGCCTTCGGCGGTGCCGGGATGATGACCTATCCCTTGCTCCATGCCGGCCTGCTGCAACTGACCGGCGCCTATGGCTGGGGCTTCGCGCTGGCGGCATTCCCGGCGGCGATCGTCGGGCTGCGGCTGATCCGGGGCGGCCGTCAGACCAGATAGACCAGGATCGCCCCGTCGGCACCCAGCATCGTGTGGGTCAGGAAGTCTCCGCCCAGGTCCTCGAACCGGATCTCGCCGCCGCCGACCTTGCTCAGGGACAGCACGCCGTCGGTCACGGCGATGCTGTCGAGCAGCTTGGCGTACTTCGAGGCGAGTCCGGTCACTGCCAGCAAGTCGCCCGACCAGCCGGTCTCGAAGCCGGCAATAGTGTCGTGGGACAGGTGGAAGGCGGTCCCGTACACGGTGTCGCCGTCGCCATCACCGCCGAGGTCGATCCAGTCGCCATCCGCGTCGCCGAACACCCGGTCCTTGCCGTCGCCGGGGGTCAGTCGGTCGCCGCCGTCGCCGCCGCGCAGGGTATCGGCGCCGGCCGCTCCGTCGAGAATGTCTGCCCCCGCGCCGCCCTCGAGCCGGTCGGTGCCGTCGCCACCGAGCAGCCAATCGTTGCCGGCTTCGCCGTAGAGGGTGTCGTCGCCCGCACCGCCCAAGGCCGTATCGTTTCCGTTGCCGCCGTGCAGCGCGTCGCGGTCGCCGCCGCCGTCGAGCCGGTCACTGCCGTTGCCGCCCTTCAGCGTGTCGTTGCCGCCGAAGCCAAAGAGAGTGTCGTTGCCGTTCTTGCCGTCGATGTTGGAACTGCCGGCGCCGCCGCCGACAAGATCGTCGCCGTTGCCGGGGGCGGCCGAGGGGTTGAGGACGAACACTTCCAGCGCGGCCGAGGCCTCGCTCTCATTGCCGAAGCGGTCCGTCGCGACGGCGGTGAAGGCGTGGAATCCGAAGGTGAGCGTATCCGCGCCACCGTCATACGACCATTCGCCGTCGGCGTCCGCCGTGACCGTGTCGACGGCGGTGCCGTCGCGCCGGACCTCGACCTCGCTTCCCGCTTCGGCGGTACCGGTCAGGGTCAGGGTACGGTCGCGGGTGACGCCATCGCCCGCTTCGTCGGTGTCGTCGGCGAACCCGGCGATGAAGGGCGCCGCCGGCGCGCCGGCGCCGACCAGCGCGCCGTCCGGCGTAAACTCCGCCAGGTAGAAGTCCTCGCGGTTCCCGGCGTCGACCACCGCCAGCCCCGGCCCGGCGTCGAAGTCCGCGCTATCGACCAGGCGGCCGGTCATCAGGATCCGCCCGGTGGCGTCGATCGCGATGCTCGGATCGCGCTCGTCGTTCTCGGAACTGTCCGGCGTCGTGACCCAGAGCAGCGAGCCGGCCGCGTCGTACTTCGCGAGGAAATAGTCGGTATCGGTGGCCACCCGCTGGTCGACCCCGGCGGCCGCGTCGAAATCCATCGTGCCGTAGAACTGGCCGGCGATGACGATGTCACCGTTCTCATCGACGGCGAGTGCGGTCCCGGTACCAGTGGCCGACGATGCCAGGTCGAAGCTACGGACCCAGACGAAGTTGCCCGCGGTGTCGTACTTGGCAACGAACGGCTGGTTGTCGACGGCAACGAGTTCGGCCGACCCCGCACCCGGATCAAAGTCGATCGTGCCCCGGAAAGTCCCCGTTACATAGGCGTTCCCGGTGGCATCGACCGCTGCGGCCTCGAAGCCGCCGTAGCCCGCTGCCGCCGGATCGAACGACGTGACCCACAGGAAATCGCCGTCGCTGCCGTACTTTGCCAGGAACGGCCAGAGCTCGTCCGTGGTGGCGGTGAGGATCGAAGTGCCCGGCCCGGGGTCGAAGTCGACCGTTTCCTCGAAATGTCCCGCGATGAAGACATTTCCCGTGGCGTCGAGCGCGATCGCGTTGGCGGCCTCGGATTCCGTGGATGCGCCAGGCCCCGTTACCCACAGCAGTTCGCCCGCGGCATCGTAGCGGGCGAGGAAGAAGTCGTAGTCGCCCAGTTCGTCGCCCGGCGTCAGCAGCGCCGTGCCCAGGCCGGGATCGAAATCGACCGCCCCGGAGAAGCCGAACCGGCCGCTGAGATACACGCCCCCGGCGGCGTCTGCTGCCAGCGCGGTTGGAAACACCACGCCCGGCGCGGCGCTGCCATCGTTCGACACGGCCCACAGAAGGCTGCCATCCGTGCCGTACTTGAGCAGGAAGACGCCCTTTTCGCTCAGCTCCAGGGAGGCCGTCGCCCCGCTCTCGTCGAAGTCGGCCGAACCGGAGAACTCGCCGGTGACGAAGACCTCCCCGGCGTCGTTGATCGCAATCGCATCGCCGTACCCGGACTCGGTCGAGGTCTCGGACGTCGCGAGCCAGGTCAGCTCGCCGTTGACGTCGTAGCGGGCGACGAAGAAGTCCTGCCCGACCCCCATGGAGACCAGTTCCACGGTGCCGGGGCCGCCGTCGAAGTCCGCCGTCCCATTGAAGTATCCGACGAGGTAGGTGTTGCCGGCGGCATCGACAGCAATGCCATCGGAACGAGTTTCGTCTTCGCTCCGGCCCGCAATCACCTCAAATGCCAATCGTGCTCCCCTACGATTCGCTGATCGACGATGATGGCTTTTACGTCTGTTGGTGAAAAGGTGGATCAGGCGGTGCTACGGGCTATCGCCCTGCGCCCCGATCGTGGAATGCTGGCGTGCCGATCGCGCGGGCAGAAAGAGCAGGCTCCATTGACCATGCTGGTGACCGGTGCCGCGGGCTTCGTCGCGGCGGCCCTGGTGGAGGAGGCGGCCGGCCGTGGCGAGGCGGTGGTCGCCGTCGACCGTGCCGAGCCCCTGCCGTCGCTGGCGGCCGCCTGGGCCGCGCTGCCGGGCGACGTGTGCTTCGAACTGGCCGATGTTCGCGACCCTGACGGCGTCGCCCGGGTGCTCGAACGACATCGGCCTTCGGTGGTGGTGCACGGTGCCGCGGTGACGTCCGGCCCGGCGCGTGAGGCGGCAGACCCAACCGGCATTCTCGACGTCAACATTATGGGTGTCGCCCGTGTGCTGCAGGCAGCGCATGCCGCCGGCGTGCGGCGGGTCGTCCATCTCAGTTCGGCCTCCGCCTATGGGGCGGCTGCCTTCGACGGCGACGCGCTGGACGAGGAGGCGACGCCGTCGCGGCCGGAAAGCCTCTATTCCGTGACCAAGTTCGCGGGCGAGCGCACGGCCTTGCGGCTGGGTGATCTGTGGGGAATGGACGTGCGGGTGGCGCGCCTGACGGCGGTGTTCGGCCGGTGGGAGCGCGACACCGGCGTGCGCGACACGCTGAGCCCGCAGTTCCAGGCGACCGCCCTGGCGCTGCGCGGCGAGGAGGCGGTGCTCGATCGGCCGGGCCAGCGCGACTGGGTCTATGTCCGCGACGTGGCCGAGGCCCTGCTGGCCTTGCGCGACGCCGAGGCGGCGCCGTCGGTGGTCAATGTCGGCCGCGGCCGCGAGTGGGCGGTCGCCTGCTGGTGCGGCCTGCTGGCGGAGCGGTTTCCCCGCTTTCGCTGGCGGCTGGCCGAGCGCGGCGAGACGCCGACCGTCGACCTGCACGGCGCCCGCGACCGCCGGCCGCTGGCGGTCGATCGCCTGGCCGCACTCGGCTACCGCTCAGACTGGGGGCTGGAGCGCAGCTTCCAGGACTACATGGGGTGGGTCGATGCCCACCCCGGGATGGTCAACCCGCCGACTTCGGCCAGATGACGATGGTAATGGCGCCCAGCACCAGCGTCAGCGCGGCGAACTCGGTGAAGCCCAGCGGCTCGCCCAGCAGGATGGCGCTGGCGATGACGCCGACCGCCGGGATCGCCAGCGTGCTGATGGAAGCGATGCTGGCCGGCAGCCGGTCGAGGATCCGGTACCAGGTGTAGTGGCACCAGACCATGGCGACGGTCGAGGCATAGATGAGGCCGATCCAGCCCATCGCCGTCACCTGGGCCGGGTCGGGCAGGGGGGCCAGCAGGAGCGCCAGGATCACCAGGGGCGGCGTGCCGATCAGCATCTGCCAGGTGGTCAACTGTGCCGGCGAATAGCCCCAGCGGCGGCCTTTGATCAGCATGGTGCCGAAGGCCCAGGCAAAGGCCGAGCCCAGCATCAGCAGCGGCCCGCGCAGGTCGCCGCCGATCCGCCCGATCTCGGGCCAGATCAGCACCGCCAGGCCCGCCGCACCCAGGAAGAGGGCGACGATCTTCCGCCAGGTCAGCTTCTCCCCCAGCATCGGCGCCGCCAGGACCGTGGAGATGACGGGCATCAGGTAGGCGATGATGCCGGCCCGGCCGGCGGCCATGTAGGCCAGGCCGAAGCCCGTCAGCACGTGCCAGAGGGTGACGTTGATGGCCGAGGCCAGGATCAGCGGCCCGACCAGCGCCCGCGGCGGCAGCCGCATGCGCTCGCCCGTCGCCCGCACCAGGATCAGCATCCCGATCACGGCGATCAGCAGGCAGATGGCCCGGAACATCCAGGGGCCGAGGTCGATCACGGCCGGCTTCATCATCGGCCAGTTGACCCCCCACAGCACCGACATCGTGACCAGGAGCCCCAGCGTCGGGCCGTCGATCAGGTTGCGGGCAGGGGCTGGAGCGACCGGGGTCGCGCTGGCGGGGCGGGGGCCGCGACGGGCCGGCTGGCGTCGGTCATTGGACCATGATTGTCCGGGCTGGCGGCTGGCGATGCAACCGCCGTGGGCACATGCCCAGGATGCGGGCAGTGCATGGCCGCCGGGTCGAGAATTTCGGTACCAGGCCGGCAACCGACCCGACCGGGTCGTTGATGCTGTAGCCGGGGCGGCTTCTCGGCCGTGTTCCTGGTGCAGTCGTTGGTCGCGATAGGGTGTCAGACGGTGCGGTTGGATGATGGCTAAGGCGATTCGTCATCGGGGAGATCGATAACGGAATGCACAGCGGTAACGCGATATGCTATTGGCCGGCCGGCTCGTAACTGTATATTTACGTCCACAACAAAGCCAAGTTTGTATATGTTCCGGTCTGCTTCACGGATTTCATGCTTGATCCTTTGCTCGGCTAACTCAGAGGCATAAATCAAAGGGAGGTCTCGGCGATCAATGTCTTCGATTGTAACTCGCTCGCCGCTGCGGATACCTAACCCGGCGTCGCCACGATCTGACCGCTTGAAAACCATTAACTGACGCTCTCGGTCGGAGCTGGAAGTTCGGTCCAAATCTAAACGCTGCTTTTCGATCGTAGCAGCGGCCTCGCGCGCTTCTTTTGTAGTGAACGAAAAATCGGCTCTTGTTCTCCAAACGCCTTTTTCAAATGTTGTGGTGCTAATGGTAGCGTGGCCATTCGCGTCGTTGGCTACTGCCTGAACAACATTAAGGTAGTCTTTTAAGTCGTTCTTTGTCGCATTCGGTTCAGTCTTACCAAGGATGAAATCTTTTATCTGCTTCCCAAAAAACTGTGCAAACATCGCTATGATGATTGCTTCGTCCATAAATTCTATAAGCGAGGCCGGGATAAATGGGAAAATTTCTGTAATTATTGACCCTTTCCGGATTTCCTTTATGAAAATTTTCGACTCGCCGGCAAGGTCTGGCCTGGAAGACTTAATAAAGCGGTCGTACTGATCGCCGATAGCTGCAAACAGACCGACGAAATCCCCGATCTCAATGGGGTCCGCCAAGTTCAACTCAATAGTGATGTAGCCTTGCCCGCATTTCATCAACCCAGAGTACGACGCCTCCAAGAACCTGTCTCTATCGATCCAAGCTGACGAGGCCATCGCCGGTTGTGCGCCGGTTACGCTATCCTCCCGGTGGGAGGATGCAGCCATGGAACCCCGATATCCGGCGCTCATTGAGGCCGGCCATACCGCCGCGTTCGTCGAGGAGGACGGCCTCACTGCGTCCGTCCACTTCTTCGACCCGCGATCAAGCGAGCCTCTTGCGATCGTCCATCTGCCTCGTCGGCAACTGGAGATGCTTCGAGACCATATAGACGAAGCGCTGCGCGCTGCCCGCCGCTAGCTGTTCCGGAGTGAGGCGGGGGACGGGGTTGGCACGGAATCGCTCTAGCAGCCATTCCGGCACGATGCGACGCTTGGCGTCACTCATGGCCGCCGCCCTTCTGGGCGCCGGTTGCGCTAACCCCTTGCCCCCGGCCGTTGGTGCGTTTGCGCCATAAGGGCGGAACCTACCACCAGGGCCGTCCCTCGACGTTCCGGCGGAGTCGCCCCCCTCGGGGGGCGTGGATCGAAACATCACCTCCGCGCCGCCGGCCTCCGAGCCCGCCGGTCCCCCCCTGCGCCGGGCTGGGACCGAATCCCCAACCTCGCGTCGGGCACCGCCGGCGCCGTGTTCGGATCGGCCCCGCGCTATGTCAGTCGTCGACGGTGAACTGGGCCTCACATTCCGTGTTGCCGTTCATCCTGGCGAATGTCGTGCACTTCACCGCCGGGTTGCCGGTCCAGGACTGGACGACGCACTCGGAGATCGTGTGCTTGCTTTCGGCCTGGAGCCGCACATACATCTCGCAGAGAAAACCGCCGTCCGTTCTTGCAATACTGAGGCGGTAAACACGCTCGCCGCTCTCGAACAGGGCCTTGGAAAAGTACGACCGGTGCTCGTCCGAGCTGTTGGCCAACAGCGTCCGACTGATCTCGCCATTCATGTCGATGGTGACGTCGAACGGGGCTCTGTTGAAGAACCGTGCCCATGTCGGCACCTGGGCCTCGGCAGCGGACAAGGGGAGGAGAGCGGCCGCAGCCCCTGCGACGATCGAAAACAGGCTCTGTCGCATCATCGGCTGCACCTTGGAAAGTTGGGTCGCTGCTGAGTGCCGGAGCCTGGCACCCGCGGCAGCACCCGCCTATGGCGGGTCGTCGATGCCTACCGCTACGCGAAGCGATCGGGGCCGAATGGCCCCAGCAGCGGGTCGCGGCGGCCGGTCAGGATTTCTTCGCCGGCCAGGCGGCCGATTGCGGGTGCCAACGTGATGCCGGAATGGAGGACGGCCAGGTAGAGCCCGTCCACACCGGCCGGCCGGCCCACGATCGGCAGCCCGTCGCGCGGGATCGGCCGGCGGCCGAGCCGGCACCAGTCGATCTGCAAGGCCTCGCCGCCGTGCAGCATCCCCCGCAGGCAGGCGAAGGTGCGGGCGCCGGCGTCGGCGACGTTGCCGCCGTCGAACCCGGCCCCTGCCATCAGCCGCCCGTCGCGGGCCTGGCGGATGTGGAGTTCCGGCGCCAGCACGAAGCCGCGCAGGATGGGCGGGTGCGGCCGGGTCGCGAGCAGCAGGGCCGGCGGGTCGTCGACCGGCAGCGCGATGCCGGCCGTGCCGGCGAGCGCCGCCGTGCCGGCGCCGGCCGCTATCACCACCATGTCGGCCGACAGTGGCCCGGCGTCGGTCGCGACACCCACCACCCGACCGGCGCGGCGCTCGATGGCGCGGGCCGGGCGGTCGGCAATCAATGTGGCGCCGTGGGCGCGGGCCGCGGAGATCAGAGCCAAGGCGGCGTCCAGCGGCTCGACCGCGCCTTCGCCCGCGGCGTGGACGGCCGCTTCCGGCGGGGCGGCCAGGGCCGGCTCGATGCGCGCGGCCTCGGCCCGGTCGACCGTCCGCACGGCGTAGGCGCGGGCGGTGTGATCGGCGGCGAAGGCTGCCATGCGGTCGGCCGGCATGTCCCACAGCAGGCCGCCGGTCCAGGCCACGCGCAGGGCCGGCACCATCGCTTCCAGCCGGCGCCAGTCGGCCATGGCCTGGAAGCGCAGCCGGAAATAGTCGTCCCGGTGGCCCCAGCTCGCATTGATCCAGGCGAGCGAGCCGGCGGTGGCGATGCCGCCCGGCGCGCCGGCTTCCAGGATGGTGACGCGGGCACCGCCGCGGCAGAGGTGCCAGGCAATGGCCGCACCCACGATGCCGGCGCCGACGACGAGGACGTGGGGATGGTCGGCCATGGCGAGCAGTGATCGGCGGCCGGTGGCCGCCTGTCAACCGGCGGTCGATGCCACCGATGCCGGGCCATGCGCCCGGCATCGGTGGCCCGTCACATCGGCGTCTGGGCCGGGGCGGGGCCGGGCAGGGCGCCGTGGCCATGGCCGGCCGGGGCCGCCTGGGCGGTCGGCAGGTCGTGGCGCCGCAGCGGCCGGTTGCCGGTCAGGCCGCGCAGCAGGACATAGAAGACCGGCGTCAGGAACAGGCCGAAGAAGGTGACGCCGATCATGCCGGCGAACACCGCGACACCCATGGCCTGGCGCATCTCGGCCCCGGCACCGGTCGAGGTGACGAGCGGCACCACGCCCATGATGAAGGCGAGCGACGTCATCAGGATGGGGCGCAGGCGCAGGCGGCTGGCCTCGACCGCGGCCTCGCGCGGCGTCCGGCCGGCGAACTCCAGCTCGCGGGCGAACTCCACGATCAGGATGGCGTTCTTGGCCGACAGCCCGACCAGCACGATGAGGCCGATCTGGGTGAAGATGTTGTTGTCGCCATTCTCCAGCCAGACGCCGGTCATCGCCGCCAGCAGCCCCATCGGCACGATCAGGATGATCGAGATCGGCAGGCTCAGGCTCTCGTACTGGGCCGCCAGCACCAGGAACACCAGCAGCAGCGCCAGTGGAAAGACCCAGATGCTGGAATTGCCGGCGATGATCTCCTGGTAGGTCAGGTCGGTCCATTCGAAGCCGATGCCCTTGGGCAGGGTCTCGGCGGCGATGCGGACGATGGCGGCCTGGGCCTCGCCGGTCGAGAAGCCGGGCGCGGGGCCGGCATTGATGTCGGCGGTGAGGAAGCCGTTATAGCGCATGGCCCGGTCGGCGCCGGCCGTCTCGCGCACCCGCACCATCGCCGACAGCGGCACCATCTCGCCGCTGGACGAGCGCACCTTCAGCCGGCCGATGTCGTCGGCCCGCGCCCGGAACGGGGCGTCGGCCTGGACGCGGACGGAGTAGGTGCGGCCGAACAGGTTAAAGTCGTTCACATAGACCGAGCCCAGATAGACCTGCATCGTCTCGAACAGGTCGGTCAGCGGCACGCCGAGCTGGCGGGCCTTGGTGCGGTCGATGTCGATGTCGAGCTGCGGCACGTTGAGCTGGAAGCTGGAGAAGAGGCCGGCAATCTCCGGCGCCTTGGCGGCGGCGGCAACGAAGGCCTTGGTCGCCTGGTCGAGCGCCTCGTAGCCGAGGCCGGCGCGGTCCTCGATCTGCAGCTTGAAGCCGCCGATCGTGCCCAGCCCCTGCACGGGGGGCGGTGGGAACATGGCGATGAAGGCGTCCTCGATGCCGGCGAACTTCTGGTTGAGCTGGCCGGCGATCGCCATGCCGCTCAGGTCCGGCGTCGGCCGGTCCTTGAAGTCCTTCAGGGTGACGAAGACGACGCCGGCGTTGGAGCTGTTGGTGAAGCCGTTGATCGACAGGCCCGGGAAGGCGACGGCGCCCTCGACGCCCGGCTGGGCCATGGTGATCTCGCTCATCCGGCTGATGACCTGCTCGGTGCGGTCGAGCGTGGCGGCGTTCGGTAGCTGGGCGAAGCCCACCAGGTACTGCTTGTCCTGGGCCGGCACGAAGCCGCCCGGCACCTCGCGGAAGACCAGCACGGTCAGGCCGACCAGGCCCAGATACACGGCCATCATCACCACCCGGCCGCGGATGACGCCGCGTACGCCGGTGCCATAGGCCCGCGTGCCCCGCCCGAACGCCCGGTTGAAGCCGCGGAAGAACCAGCCGAACAGGCCGTCCAGGATCCGCGTCGGCAGGTCCTTGGGCTGGTCGTGGCCGCGCAGCAGCAGGGCGGCCAGGGCCGGCGACAGGGTCAGCGAGTTGATGGCCGAGATGACGGTCGAGATGGCGATGGTGAGCGCGAACTGCTTGTAGAACTGCCCCGTCAGGCCGGTGATGAAGGCCAGCGGCACGAAGACCGCGCACAGCACCAACGCGATGGCGATGATCGGGCCCGACACCTCGTGCATGGCGCGGTATGCCGCGTCGCGCGGGCTGAGGCCGTTCTCGATGTTGCGCTCGACATTCTCGACCACGACGATCGCGTCGTCGACGACGATGCCGATCGCCAGCACCAGGCCGAACAGGGTGAGCGCGTTGATCGAGAACCCGAAGAGCTGCATCACCGCGAAGGTGCCGATGATCGAGACCGGCACGGCCAGCAAGGGAATGATCGAGGCCCGCCAAGTCTGCAGGAACAGGATGACGACCAGCACCACCAGCAGGATCGCTTCCAGCAGGGTGTAGATGACGGCGTCGATCGAGGCGCGGACGAACTTCGTGGTGTCGTAGACGATCGAATAGTCGACGCCCTCGGGCATGTTCTCACGGATCTCGGTCATCACCCGGCGCACGTCGTCGGCGATGCGGATGGCGTTGGAGCCCGGCGCCTGGAAGATCGGGATGGCGGCCGCCGACTTGTTGTTGAGGAGCGAGCGCAGGGCATAGTCGGCCGCACCCAGGTCGATGCGGGCGATGTCGCGCAGGCGCACGATCTGGCCGTCGGTGCCGGTCTTGACGACGATCTCGCCGAATTCCTCGGGGCTGCGCAGGCGGCCCTGGGCGTTGATCGAAAGCTGGACGTCGAGCCCCGCCATGCCGGGCGAGGCGCCGACCACGCCGGCCGCCGCCTGGACGTTCTGGGCGCGGATTTCCTGCACCACGTCGCCGGCCGACAGGCCGTACTCGGCCACCTTCTGCGGGTCGAGCCAGACGCGCATGGAATAGTCGCCGGCGCCGAAGAGCTGCACGTCGCCCACGCCCTGGATGCGGGCCAGCCGGTCCTTGACGTTGATCAGCCCATAGTTGCGCAGGTAGGTGGTGTCGTAGCGCCCGTTGGGCGACACCAGATGGACCACCATCATCAGGTCGGGCGAGGACTTGATGGTGGTGACGCCCAGCGTGCGCACCTCCTGCGGCAGGCGGGCCTCGGCCTGGGACACGCGGTTCTGGACGAGCTGCTGGGCCTTGTCGGCATCCGTGCCGAGCGCGAAGGTCACGGTCAGCGTCATCAGGCCATCGGTCGTCGCCTGGCTGCTCATGTAGAGCATGCCCTCGACGCCGTTGATCGCCTCCTCGATCGGGGTCGCCACCGTCTCGGCGATGACCTTGGGGTTGGCGCCCGGATATTGCGCGCGCACGATCACCGACGGCGGCACGACCTCGGGATATTCCGAGATCGGCATGCCGTTCAGCGCGATGAGACCGCCCAGGAAGATCAGCAGCGAAAGGACGCCGGCGAAGATCGGGCGGTCGATGAAGAAGTTCGAGATGTTCATGGTATCGGCCCCCGGGACGGTGCGATGGCGACCGCAGCTCAGCGCTGCGGGGCCGCCATCTCGACCATCTGCGGCTGGATGGCGGCCCCCGGGCGGACCCGGTGCAGCCCGTTGACGATGATGCGCTCGCCGGCCTGCAGGCCCTTGGTCACCTGGCGCAGCCCGTCGACCTGGGCGCCCAGCGTCACCTCGCGATAGGCGGCCTTGTCGTCGGCGCCCAGCACCATGACGAACTTCTTGCCCTGGTCGGTGCCGACCGCGCGCTCGCTGATCAGGATCGCCTGGTGGCTGGCGGCCTCGCCCATGCGCAGGCGGGCGAACTGGCCCGGCATCAGCCGGCCGGTCGGGTTGTCGAAGATCGCGCGCATGCGCACCGTGCCGGTCCGGGGATCGACCTGGTTGTCGATGAGCTGAAGCTGGCCGCGGATCGGCCGGCCCTCGTTGGCGGCCGTCTCCATCTCGACCGGGATGCGCTCCAGGCCGAGCGTGGCGTCCGCCCCCTCGGGCAGGCCGGCCAGCGCCTTGGCGACAACGTCCTCATCGGCGCTGAAGGCGGCATAGATCGGATCGACCGAGACGATGGTCGTCAGCACGGCGGCGTCGGCGCCGGCGGCGACCAGGTTGCCGATCGTCACCTCCAGCTTGCCGGTCCGGCCGGAGACGGGGGCACGGATCTGGGTGTAGCCCAGGTTGAGCTGGGCCGCCTGCAACCCGGCCTCGGCCGTGCGCAGGTTGGCCTCGGCCTCGCGATAGGCGCTGACGCGCTGGTCGAGGTTGGACTGGGAGATGGCGGCCATGCCCGAATCGATCATCTGGCGGCCGCGGTCCTGCTCGCGCCGGGTCAGCGCCAGGCGCGACTGGGCGGCCAGGATCTGCGCCTTCAGGCGCTGGATCTCGGTCTCGTAGGGCGCAGGGTCGATGGTGAAGAGCAGGTCGCCCTTCTTCACCAGGGCGCCCTCACGGAAATGCACCGCCTGGACCGAGCCGGTCACCCGCGGCCGGATGTCGACCCGCTCGATCGCTTCCAGCCGACCCGAGAACTCATTCCACAGCACGATTTCGCGGGCCACCACCGCGGCGACCGACGCCGGCATGGCGGGCGGCGCGGCCGGTGCGGCCGCGGCCGGCGGGGTCTCGTCCTTCAGGGCCGAGAGAACGGCGCCGCTGCCGGCGCCGACTGCGAGGAGGACGCCCGACACGAGCAGCAGGCTGCGGGGGGAAGGGTAGCGCATGGTCGATCTCCGGTTCCGCTTCGATGTCGGGTCGTCTGGTACGGGCATGGGGCCGTGCTCTCAGGGCGAGCGCGCGGGGCCACGCTTGTGGGTCGGGTACTCGGGTCAGATGGTTTCGTCGATTACCTGCAATCTCCGGCCCAGAAAGCGGGTCGGGATGCGCCGGTAGCGCCGTGGCAGCCGGCTGCCGGGAAACCCGCCGGCCGATGCGCCACCGACAGATACGCTTCCGGTCGGAAGATTACATCGGGTTAACCTGCTTCTCGCGAAGGCGTGATCGGCCGTGAATGTAACAGCGGGAACGGGCAGCGATTCCCGCGCCGTTGCCGGCCGGCGACGCGGGTGATACGACCTCGACCTAACTTGAGGTCAAGGCGAAATGTCGCCATGCGGGAGGGGACGATGCCACCGAATCCGGAGCTATCGGTGGGCGAGGTCGCGGCCCGCAGCGGCGTGTCCGTCTCTGCCCTGCATTTCTACGAGACCAAGGGCCTGATCCGCAGTCGGCGCAGCGCCGGCAACCAGCGGCGCTACCCGCGCGAGGTGCTGCGCCGCGTCGCCGTCATCAAGGTGGCGCAGGCGCTGGGCCTGCCGCTGGCCACGATCGGCCAGGCGCTGGCCGAGCTACCCGACGGCCGCGCGCCGACCGCGGCCGACTGGCAGCGCCTGTCGGCGGGCTGGAAGGCGGACCTCGATTCGCGGATCGAGCGGATGACGCGGCTGCGCGACAACCTGGCCGGGTGCATCGGCTGCGGCTGCCTGTCGACCAAGGTCTGCCCCTTGTGGAACCCGGAAGACCGGATGGGCGGCGAGGGCACCGGCGCCCGGGTACTCGAACGCTGAAAGGGCGCCCGCGGCTTTCGCCGGGGCGCCCTTCCTGCCGTAGTCGTTTCTAGGCCTGACTACTCGCCGGCCATCGGACCGCGCGACTTCCAGTCGGCCGCCGGCGGCCTGGGGTGGCCGCTGCCGGGGCCGCGCGAGGGGCGGCCCTGGTCCTGCCGGTGGTCCGGCCGGCGATCGAAGCGCGGCTGCTCCTGGCGGCGCTCGACCTGGCGGCGGAACTCCTGCCGGTTGTCCGGCCGGTCGGGACGGAAAGCCGGGCGCTCCTGGCGGTACTCGCGCCGGCGATCGTTGTCGAACCGCCGACGATCGTCGATGCGCCGGTCGGGGCGATAGTCCGGCCGGTAGTCGGGACGGTGGTAGACGGCGCGCGGCGGCGGGCGATAGGCCGGCGGCGGGCGGTAGCCCGGGCGCGGGGCCGAGACGTAGCGGCGGTCCCAGCGGTCGCGGTCGCGATAGAACGAGCGGCCGCGATAGTGATTGTCCCAGTAGCTACCCAGCGCGAAGGCCATGATCGGCAGCGCGATCTGCGGCCCGATCTCGACCACCGGGCGGCGGACGTTCTGATACTCGTAGCTGATCAGGCTGCCGGCGACGAAGCCGCGCGCCTCGTTGAAGCCGACGTCGCACCAGACATAGCCCTCGATGCAGCCGAAGACCTGCACCGGCGCGCCCGCGGGAACGACGAGGACCGGCGGATACTCGGTGCCGGGGCCGGAGCGCATGTTGACGTTGGTCGTGACCCAGCCCTGCGACTGGGCCGCTGCCGGCACTGCCGGCAGTACAGCTATCAGGGCTAGCCCGACGGCCGCCAATACTCGCTTCATCGCCGTCTCCTCCAGATCGGATTGGTCCTTGCTCATGGGGACAACGGGCAAGGACCCCAGTCTATTCGGATAAACGACCGACCGGTCAGGTGCGTTCCCCGGACTCTTCAACCGCCAGTGCATTGAACAGCTTCTCGATCGTCGCCCGCTCGATGTCGCGGGTGATGAAGACGAGCCGCGAGCGGCGGTCCTCGCTCGGCCACTGGTCGAGGATGAGCGGCGGGTGGAAGACATGCTGCACGCCGTGGATGACGACCGGCTTGTCGGTGGATTCCTCGATGTTCACGAGGCCCTTCACCCGCAGCAGGTTCTCGCCGCCCGACGAGGCCAGCAGCTCCATCCACAGCGTGAAGGTCGACCACGGGATCGGCTTCTCGGCGGTGAAGCAGAAGGCGCGGATGCGGTCGTCATGCCGGTTCACGTCATGCGGGTCCTGGCCATGCGCGTGGCCATGATCGTGGTGGTGATCATGCCCATGGTCGTGATGTCCATGATCGTGGCCGTGATGGTGGTGCTCGTGCCCGTGGCCGCCCTCATAGGCTTCCTCGCGCAGCCAGCGGGCGACGTCCGGGGTCTTGGTCTCGGGGTTCCACAGGCCGGCGTCGAACAGGACGGCAGGGTCGATCTCGCCCATCACGGCCTGGAGCAGCGGTGCGCCGGGGTTGATCAGGTGCAGGCGACGGGTCAGGCGGGCGCGGGCCTCGTCGTCGATCAGGTCGGTCTTGGTCAGCACCAGCCGGTCGGCCACGGCCGCCTGCTTCACCGATTCGACATGCTGGTCGAGCTCGTTCATGCCGACCGCGGCATCGACCGTGGTGACCACCCCGTCCAGGCGGAAACGCTCCGACAGCAGGGCGTCGGTCATCAGCGTGTGCAGGATGGGCGCGGGGTCGGCCAGGCCCGTCGTCTCGATCACCACACGGTCGAAGGGCGGGATCTCGCCACGCACGCGCTTCACATAAAGGTCGCGCAGCGTGTCCACCATGTCGCCGCGCACGGTGCAGCACAGGCAGCCGCTGTTCAGCAGGACGATGTCCTCGCTCGACTGGCGCACCAGGGCATGGTCGATGCCGATCTCGCCGAACTCGTTGATGAGGACGGCGGTCCGGTCCATGCCCGGATGCTGCAGCAGCTTGTTCAGCAGGGTGGTCTTGCCGCTGCCGAGAAAGCCGGTGATGACGGAAATGGGCAGGCGGGACGAACTGGCGTTGGAAGCGGTCGACATCGGTCAGGGTCCTCGGTTCTGTCCGGCCTGGCGATCCCGTGGGGCGGGGCGCCTGGGCCAGCCGATCATGAACAGGAAGATAGCAAGGGCGACGACGACCGCCGAGGGTCCGGCGGGCGTGTCCCAGCGCAACGACAGGCCGAGCCCGCCGGTGACGGCGACGGCGCCGATCAGGGCGGCCAGCAGGGCCATGGCTTCGGGCGTGCGGGCCAGCCGGCGGGCGGCCGCCGCCGGCAGGATCAGCAGGGCGGTCACCAGCAGCACGCCGACCGCCTTCATGGCGACCGCCACGACGAGTGCCAGCAGGGCCGGGAACAGGATGCGGGCCAGCGTGACCGGCACGCCCTCGACGCTGGCTAGGTCCTCGCTGACGGTGACGGCCACCAGCGACCGCCAGGCCCAGGCCAGCGTCGGCAGGGCGACGGCGGCGGCCCCGCCGATCCACCACAGGTCGGCGTGGGACACCGCCAGCAGGTCGCCGAAGAGATAGGCCATCAGGTCGACCCGCAGCGTCTCCACGAAGGCGATGACGACCAGCCCGATCGCCAGCCCGCTATGGGCCAGGATGCCGAGCAGGGTGTCGGTCGGCACCAGCCGCCGCCGCTCGATCGCCACCAGCAGCAGGGCCAGCGCCAGCGACGTGCCGACCACCCCCAGCACCAGGTCGATGTCGAGCAGGTAGCCGATGGCGACGCCCAGCAGGGCGGCATGGGCCAGCGTGTCGCCGAAATAGGCCATGCGCCGCCAGACGACGAAGCAGCCGAGCGGCCCCGCCATCAGCGCCACGCCGATGCCGGCCAGCAGCGCGCGCCAGAGGAAGTCATCCATGGAAGTCATCCATGGTTGTGATGGGCATGATCGTGGTGGTCGTGGTGGTGATGGCCTTCGACCGGGACCACCGCGCCCGTCGCGTCATGCACATGGTCGTGGTGGTGGGCATAGACGGCAAGGGCCGTCGCCGCATCCCCGAACAGGTCGCGATAGGCGGGGTCGCGCACCACCCGGTCGGGCCGGCCGCTGCAACAGACATGGCGGTTGAGGCAGATGACGGCATCCGTCGCCGCCATCACCAGGTGCAGGTCGTGCGACACCAGCAGCACGCCGCAGCCGCGCCGGTCGCGCAGCGTGCGGATCAGCGTGAACAGCTCCGCCTGGCCGGTGACGTCGACGCCCTGCACCGGCTCGTCCAGCACCAGCAGGGCCGGCTGGCGCAGCAGGGCACGGGCGATCAGCACGCGCTGCCATTCCCCGCCCGACAGGTCGTGCACCTCCCGGCCGGCCAGGTGGCCGGCCCCGGTCTCGTCCAGCGCGGCCTGCGCCTCCGCCGGCGTCGGCCGCGCGGTCAGCGACAGCAGGCGGCGCACGGTGAGCGGCAGGCTGCGGTCGACGGTCAGGCGCTGCGGCACATAGCCGACCGACAGCCCGGGCCGGCGCGCGACCCGCCCTTCGCTCGGTTGCAGCAGGCCCAGCGCCAGGCGCACTGTCGTCGTCTTGCCCGCCCCGTTGGGGCCGATCAGCGACACGATCTGGCGCGGCGCCACGGCCAGCGAGACATGCTCCACCAGCACGTTGCCGCCGACGCGGTAGGTGACGTCCTGCAGCGCCACCAGCGGCGCGCTCGCATCCGGGGGCATGGCGGTCGTCCGGCTCAGGCGGGCTGGCAGCGCGGGCAGAGGCCGGTCACCTCGACGATCCGGCTCTCCACCCGGAAGCCCAAGGCCTGGGCCTGCCGGTCGATGGCGCGCGCGATCTCGGGCTCCACCAGTTCGGCCGCCGTGCCGCAGCCGGTGCAGATCAGGAACTGTCCCTGGTGCGGGGCGTCGGGGTGGTCGCAGCCGACGAAGGCGTTGAGGCGCGCGATGCGATGCACCAGCCCCTGGTCGATCAGGAAATCCAGCGCGCGATAGACAGTGGGCGGCGCCGCACCGCCGCGCAGGCCGCGCAGGCGCTCCAGCAGGTCGTAGGCGCCGATCGGGCCATGGCTCTCCCACACCAGTTCCAGCACCTGCCGGCGCAGCCCGGTCAGCCGGGCGCCGCGGGCCAGGCACAGGGCCTCGGCGCGGGCGACCGCGGTCGCCACGCAATGGTCGTGGTCGTGCCCCGGATTGGGAAATGCGGCGGCGGGGGTAGTCGTCATGAATGAAACATTATAACATATAACCCTGATCCGATCCCACCTTACGAGACTCCGCGAGGTTCTGGAATGCCCCGTCGCCTCTTCGCCGCCGCGCTGGCCGCGGCCAGCATCGCGCTTGCCCACCCGGCCGTGGCCCTGGATGTGGTGACGACGGTGAAGCCGATCCACTCCCTGGTCGCTGCCGTCATGGCCGGCGGCGACGCGCCGCATCTGTTGATCGGCGGAACGGCCTCGCCCCACACCTATGCCCTGCGCCCGTCCGACGCCCGCCGGCTCGAGGCGGCCGACCTCGTCGTCTGGGTCGGGCCGACGCTGGAGACGCCGCTCGCCCGCCCGATCGCCAGCCTGGCTCGGCCGGAGCGGGTGTTGACCCTGACGCGGGCAGATGGCGTCCATGTGCTGGACGCGCGCGAGGGCGGCCCGTGGGAAGCGGACGATCATGACCACGGCCACAAGCACGGGACCAAGGGCGCGGCCGAGGAGAGCGACGGCCACCTGTGGCTGGACCCGACCAATGCCGCCGCCATCGCCGTCGCCGTTGCCGAGCGGCTGGCCGGCCTCGACCCGGGCAATGCGGCGCGCTATCGCGCCAACGCGGAACGGCTGCGGACGGAGGTCGCCGCCCTCGACCAGGACCTGGCGCATCGGCTGGCGGCGGTGCGCCAGCGCCCGTTCCTCGTCTTCCACGACGCCTATCAGTACCTGGAGCAGCGCTATAGCCTGACCGCGGTCGGCGCCATCGCCATCTCGCCGGAGCGCAAGCCGGGCGCCCGGCGCATCCAGGCACTGCGCCGCCGGGTGGCGGAGACGGGTGCCGCCTGCGTCTTCAGCGAGCCGCAGTTCGACGCCGGCCTGGTGGCGACGGTGACGGAAGGGACCAAGGCGCGGACCGCGGTGCTGGACCCGCTCGGCGCCAGCCTGAAGGACGGGCCGGCGCTCTACCCGGCCCTGATGCGCGCCATCACCGGCGCCCTGGCGGGGTGCCTGGCGCCTACTACTTAGAGGGTCGTTCCGCCCCGCCGATGGCGCAGCCGCAGAGCGGGCAGGTCGTGCGCGCCAGGATCAGGTCGAGCTGCTCGGGCGAAAGGCGGCGGTCGGCGGGCAGGGTGGCGTTGGCTTCCGCCAGGCGGCGGGCCTGCTGGAGGTGGTCGTCGCCGGCCGCCGCGCATGCGGCAGCGGCGGCACCGGCCGTGACGGCATCCATCGGCATTTCGCGGAAGGCGGCGGCATCGCGCGGGCGGCCGAGGACGAGCGCGGCGCCGCCGCCGATGGCGGCCAGGAAGCGGCGACGGGATGGGTGGTCGGGCATCCTTCGGATCTTGGCGATCATGGCCACCATTGTACTGCCCGCGCCGTTGGCCGTCAGCCCTGATCCGCCGCTGCGTCCGGCGCGTAACGATGGCCATGGACGCATCCCGGACGGTACCCCGCCTCGCCCGCGCCCTCGTGGCGATCCTCGTCGTCGCCACCGGACCGGCGCTGGCCAGCGACCTGCGCTTCACCGTGTTCCGTGACGGGACCCCGATCGGGACCCACCGCATCCAGGTGGAACAGGTCGGCGACGAGACCCGGGTCGCGGTCGACATCGCGCTGGAGGTGAAGATCGCCTTCGTCACCGTCTATCGCTACAGCCACCGCAACCGCGAGGTCTGGCGCGACGGCCGGCTGGTGTCGATCGACACCGCCACCGACGATGACGGCACGCGCGAGTTCGTGCAGGGCAAGGCCGGTCCTGCCGGCTTAGCCGTGCGATCGACGGCCGGCAGCTACACCGCGCCGGCCGACGTGCTGCCGACCAGCTACTGGCGGCGGCCGACCGTCGATCGCCGCCAGCTTCTCGACACCCAGAAGGGGCGGCTGCTCGGCGTCCGGGTGGAGCGGGCGGATCCGCCGGGCGACCGGGCGGCGCGCTACCGGGTGCGCGGCGAACTGGACCTCGACCTCTGGTATGATGGCGACGATCGCCTGCGCCGCATCGCCTTCGACTTCAAGGGCTCGCAATTCGACTATGCGCCCGTCGGCCAGCCGGCGCCGGCCCCGCGCACCGCCGCCATCCGATGACCCCGGGCGGCGGCCGGCTCGCCTGGATCACCGGCGCCAGTTCCGGCATCGGGGCGGCATTGGCGCACGAACTGGCGGCGGCCGGCTGGCGGGTCGCGGCCAGCGCCCGCAGGATGGAGGGGGACGGCACGCATCCAGCCATTCGTGCCTTCCCGCTCGACATCACCGATGCCGATGCCTGCGCTGCCACCGTCGCCCGGATCGAGGCCGAGCTGGGGCCGATCGACCTGGCCGTCCTGAATGCCGGGACCCATGACGAGATGCCGGCCAGCGCGTTCGATGCCGCGCGCTTCACCCGCCTGGTGGAGGTGAACCTGCTGGGCACGGTGCGGTCGCTGGCGCCGGTGATGGCCGCCATGGTCGCCCGGCGGCGCGGCCATATCGCCATCGTCGCCTCCGTCGCGGGCTATTCCGGCCTGCCCACGGCGGCGGCCTATGGCGCCACCAAGGCCGCCCTCATCAACATGGCCGAGGCCTTGAAGCCGGAGCTGGATGCGGCCGGGGTCCGGCTCCAACTTGTCAGCCCGGGCTTCGTGCGCACGCCGCTCACCGACCGCAACACCTTCCCCATGCCGTTCCTGATGCCGGTCGACCGGGCGGCCCGCCGCCTGCGCCAGGGGCTGGAGAGCAGCCGGTTCGAGATCGTCTTCCCCCGCCGGCTCGCCTGGCTGCTGAAGCTGATGCGCATCCTGCCCTACCGGCTGTACTTTCCGCTCGTGCGCCGGATCACCGGCAAGGGTGGGGGATGATCGCGGCCGCAACCAGCTATGCCCGCTATTTCGAGGCGCTGACGCCGGCCGGCCTGGCCGGGCTGGAGCGCGTCGTCGTGGCGGACGTGCGCTTCGTCGATCCCTTCAACGACGTGACCGGGGTCGACGGGATGCGCCGGGTGCTGGCCCGCATGTTCGCGGACCTGCCCGACGCCCGCTTTGCCGTGACCGACATCGCGACCGGCGAGGCGGCCTACCTGCGCTGGCGCTTTGCCGGCGGGCGCTGGGCGATCGAAGGGGTGAGCGAGGTGCACTTCGCCGGGGACGAGCGCGCCACCCTGCATGTCGACCACTGGGACGCAGCCAGCCAGATCTATGCCCGCGTGCCGCTGCTGGGGCCGGTCATCCGGGCGATCCGGCGGCGGATCGGCCAGTTCCCGGGGTAGGGGCGGCCATCCTCACTTCTCCTTGCTGAAGAAGATCAGCACCTCGCCGATGGTGATGCCGAACTTGCTGACGGTGGCGCGGTTGATCAGCTTGCCGTCCGGCTGCAGGAACATCCAGTCGTCGAAGGCGACCCGCCAGGTGTCGTCGCCGACCTTGAGCCGCAGCGTATAGGCCCAGTTCAACGCCTGGCCGAAGGCGGCACCGACCGCCACGCCCTCGACATCGTCGGCGCGGCCCTCATAGCCGTTCTCGCCGTTGCGGGTGATGCGCCAGACCCGCCGGTCCTGCTCGCCATCGGCATAGCGGAAGTCCTCGGTCAGGGTCAGGGTCTGGCCGTCCCAGTTGCCGTCGATGTCGACGACGAACTGTCGCCGCACCTTGCCGAAGCGATCCTGGAAGATGCCCCAGGCGCGCGTCTTGCCCTGAAAATACTCCTCGACGACGAAGCGGGGCTCCGTGCCGGCGAAGTCCTCAGGCTTCATGGGGCTGCACCCGGCGAGCGCCAGGATCGGCAACAGGACGAGGGCCAGCAGGGTTCGGCGCATGGGCATCGAGATTCTCCGGGGACGGGTGGGGGCTGGCCGCGATGCGCCGGCGCAGGTCGCGCTGCACCGCCTCGGTCAGGGGGAAGCGCCACATCAGGGCGATGGCGGCCAGCTTGAAGAGAACGGGCGCGCCGCCATAGAGCAGGGCCAGCGCGTCCAGGGCGGCGGCCGGCTGGGCCGTGCCGGCGGCGACGAAGCCGGCGGCGCCCAGGATCGGAAAGGCGATGCCGACCGCCAGCGCCAGGGCCAGCTTGGTCGCCATCCCCCACAGGGCGAATAAGAGGCCCGTGCGCTGCCCGCCGCCGGCGGCCGTGTCGAGGTCGACGACGTCGGCCTGGATGGCGCCGGGCAGGGCCAGGTCGGCGCCGAGCGTCAGGCCGGTGGCGACGGCGACCAGCAGGAAGAGGCCGGCATCGCCCGGCCCCAGCAGCGGCACCGCGGCGAAGGCGGCGCACGCGACCAGCATGGCGACGCACCAGGCGCGATGCTTGCCGAGCCGCCGGCTGGCCCACAGCCAGGCCGGCACGCTGACCAGCCCGGCCAGGAAATAGGCGAGCAGCAGCGGGCCGGCCTGCTCGGGGCTGGCCAGGCGATGGGTGACGAAGAGGACGAAGAGCGTCGCCGGCAGGCCGTTGGCCAGCCCGTTCAGCAGGTAGGCCGCCAGCAGGCGCCGGAACGGCCGGTTGCCGGCGACCAGGCCGGCGGCGGCATGCCAGCCGGCGACGCGGGCGGGTGCGGGCGGGCGCTCCGCCACCAGCGCCAGGCAGGCGCCGACCGTGATCGGCAGGGCGAGTGCGACGCCGACCGCGATCATGGCGAGTGCTGCGGCCGGTCCGCCGGCGGGGTCGATCACGGCCGGCAGCCCGGCCGCGGCCAGCGTGCCCGCGACGGTGGCGCCCTCACGCCAGCCGGCGATGCGGGTGCGCTCGTGATAGTCGTCCGACAGCTCGGCGCCCCAGGCCTGGTAGGCTAGGCCCACCATCGTCCAACCGAGATAGAGCAGGATGCTCCAGGCCAGCAGGTGGCCGGCGCCGGCATCGGCGGGCGGGCGGAAGAGCTGCCAGGCCGCCAGAACCACGAGCGGCGTCCCGGCCGCCATCCAGATGCGGCGCCGGCCGAGGCGGGCCGGCGTCCGGTCGCCGAGCCAGCCGATCAGCGGGTCGCTGGCGACATCGGTCAGGCGGGCCAGCAGCAGGATGGTGCCGACCGTGGCCAGCCCCAACCCCAGCGTGTCGCCGTAGAAGGCCGGCAGATGGACGAAGGCGGGAAGGGTGAGGGCCGCCAGCGGCAGGGCCGGCAGCGCATAGATCGCCGCGGCGCCGCGGCCGGCCATGTCAGGCGCGCGCGAGGCGGATGTGGCGCACGTCGATCGTGCCGGCGACGAACCCGGCGCGGCAATAGTCGAGATACATGTGCCACAGGCGGCGGAAGCGCTCGTCGAAGCCGGTGGCGGCGATGGCGGGCCAGGCGGCCTCGAACCGTGCCTTCCATATCTCCAGCGTGCGGGCGTAGTGCGGCCCGTAGCCGATGTCGGCCTCCAGCGCCAGGCCGGCCAGCGCCGTCTGGTCGCGGATCGCCGCACGCGACGGCAGCATGCCGCCGGGAAAGACATGGCGCTGGATGAAGTCGGCGCTGCGGCGATAGGAATCGAAGAAGCGTTCGTCGATGGTGATGGCCTGGATGGCGGCAATGCCGCCCGGCACCAGCCGGTCGCGAACCTGGCCGAAGAAGGTGGGCCAGTAGCGCTCGCCCACCGCCTCGATCATCTCCACCGAGACGATGCGGTCGAAGCTGCCGACGACGTCACGATAGTCGACCAGGCGGATGTCGACGCGATCGGCCAGCCCGGCCGCCGCGACGGCGGCGGTGGCATGGGCGAACTGGGCGGGCGACACGGTGATCGCCGTGACGTGGCATTGGTGATGCGTTGCCAGGTGGCAGGCGAGCGCCCCCCAGCCGCAGCCGACCTCCAGCACGCGCATGCCGGGGCGCAGGTCGAGGAGATCGGCCAGGCGGCGGAACTTCTCGGTCTGGGCCTCGCCCAGTTCCTGCTCGGGCGTGCTGAAGACGGCGCTGGAATAGGTCATCCCCGGATCGAGCCAGGCGGCATAGAAGGCGTTGCCCAGATCGTAGTGGCGGCGGATGTTGCGCCGGCTGCCGGCGCGCGAATTGGGCCGCAGCGCGTGGATGACCCGGCCGGCCAGGCGATACCAGGGGCTCCCGTCCAGGGTGCGGCCGATGGCGGTCTCGTTTTCCAGCGCCAGGGTCATCAGGGCGGCCGGGTCCGGGCTGTCCCAGTCGCCGTCGACATAGCTCTCGGCAAAGGCGGTGGCGCCGCCCAGCAGCACGCGCCGGGCCAGCCGCGACCGGCGCACCTCCAGCACGGCGTGGCGCCCCGGCTCGACGCCGGCGGCGGTGTAGCGGCGGCCGTCCGGCACCACCACCGTCACCTGCCCCTGGCGGATGCGGCGGGCGAGCGCCAGCAGCAGGCGCAGGCCCCGCGGCAGCCCCGCCATGTCCCAGCGTTCCGCCGGCTGGGCGCCCGCGGCCGCCCGGTCGTGCCCCGTCCCGTCATGGTCTGGCCATTGGGCGGCGGGGGCGGCGTATCCGGCGTCGATGGTCATCGCGGGCGTTCCGATCGGGGGCTGGGGCGGCGGTCTCGGGGCTCGGGTCTAGTACGTGACCTCGGTCGCTGGTGGATCAGGGCGGCGGTGGAAGCGGGCACCCTTCCACCACAGGCGCAGCGCCTGCCAGTGGATGGCTGCCACCACCTTCAGCGTCAGCAGCGGCACCGACAGGGCCATGCGGCCCAGGGTGGCGTCGTCGAGCGGCCGGCGCTGGCCGGTCAGCGTCGCGACCAGGGTCTCGGCCTGCGCGCCGTTCTCCAGGGCCGTCTGGCGGATCAGGATCGCCATCCGCTCGTCCGGCGCGTGGATGCGGAAGCGGTAGCGGCATTCCATCGGCAGGAAGGGCGAGACGTAGAAGTGCTTGTCCTGGCTCTGCCGCACCCAGCCGTCCGCCTCCTCGCCGGGCGCCACCGGCAGCAGGTAGCCATGCTGCTGGCCGAAGGTGTTCTTCACCTCGTAGAGGATGGCGCGCAGCGCGCCCTCGCCGTCGCGGCAGAAATAGACCGACAGCGGGTTGAAGACATGGCCGAGCAGACGCGGGAAGCAGAGCAGCGCGATCGGGCCGGGCGTGAAATCGAGGCCGGCCTGGCGTAGCTGCCGTTCCACCCAAGGGCGCAGCGGACTGCCGTCGCGCGGGCCATGGTCGCGGTCGTGGAAGGAAAAGAGGCCGGCCCGGTTGTAGGCGAAGAGGCGCAGGTTGCGGTCAAGCGTCGGCAACTCGTCCAGGTCGACCAGCAGGGAATAGACGCGGTAGCGGAAGGCGTGGACGAAGGGGCGCAGCCGCCGGTGTGCGACGGTGCCCTGATAGAGCGCCGATGCGGTCACGCCGCGGCCGCCAGCGGCGGCTCGGCCCAGGGCGGCAGGGCACCCAGCGCGGCCGCAACGTCGAGGCCGGCGGTCAGCCCGTCCTCATGGAAGCCCCAGCGGTGGTAGCTGCCGCAGAACCACGTCCGCCACCGGCCCTGGATCTCGCCCAGCCGTGCCTGGGCGTCGATCGCCGCCTGGTCGAAGATCGGGTGGCTGTAGTGGTATTCGCCATGGACCAGCGCCGGGTCCGGCTCGACCAGCGGGTTGAGCGAGACGAACAGCGGCACCGCCGGATCGAGGCCCTGCAGCCGGTTCATCCAGTAGGTGACGGACACGGCGCGGGCCGCGTCGTGGCCGGCGGCCATGTAGTTCCAGCTCGACCATACCCGCCGCCGCCGCGGCATCAGGCGCGGGTCGCCATGCAGGATCGTGCGGTTGTCGGCATAGCGGAAGGCCCCCAGGATCGCGCGCTCGTCCGGGCCGGCATCGCCCAGCAGGCGCAGGGCCTGGTCCCCGTGGGTCGCCAGCACGACCTGGTCGAAGCGGTGCTCCTCGCCATCCTGCCCGCGCAGGACGACGCCGCCGGCATGGCGGATCACGTCGGCGATCGGCGTCGCCAGCCGGATGCGGCCGGCCAGGTCCGATGTCAGCCGATGGACATACTCCCGTGAGCCGCCCACCACCGTGCGCCATTGCGGCCGGTCTCGGACCCGCAGCAGCCCATGATTGTCGCAGAAGCGCACGAAGCTGACCGCGGGGAAGTCCAGCATGGTACCGGCCGGGCACGACCAGATGGCGGCCGCCATCGGCAGCAGGTGGTCGTCGATGAAGGCGCGGCCGTAGCGGCCGGCCGCCAGGTACTGGCCCAGGGTCGCCGTCGATGGCGGCCCGGCCAGCAGGCGCGGCGCCTCGCGATAGAAGCGCAGGATGTCGGCCACCATGCCGAGGAAGCGTGGCCGCACCAGGTTCGATCGCTGGGCGAAGAGCCCGCCCAGGTCGGTGCCGGCATATTCCAGGCGGCCGCCATCGGCTGACACGGCGAACGACATCTCGCCTTCGCGGGTCGGCACGCCCAGATGGTCGAAGAGGCGGATCAGGTTGGGATAGGTGGCGAGGTTGTAGACGATGAAGCCGGTATCGACGGCGATCGTGCGGCCGGCCGTGGTCACCTCGACCGTGTGGCTGTGCCCGCCCGGCCGCCCGGCCGCCTCGAAGACGGTGACATCGTGGTGCCGTGCCAGCGTCCAGGCGGCCCCCAGCCCGGCGATGCCGGCGCCGATGACGGCGATGCGCTGGGCGGGTGCAATCACGATGCGGTTTCCTTCAGGGTGGCGAGTGCGGCCAGCGCCCGCGGGCGGGCGGCGGCATGGTCGACGATCGGCCGGGGATAGTCCTGGCCCAGCCGCACGCCGGCATCGGCCAGCACCGCCGATGGGGCAGCCCAGGGCTGGTGCACCCAGCGGTCCGGCAGGCGGGCGAGTTCGGGCACGAAGCGGCGGACATAGCTGCCGTCGGGATCGAACTTCTGGCCCTGCAGCACCGGGTTGAAGATGCGGAAGAAGGGAGCGGCGTCGGCGCCGCAGCCGGCCACCCACTGCCAGCTTGCGGCATTGTTGGCGAGGTCGGCATCGACCAGCGTGTCCCAGAACCAGCGCTCGCCCGCCTGCCAGGGCAGCAGCAGGTCCTTGATCAGGAACGACGCGGCGACCATCCGCACCCGGTTGTGCATCCATCCGGTCTGCCAGAGCTGGCGCATGCCGGCATCGACGATGGGATATCCGGTGCGGCCGCGCTGCCACGCGGCGAGGCCGGCCGGGTCGTCGCGCCAGGGGAAGGCGCCATATTCCGGCCGCAGGGCCGCGTCGGCCAGGTCGTCATGGTGGAAGAGAAGCTGGTACGAGAACTCCCGCCAGCCCAGCTCGCGCAGGTAGGCCTCGGCGTCCGCAGCCAGTGCCGGGTCGGCGGCACCCGCGCCGTCGACCGCCGTCCAGGCCGTGCCGGGCGAGATCTCGCCGAAATGCAGGTGCGGCGACAGCATCGAGGTGCCGGCGCGGTCGGGCCGGTCGCGCCCGGCGCCGTAGCCCTTCAGCCCGCGCCGAACGAAGGCGGCCAGGCGTTGGCGGGCGCCGTCCTCGCCCGGTTGCCACGCCTGGCGCAGGCCGCCCGCCCAGTCGGGTCGGGTAGGCAGCAGGTCGAGTGCGGCCAGTTCCAGCCCGTGCGGCACGGATGCCGGGGCGGTCGCCGATGGCGGGCGGGCAGGGGCGGTCGGGGCCGGCCCGGCCGCGGATCGCCCGCCAGTAGGGGGTGAAGACCTGGTAGGGGCGGCCGTCGCCCGTCTTCACCGTCCACGGCTCGTGCAGCAGCGTGCCATTGTGGCTCGTGGCGGTGACGCCGGCGGCGGTCAGGGTTTCCTTGATGCGGGCGTCGCGGGCGCGGTTCCACGGCTCGTACCGCCGAGTCCAGGTCACGGCTGCGGCCCCGGCCTCCGCCGCCAGCGCCGGGATCACGGCCTCGGCATTGCCCCGGCGCAGGACCAGCGGCAGCCCGAGCCGGCCAAGCGCGCCCGCCAGCGCCGCCAGGCTGTGGTGCAGCCACCAGCGCGAGGCCCCGCCCGGTCGCCAGGCGCCCGGCGTTTCGTCGTCCAGCACGAAGACGGGCAGGACCGGCCGACCCCCGGCGATGGCGGCCGTCAGGGCGGGGTTGTCGGCCAGGCGCAGGTCGCGCTCGAACCACAGAAGGACGGGGGCGGGCGAGGGGGCGGCCATTGCCCTCCTATTCGCGGCCAGGGTCGCTTCGGATCACTGGCGCGCCGTCATGCGGCCTGGCGCAGCAACTGGTCCTTGGGGAACGCGAAAAGCTGGTTGCGGCCGAGCAGGAAGGCCACGAAGCGGCGGCGCATCAGCGTGGCGATTGCCGGGTCGAGCACGTCGAGCCCGCCCGCATAGGCGCCGAACGCCGGCAGCACCATGCGCTCGCCGTCGCTGACGAAGCACCGGCCCGAGATGCGCCGCGCCCGCGTGGCGACGCTGGCCTTGGGATGGAAATGGCCGCTGACTTCGCCGCGGGTGCCGGGTACCGCCTCGTGGCGAAAGATGATGCGGCCCAGCGCGACCTCGGGGACCACCCGGCCGCCGACATCCTCCGGGATCACCGGATCGTGGTTGCCGGCGACCCATACCCAGTCGCGCCCGCGCGTCAGGGCGGCCAGCCGGCCGCGGTCGCCGGCCCCCAGCCGGCCCGGCCCGCCGGTGTCGTGGAAGCTGTCGCCCAGGCACAGCACCATGCGCGGCTGCCAGCGGCGCACGGCCCGGGTCAGCTCGTCCAGCGTCGCCTGCGTGTCGTAGGGCGGTAGCAGCGTGCCGCGCCGGGCAAAGGCCGATCCCTTCTCCAGATGCAGGTCGGCCACCGCCAGCAGCCCGTGCTCGCGCCAGAACAAGGCGCCCGACGGGTCGAGCAGCAGCGACGCGCCGTTGAGTTCGACCGGTGCTGCCACCATACTCATTGCCCTGAGGTTGGAAGAACGGTCCGGCAACTTAGCTGGATTCGCAGCAGCCGATAGCCAGGAGGGAACATTCCCGTTCGCCTGGGCGTTGTAGCTGGGTTCCCGCCTCCACCGGAGGAGTTCATGTTCAAGGTCGCAATCGTCGCCGGGGTTGCCGCACTGTCGCTCGCGGCCTGTGCCCCCGGATATTACGGTCCCAACGAGACGGCCGGCACGGCGGTCGGTGCCGTCGCCGGCGGCCTGGTCGGGTCGCAGTTCGGTCATGGCGGCGGTCGCGTTGCCGGCGCCGCGGTCGGCACGCTGCTGGGTGCCGCGGTCGGCAACAGCGTCGGCCGCGCCGCCGACGAGCGCGACTATCGCTCGAGCTACTACGGCTACGGCCCCTATCCGCCGCCGGCCTACGCGCCGGCGCCGGTCTACGCTCCACCTCCGCCGGCCTACGTCGCGCCGCCGGGCTATTACTATTACCCGCCGCGCTACGCCTACTGAGCGTAGTCCGTCGTCAACCCCGCTATTCGAGGAGGATCAGCAATGCGTCTCCGTGCTCTTATCGCCCTGCCGGCGCTGCTCGGGCTCGGCGCATGCGTCGATCCCTATTACGACGGCTACAATGGCGGCTACGGGTCCAGCTATGGGCCGACCGGCTATGTGTCCGGCAGCTACTACGGCTCGTCCGCGCCGACGCCCTACTACTACAACGACCGTCGCGACTATGATCGTCGCGACTCCCGCCCGCGCTACGACGCGCGGCCCGACTATCGCCCGCCCGATCGCCAGACCGAGTATCGCCCGCGCCCGCCCGAGCGCGAGCCGGCCTACCGGCCCGGCAACCCCGGCGGTGGCAGCGGCAGCCCGCATGGGCGTCCGCCGCCGGCCGACTGGCAGCGCAACGGACCGATGGCCGGCGAGTAGTCGCCAGGCCGCGATAGGCTGAATTGGCCGGCCCGGCCGGGCGCCGTTCCTACAAAGGAATGGCTGCTTGGTCCGGGCCGGTTTCCATTTCGGCCACCAGGCTGGCGGCCAGGTCCTCCAGCAGCCGGTCGCGGGCGCCCTCGACCCCTTCGCGGCCGATCTCCAGCAGCACCGGGACGGCCAGTGGCGAGATGCGCGCCAGCGGGCGGTGCAGGATGTGGCCTTGCGCGCGGGCCAGCATGTGGCCCAGTCGGCGCACGTCCGTCAGCCCCTCGGCCGCGTCGGCGCGTGTCGCCCGCAGCAGGATGTGGTCGGGCTCGTGGCGGCGCAGGACGTCATAGATCAGGTCGGCATTGAATGTGACCTGGCGGCCGGTCTTCTCCTGCCCCGGATGGCGGCGCTCGATCAGCCCGGCGATGACGGCGACGTTGCGGAAGGTGCGCTTCAGCAGCGTCGATTCCGCCATCCATTCCTCCAGGTCGTCGCCCAGCATGTCCTCGTCGAACAGGGGGGCGGGATCCAGCACCGGCGCCAGGCTCCAGGTGGCGACGACATAGTCGGTGGCGACGAAGCCCAGCGGCTTCAGCCCGGCGCGCTCCATCCGCCGGGTCAGCAGCATGCCCAGCGTCTGGTGCGCGTTACGGCCCTCGAAGCAGTAGGCGACCATGTAGTGCAGGCGCCCGCGCGGAAAGGTCTCGACCAGCAGGTCGTCCGGCCCCGGCAGCACCGAGCGCCATCGTTGCAGGTCGAGCCATTCATGCACCGGCGCTGGCAGGGCGTCCCAGCTCGCCGGGCAGGCCAGCATCGCCCGCACCCGGTCCGCCAGGTGCGTGGTCAGCGGCATGCGGCCGCCGGCATAGGCCGGGATCTTCGGCTGGTCGCCCGCCGCCCGGCTAGCGATCACCGCCATGTCGCGGATGCCCTCGAACCGCAGCAACTGGCCCGCGAACAGGAACGTGTCGCCCGGCACCAGCCCCAGTGCGAAATACTCCTCCACCTCGCCCAGCGCCCGGCCGCGGCCGATGCGCACCTTCAGCGTCGTCGCCTCGACGATGGTGCCGACATTCATGCGGTAGCGCCGGGCAATCGACGGGTGGACCAGCCCCAGGCGCCCGTCGCCCGTGGGCTCCAGCCGCCGCCACTGCTCATAGGCGCCCAGCGCGTAGCCGCCATTCTCGACGAAGCGCACGACATCGCCGAAGTCCGCCCGCGACAGGCCGGCATAGGGCTGGGTGGCGGCGACCTCGGCATAGAGGGCATCGGGATCGAAGGGGGCGGCACAAGCCGTGCCCAGGACATGCTGGGCCAGCACGTCGAGCCCGCCCGGGCGGGGCGGCTGGCCGTCCAGCGTGCCGGCGGCCACCGCGTCCAGCGCCGCGCGGCATTCCAGCACCTCGAAGCGGTTGGCCGGCACCAGGATCGCCCGGCTCGGCCGGTCGAGCCGGTGGTTGGAGCGGCCCACGCGCTGCACCAGGCGGCTGGCGCCCTTGGGCGCGCCCACCTGGATGACCAGGTCGACCGCCGCCCAGTCGATGCCGAGGTCGAGAGAGGAGGTGGCGACGACCGCGCGCAGGCGGCCGGCCGCCATCGCCGCCTCCACCCGGCGGCGCTGTTCCACCGCCAGGCTGCCGTGATGGAGGGCAATCGCCAGGTTGTCGTCGTTCAGCCGCCACAGTTCCTGGAAGACGATCTCGGCCTGGGCGCGGGTGTTGACGAAGACGATGCTGGTGCCGGCGGCCACGATCGCGCGATAGACCGCCGGCATGGCATGCACCGCCATGTGGCCGGCCCAGGGCAGGCGGTCGGGCGGGATCAGGATCGAGACGTCGGCCGCCGCGGCTGGCGTGCCGCCGCCCACCAGCCGCACCGGCGCCGCGCCCGCCCCGATCCAGGCCGCCAGCGCATCGGGATGGGCCACCGTCGCCGACAGGCCGGTGCGCCGGCTGCCGGGCGCCAGGTGCGCCAGGCGTGCCAGGCCCAGCGCCAGCAGGTCGCCGCGCTTGGTGCCGGCCAGCGCATGCACCTCGTCGACGATCACCGCGCGGAGCTGGCCGAACATCTGCGGCGCGTCGGCGTAGGACAGCATCAGGGCCAGGGATTCCGGCGTCGTCATCAGCATCTGCGGCGGCCGCCGGCGCTGGCGCGCGCGCTTGGCGGCCGGCGTGTCGCCGGTGCGTGTCTCGACCGTGACCGCCAGCCCCAGCTCGGCGATCGGCGCTGCCAGGTTGCGCTCGATGTCGACCGCCAGCGCCTTCAAGGGCGAGATGTAGAGGGTGTGCAGGCCCGTCGCCGGGGTGGCATCCAGCTCCAGCAGCGAGGGCAGGAAGCCCGCCAGCGTCTTGCCGCCGCCGGTCGGCGCGATCAGCAGGGCTGATTGGCCGGCCTCGGCCGCCGCCACCAGGGCAAGCTGGTGCGGATGGGGCGTCCAGCCGCGACGGGCGAACCACTCGGCGTACTTGGCGGGAAGGGTCTGGGGGGTGCGCTGCATCGCCGGAGGCAGGGATGTGGCGGCGGGTTGGTGTATTGTCGAGCCCCAGGCGACAGGAGGCAGAGGATGCAGGATCGCGGCAGCGGCCGGCGCGCGCGGGTGGAACGGTTCCAGGCGCTGCATGCGCGGGCCGGCGCCTTCGTCATTCCCAACCCGTGGGATGCCGGCTCGGCCCGCATCCTGACCGCGCTCGGCTTCGAGGCGCTGGCGACCACCAGCGCCGGGCTTGCCTTCGCGCTCGGCCGGCGGGACGGCGAGGGCGGCATCAGCCGCGACGAGGTGCTGGAGAACGCGCGTGCCATCGTCGATGCCACGCCATTGCCGGTCTCGGCCGACCTGGAGGGTGGCTTTGGCCCATCGCCGGCCGATTGCGCGACGACGATCCGGCTGGCGGCCGGCGTCGGCTTGGTCGGTGGCTCGATCGAGGACACGACCGCCGACCCGGGGCAGCCGATCGTCGCGTTTGGCCTTGCCGTGGAGCGGGTGCGGGCGGCCGTGGAGGCTGCGCGCGCCCTGCCGGAACCTTTCGTGGTGACGGCGCGGGCGGAGAATTTCCTGCATGCCCGGCCCGACCTGGCCGACACCATCGCCCGGTTGCAGGCGTTCGAGGCGGCCGGCGCCGACGTGCTCTATGCACCGGGGCTGCCGGACCTGTCGGCGATTCGCACCGTCTGTGCGGCGGTCGGCCGCCCGGTCAACGTCGTCATGGGCCTGTCCGGCCCCCGCTATTCCGTGGCCGAGCTGGCCGGGGCCGGGGTGAAGCGGATCAGCGTCGGCGGCGCGCTTGCCCGCGCGGCGCTGGGCGCCATGGTCCGCGCGGCCGAGGAGATGCGGGACGCCGGCACCTTCGACTGGGCGGCCGATGCCATGCCCTTCGCGGCGGTCACCCGCCTGATGGCGCCCCGGGCCTAGGGGATCGCGCTGCCGTCTCGCGCGCGTCCGCCGAGCGCGCGCATCAGGGGCGTCAGCTGCTGCTCGTAGTGGCGCCAGCGGCCGACGGCGTCGCTGTGGATTGGCCGGCGCACGGCCTCGTAGTTGGAGGTGTCGACGACGCGTGTGTTCTTCTCCACCGCCAGGCAGCGCTCGTCCCACGGCAGTTCCAGGAAGGCGATGATGCGGCGTGCCTCGACCTCCGGCCGCGCCACCAGGTTCTCGTACTGCACATCAAGGACCTGGACGTCGAGCACGGACCGCCAATGGGCCATCATGCGCTCGTAGTCGCGATAGCAGAGGCCGGCGCGGTACAGGTCCCAGGGCTCCATCGCCGGGATCTTCTGGTCCTGGTAATAGGCCGACAGGCAGACGTCGAGCGGGTTGCGCTGGGTGTGGATGATGCGCGCGCCCGGCAGCAGCCGCTGGATGACCCCCAGTCGCAGGAAATTCTGCGGCAGCTTGTCGGATATGCGGATGGCGCCGGGGGCCAGCGCCTGAAGCTCGGCGACATAGCGGTCATGGACCCGGTCGAGCGCGTCCACAGGCCAGCGGCACAGGCCCGATGGAAACCCGGTCCCGGTTGCCTCCGCAATGCTGGTGACCGCATTCAGCAGCGCGCGGCGCTCGCCGGCACCGGCGGCCTGGGGATGGCCCGAGATGATCTGTTCCACCAGCGTGGTACCGGACCGGCCCATGCCGACGATGAAGACCGGCAGGTCTGACCGGCGCCTCGCCGTGCCGGCCGCCAGCATGGCCGTGCGCGGGGTGGCCGCACTGATCGCATCGACCGTGGTGGCAAGGGCACCCTCGCGGAAGCCGGTCTCGTCATAGTGTCTGCCTACCAGCTCATTTGCGCGCTCCGCCGCGGCAAAGGATTGGTCGTAGCGTCCCGCTCGATCCAGTAGCCGTGCCTGAACGTGGCGCAGCTGTGAAGTCTCGCGCTGGCCGATCGCGCGCTCGATCAGCGCAATTGCGCGCTCGATCTCGCCAAAGCGCGGTGCCAGGGCGGCGAAGGCCATGGCCACGTCCCGGTCCGGCGGAGAGCCGTCGAGATGGGGCAGAAGGACGGCACGCGCCCGATCTCGATCGCCCCTTCGGTCCAGCAGCCGGGCAAGGCCGGCGGCCGTCGAGGCGTTGGCTGGCTCGGCCCGCGCCGCCTGGGAATAGTGCTCCAGCGCTATGTCGGCATAGCGCGTGGCATGGTCCGGGTCGTTGGAAACCAGCCGCTCGGCGGTCTTGGCATGCCGTCGCAGCAGTTCCGTGTTATGCGGAAAATCCCTGAGCGCGCGCTGCGTGACCTGGAGTGCGAGTTTGGGTTTGCGCTCCGCCAGCAGTTGGTTGCTGCGCTCGATCGCCTGATGCCAATGCGCGAACGCGCGACCGTCCGGCTGTGCATTGCCTTCAGCCATCCGACCGCGCCTCTGCGGCAAAGGCCGTGCGCAATGCGGCTACCATGTCGGCCGCGGCCGCAGGCGGGTGGCGCGTGCGCTCCACGGCCCCCCAGACGGGACGCGGCCAGGCCGGGTCGGTCGTGTGTCGGGCGATGACGTGGATGTGGAGCTGCGGCACCATGTTGCCGAGCGCCCCGACATTCAGCTTGTCCGGCCGGTGGAGCCGCGCCAGTACCCGCTCGGCCAGCGCGATCTCCTCGATCAGCACCTGCCGTTCGTCGGCGGACAGGTCGGTCAGCTCGCGCACGTCGGCCCGCATCGGCACCAGGATGAGCCACGGCCAGGCCGGCTCGTCCATCAGGAGGACGGTCGACAGGCCAAGCTGGATGACAGGAATCGTATCGCCTTCGAGGCGCGGGTCGAGCGTGAACATGGATTGGGGTTCCGTCTGGCTGGCCGCACCATAGGCGGCGGCCCAGCCGCGGCGCAACCGGCCGGCATCGGCATCTTCGGTCGGGGTTCCCAATCAACGCGCCTGTCGGCGTCCGCATCCAGTCCCCATATTCCCGTCATGGAGACCGTATCCGGCCGCCCCGGCACCCTGCGTCCCGAGGACTGGCTCATGGTCCGGCCGGAGGGGCTTTACTGTTCCCCGGGGGACTTCTTCATCGATCCGACTCGGCCGGTGCCGCGCGCCGTCGTCACCCATGGCCACGGCGACCATGCGCGCGCCGGCCACGGCCGGGTGCTGGCGACGGCGGAGACGCTGGCGATCATGGCACGACGCTATGGCGCGGATTTCGCGGCCTCGACCCAGGCGCTGGCCTATGGCGAGGGGCTGGCGGTGGGGGACGCGCGCGTCCGGCTGGCGCCGGCGGGGCACATCCTGGGGTCGGCCCAGGCGGTGCTGGAGCATGGCGGTCAGCGCATCGTCGTATCGGGCGACTACAAGCGCCGGCACGACCCGACCTGCCCGCCGTTCGAGCCGGTGCCCTGCGACGTCTTCGTCACCGAGGCCACCTTCGCCCTGCCGGTGTTCCGCCACCCCGACGACCGCCACGAGGTGGCGCGCCTGATCGACACCCACCGCCGCAATCCCGACCGCACGCTGGTGGTCGGCGTCTATGCCCTGGGCAAGTGCCAGCGGCTGCTGTGCCTGCTGCGCGAGGCCGGCTACGACCGGCCGGTGCACATCCATGGCGCGCTGGAGGGGCTGTGCGACCTCTATCGCGAGCATGGCATCGAACTGGGGCCGCTGCTGCCGGCGACGGTGGCCGACAAGCAGGCCCTGGCCGGGTCGATCGTGCTGGCCCCGCCGGGGGCCATCGCCGACCGCTGGGCCCGACGGCTGGCCGATCCGATCGTCGCCATGGCGTCGGGCTGGATGGGGGTGCGCCAGCGCGCCCGCCAGCGCGGCGTCGAGCTGCCGCTCGTAATCTCCGACCATGCCGACTGGGACGAGCTGCTGGCGACGCTCCGCGACGTCGGCGCGCCGCGCGTCTGGGTCACGCATGGGCGCGAGGAGGCGCTGGTCCATGCGGCCCGCGGCATGGGCATCGACGCCCGCGCCCTGGCGCTGGTCGGGTTCGAGGAAGACGAGTCGTGAACCGCTTCGCCGAACTGCTCGACGCGCTGGTCTTCACGCCGTCGCGCAACGGCAAGCTGCGGCTGCTGCGCGACCATTTCGCCGAGGCGGGCGACCCGGAGCGCGGCTGGGCGCTGGCGGCCCTGACCGGCGCCATCGACCTGCCGACGGCCAAGCCGGCCATGGTCCGTGCCCTGGTGGCCGAGCGCGTCGATCCCGAGCTGTTCGCGTGGTCCTACGACTTCGTGGGCGACCTGGCGGAGACTGCGGCCCTCATCTGGCCGGCGCCGCCGGTGCTGCCGGCCTTGCGCAACAGCCCGCCGCTGACCCTGGCCGCGATCGTGGCCGAGCTGTCGGCGGCGAGCCGGGCCGAGGTGCCGGCGCTGGTTGCCGGCTGGCTCGACACGCTGGATGCCACCGGCCGCTGGGCCTTGCTGAAGCTGGTGACGGGCGGGCTGCGCGTCGGCGTGTCGGAACGCCTGGCCAAGACCGCCGTCGCCGCCCTGGCGCCGCCGGGCGGCGTGACGCTGGACGATGTGGAGGAGGTGTGGCACGGCCTCGTCGCGCCCTACGAGGCCCTGTTCGCCTGGGTCGAGGGCAGGGGCGAGCGGCCCGACCCGGCGGCTGCCGCCCGCTTCCGGCCGATGATGCTGTCGCACCCGCTGGAGGACGCCGACCTGGAGGTCCTGGTCCCGGCGGAGTTCGCGGCGGAATGGAAATGGGACGGCATCCGCGTCCAGATCGCCGCCACGGCCGGGGAGAAGCGGCTCTTCTCGCGCACCGGCGAGGATGTCGGCGGCGCCTTCCCGGACATCCTGGCGGGGATCGGCTTCACCGGGGTGCTGGATGGCGAGCTGCTGGTGGTGCGGGACGAGGCGGTCGCGCCCTTCGCCGACCTGCAGCAACGGCTCAACCGCAAGGCGGTGGGCGCGAAGTTGCTGGCCAGCCATCCGGCCTGGATCCGGCTCTACGACATCCTGCTCGACGGCGACGAGGACGTGCGTGCGCTGCCGTTCGACCAGCGCCGCCGGCGGCTGGAGGACTGGTATGCGCTCCACCGCCCGGCGCGCATGGACCTGTCGCCGCTGATCCCTTTTCGCGGCTGGGACGAGCTGGTGGAAATCCGCGCCGGCGCGCGCGCGGCCGCCATCGAGGGGCTGATGCTGAAGCGCCGCGGCAGCCCCTATCTTGCCGGGCGGCCCAAGGGCCACTGGTACAAGTGGAAGCGCGATCCGCTCGCCGTCGACTGTGTGCTGATGTACGCCCAGCGCGGCCACGGCAAGCGCTCGTCCTTCTATTCGGACTACACCTTCGGGCTGTGGACGGAAGGCAACCTCGTCCCCGTCGGCAAGGCCTATTTCGGCTTCACCGACGAGGAGTTGCAGCAGCTCGACCGCTGGGTCCGCAACCACACCACCCGGCGCTACGGGCCGGTCCGCGAGGTCGAAGCGGGCCTGGTGCTGGAGATCGTCTTCGACGGCGTCCAGCGGTCGACACGGCACAAGTCCGGGTTGGCCATGCGCTTCCCCCGGGTCTCGCGCATCCGCTGGGACAAGCCCGCCGCCGAGGCCGACCGGCTGGAGGTCCTGGCGGCGATGCTGCCCTGACAGGGGCCCGCTACGCCACCGGCCAGCGGTCGGCCCAGGGCGCCATCCGCTCGAAGGCGGCGGCCAGGTCGATCAGGGCCTGCTCGCCGAACCACGGTCCCACCGCGTGGAAGCCGGCCGGCAGCCCGTCCGGCGTGAAGCCCATGGGGATGCTGATGGCCGGGTGGCCGGTGATGTTGTGCGGACTGGTGTAGCAGTACCAGTTGCCGCGCAGCGTGCCCTGCTTGCCATTGACGAAGAACGGGTCGTCGATGCCCTGGTCGAAGCGCGGCGGCGGGGCGGCCACGGTCGGCGTGACGATCAGGTCGGCCTGCTCGAACAGGGCCTGCACGCGGTGGAACACCTCGCTGCGCAGCATGGGCGCGGACTGCACCTCCTGCAGGTCCATGGTGCGACCCTCTTCCAGCGCCGACACCATCGAGGGGTCCATGCGGCCGCGGTCTTCCTGCCGGTCGAGCAGGTAGTCGAGGCGCGCGCGCTGGTAGGCGCGCATCATCACGTAGGCGGTGCGCTTGGACCAGTCGAAGGGCTCGTCGAAGACGGTGACGATGGCGCCGGCATCGCGCAGCCGGTCGAGCGATGCCGCCATCAGCCGGGCGACGTCGTGGTCGACCTCGGGATTGCCCATGGTCGGGATGTGGAGGACGCGCAGGCCGGACAGGCCGGCAACCGGGTCTGCCGCCACCCCATACTGCCGCTGCGGCCGGCCGATCGACCAGGGGTCCCGGGCGCTTTCGCCGTTCATCACCGACAGCATCAGGGCGACGTCGGCCGCGGTCCGCGCGGCGATGCCGAGATAGATGAAGTTCGAGAACAGTTCCGTCGCCTGGTCGTAGGGGATGAGGCCCAGCGTCGGCTTCAGCCCGAGGATGCCGCAAGCCGATGCCGGGATACGGGCCGAGCCCGCCCCGTCGGTGCTGACGCCGACCGGCCCCATGCCGGTCGCGACCGCGACGGCCGCCCCGCCGCTGGAGCCGCCGGGCGAGCGGGACTGGTCCCACGGGTTGACCGTCCAGCCATGGCGCGGGCTGTTGGTCAGCGCCTTGTGGCCGAACTCCGGCGTCGTCGTCTTGCCCAGCAGGATGGCGCCCGCGTCCTTCAGACGGGCAATGGCGGCATTGTCCCAGTCGGGGATGTTGCCGGCGAAGGTGTGCGAGCCGAAGGTCGTCTCCACCCCCTTGGTCAGCACCAGGTCCTTCACACCGAACGGCACCCCGTGCAGCGGCCCGGCCAGGCGGCCGGCCTGCTGCGCCCGGTCCAACTCGCCCGCGCGCGCCAGTGCCGCCTCGGCATCGACCAGCGCGAAGGCGCGCAGGTCGCCGTCGAGCGCCCGGATGCGGGCGAGCGCGGCTTCCACCGCCTGGGTCGCGGTGAGCCGGCCGGCGGCGATGGCGGCGACCAGGTCGGTCGCGGATAGGCGATGGATGTCGTGCAACTGGTTTCCCCCGGATTCGGTGGCGGCATCTGCCGGCCGCGCGCCGAAGGAGACCACCACCGTTCATTCCGTTCAAAGGCCAAATTTTGCGTATATCATTCGCAGGATGCATGAGAGTCGCCGCCCGACCGCGATCCCGCCATGGTGACGATGCGCCAGCTCGAGGCGTTCTGCGCCGTCATCGACCACCAGACGGTGACCGAGGCGGCCCGCTTCATGCGCCTGTCGCAGCCGGCCGTCAGCAAGCTGGTGGCGGGGCTGGAGCAGGATACCGGGCTCGCCCTCTTCCGTCGCGAGCGGCGCCGGCTGGTGCCGACGGAGGAGGGGATGATCCTCCATCGCCAGGCCCAGGACATCTTCGCCCGCCTGCACGACATCGGCCGGCTGTCGGAGGAACTGCGCAACTTGGCCAGCGGGCGGCTCAACGTCGTCACCATGATGGCACTGGGGCGCACCTTCCTGCCCGACGCCATGTCGTCCTTCCTGCGCGAGCGGCCGGCGGTGATGGCCAGCCTGCATATCCGCAGCTCACGCACCGTGGTGGACCAGATCGTGGCCCAGCAGGCCGATCTCGGCTTCACCATGCTGCCGGTGGAGCATCCGGCCGTGTCGGCCCGGCTGCTGTGCCGGCTGCGCGGGGTCTGCGTCCTGCCACCCGGCCACCGGCTGTGCCGCAGCAGCGCCATCGACGCCAGCGACCTGGCGGGCGAGCGCTTCGTCTCCTTCAGCATGGACAGCACGATGCGCCGGCGAGTCGACCGGGTGTTCGACGCACAGGGCGTCGCCCGCCAGCTCATGGTCGACGCCTATATCTCGACCGCCGCCTGCAGCTTCGTCGCCAACGGCATGGGGGTATCGGTGGTCGAGCCCTTCACCGCCTGGGACTTCGCCCGCCAGGGCCTGGTCGAGGTCCGCCCGTTCCGGCCGGAGGTGGTGTTCGACTTCCGCATGCTGCAACCGGCGAACAAGCCGCCGGCCCTGCTCGTCGACGCGTTCGCCACCCATGTCGAGCGGGCGTTGGCCGACCATGTCCGGCGGACGGGGGCGGAGTTCGCCACCTGCGAGCCCGATGCCGACCGACCGGCGCGCGGTCGCGGCCGCACATTGCCCGGTCCAGGCGGGGAATCCGCCGGGAAGCCGGATTCTGACGGTAAAGGCCGGCCGATGGCGCCGATACGGCGCGGCTAATGTTGCCGCTTTTCGCACCTGCATGGTAATCACCGGCCTAGCCCATATGAGAATTATCGAAACCGAGATTCCCGCCGTGAAGCTCGTGCTCCCCGACCGCCGGGGCGACGCACGCGGCTTCTTTTCCGAGGTCTTCCGGCGCGACGTCCTGGCCGCCGGCGGCATCGACGCCGAGTTCGTGCAGGACAACCATTCCTTCTCGGCGACGGTTGGAACGGTGCGCGGCCTGCACTTCCAGACCGACCCGCACGCCCAGGGCAAGCTGTTGCGCGTGACGCGCGGGGCGATCCTGGACGTGGCGGTCGACATCCGCCGGGGCTCGCCGACCTATGGCCGCCACGTCGCGGTCACGCTCAGCGCGCGCGACTGGAACCAGCTATGGATTCCGTCCGGCTTCGCGCACGGCTTCTGCACCGTCGAGCCCGACACCGAGGTTCTCTACAAGGTCACGTCCTACTATTCGCCGGCCCATGATTTCGGCCTGCGCTGGGACGATCCCGCCATCGGCATCGCCTGGCCGGTGGACGCCGAGAACGCGGTCCTGTCCGACAAGGACCGCCGCCACCCGCTGCTGGCCGACCTGCCCGCCCATTTCACCTACCCGGCCGAGGCCGCCTGACCCATGCGCATCATCGTCACCGGCGGTGCCGGCTTCATCGGTTCGGCCGTCATCCGGCTTCTCGTGGGGCAGGTGGGCTGGGAGGTGGTGAACGTCGACAAGCTGACCTATGCCGCCAACCTGGCGTCGCTGGGCGATGCCGCGAAGAGCCCGCTCTACCGCTTCGAGCGCGCCGACATCTGCGACCGGGCGGCGATGGCCCGCATCTTCGCCGAGCACAAGCCGGACGGCGTCATGCACCTGGCGGCCGAGAGCCATGTCGACCGCTCGATCGACGGGCCGGGCGCCTTCATCGAGACCAATATCGGCGGCACCTTCGCCCTGCTGCAGGAGACGCTGGGCTACTGGCGATCCTTGGATGCCGCGGGGCAGGCCCGCTTCCGGTTCCACCATGTCTCGACCGACGAGGTCTATGGCGCCCTGGGTGCTACCGGGGTCTTCACCGAGGAGACCGCCTACGCCCCCAACTCGCCCTATTCGGCCAGCAAGGCCGCGTCCGACCATCTGGTCCGCGCCTGGCACCACACCTACGGGCTGCCGGTCGTGGTCAGCAACTGCTCCAACAACTACGGCCCCTACCAGTTTCCCGAGAAGCTGATCCCGCTGATGATCATCAAGGGACTGGCGGGCGAGCGGCTGCCGGTCTACGGCCGGGGCGAGAACGTCCGCGACTGGCTGCATGTCGAGGACCATGCCCGCGCGCTCCACCGGGTGTTCGAGGCCGGCCGCATCGGCGAGAACTACAATATCGGCGGCGACTGCGAGCGCACCAACATCGCGGTCGTGCGCACCATCTGCGCGCTGCTGGACGAGATGGCTCCGGCCTCGCCCCATCGGCCGCACGAGAGCCTGATCGGCTTCGTCTCCGACCGGCCGGGCCACGACCTGCGCTACGCCATCGACGCCGCCAAGATCGAGCGCGAGCTGGGCTGGAAGCCGGTCGAGACGTTCGAGACCGGCATCCGCAAGACGGTCGAATGGTATCTGGCCAACCGCCCCTGGTGGCAGGCGATCCAGAGCGGCCAGTACCAGGGCGAGCGTCTGGGCCTGGGCGCGTGAAGCTGCTGGTCCTGGGCGCGGGCGGGCAGGTCGGGCAGGAGCTGCTGCGCGCCGGGTGGCCGATCGGCTGGCAGGTCACGGGACACCGGCGGGCCGAGACGGACCTGGCCGATGCCGCGGCGCTGAAGGCGGTGATCCTCGACAGCCGGCCCGATATCGTCGTGAATGCCGGCGCCTACACGGCCGTTGACCGGGCGGAGGGCGACCGCGACGCCTGCTTTGCGGTCAACGCGACCGCGCCCGGCGTGATCGGGACCGCGGCCGATGCGGTGGGGGCCGCGGTCATCCACTATTCGACCGACTATGTCTTCGACGGCAACGGCACGGGCGGCCGCGCGGAGGAAGACCCGGTGGCGCCGCTCGGCGTCTATGGCGCGTCCAAGGAGGCGGGCGAGCGGGCCCTGCGCGCAGCGACCGATCGCCATGTCATCCTGCGCACAAGCTGGGTGTTCGCCGCACACGGCAGCAATTTCGTGCGCACCATGTGGCGCCTGGGCGCGGAGCGGGCGGAAATGCGCGTGGTGGCCGACCAGCGCGGCTGCCCGACCTCGGCCCGGTCGATCGCCCAGGCCACGGTCCGCATCGCGCGCGCCATCGCCGAGGGCCGGGCTGCCTGGGGTACCTTCCACTTCTGTGGCGCCCCGGCCACGAGCTGGGCCGGGTTGGCGGAGGCGGTTTTCGCCGAGATGGCGCGCCGCACGGGCCGGCGACCGAACCTGGTGCCGATCACGACGGCCGAATATCCGACCCCGGCCCGCCGCCCGGCCAACTCGGTGCTGGAGACCGGGCGCATCCAGGCCGCCTATGGCATTTTGCCGCCGGACTGGCGGGCCGACTTGGCCGTTGTCCTGGACGAAGCAACCGCCGGGGCATCTCCGGCAGGCGGAGAGCGAACGGCATGAAGGGCATCATCCTGGCGGGCGGCTCGGGCACGCGCCTCTATCCGATCACCCGCGTGGTCAGCAAGCAGCTGCTGCCGGTCTACGACAAGCCGATGATCTTCTACCCGCTGACCACGCTGATGCTGGCCGGCATCCGGGAAATCCTGATCATCACCACGCCGCAGGACCAGGCCCTGTTCCAGGCCCTGCTGGGCGACGGCACGCAATGGGGCGTGCGGCTCGAATACCGCGTGCAGCCCAAGCCCGAGGGGCTGGCCCAGGCCTTCATCATCGGCCGCAGCTTCGTGGCCGGCGACCGCTCGGCGCTCGTCCTGGGGGACAACATCTATTACGGCCACGGCCTGACCCAGATGCTGCGCCGGGCGGCAGAGCAGCCGACGGGCGCCACCGTCTTCGGCTATTGGGTCAGCGACCCCGATCGCTACGGCGTCGTCGCCTTCGACGAGGCCGGCCGCGCCACCAGCATCGAGGAGAAGCCGGCCGCGCCCAAGTCGAACTGGGCGGTGACCGGCCTCTATTTCTACGACGCCGATGTCTGCGACATCGCGGCCGAGGTAAAGCCGTCGCCGCGCGGCGAGCTGGAGATCACCGACATCAACAACCGCTACCTGGAGCGCGGCGACCTGCGGGTGGAGCGGATGGGGCGCGGCTATGCCTGGCTCGACACCGGCACGCACCAGTCGCTGCTCGAGGCATCCGAATATGTCCGCACGGTCGAGGCCCGGCAGGGGTTGAAGATCGCCTGCGTCGAGGAGGTCGCCTACCGCATGGGCTTCATCGATTCCGCCCAACTGGAGCGGCTGGCGGCCGGCATGCGGGCCAACGAGTATGGCCGCTACCTGCAGCGGCTGGTGGCCGATGGCGGGCCGCCGATCGAAGGCTTCTGAGCCGCCGCGGCCCATCCATGGCGCGCCATGCGCTGGCGATCTGCGCCGTCTTCAAGAACGAGGCGCCCTACCTGGCGGAATGGATCGCCTTCCACACCCAGGCCGGCGTGGAACGCTTCTTCCTCTACGACAATGATTCGACCGACGCATGGCGGCCGGCGATCGCGGCCAGCGGCCAGGGCGCCCGGGTGACGGTGCTGACCTGCCCGGGCCCCGAGGGGCAGGTGCGGGCATATCGCGACTGCCTGCGGCGGTTCCGCGACGCCGCCGACTGGATCGCCTTCACCGACCTGGACGAGTTCCTGTTCGCCCCGGACGGCCGCCGCCTGCCGGACGTTCTGGAGGAATTCGGCCGCCACCCCGGTATCGGCGTGAACTGGATGGTGTTCGGCACGGGCGGCCATCAGGATCGGCCCGACGGGTTGGTCACGCGCAACTATATCCGGCGCGGCGCCACCGGCGTGGTCGTGCCCTACAAGGCCTATCTGCGTTCGCCCGGGCTCGACCCCCTTCGGGCCGACAGCTACCGGCCGATGAACAGCCATGTGAAGTCGATCGTGCGGCCGACCCAGGTCTTGCGCGCCATCACCCCGCACCATTTCGCTTTCGCCGACGGCGGTACCATGGTGACCGAGAACGAGGAGCCGTTTGCCGAGCCCTGGTCGCCCTCGGTCAGCCTGTCGCGCCTGCGCATCAATCACTACTGGAGCAAGTCGTCGGCCGAACTGGCGATCAAGACCGCGCGCGGACCGGCCTGGATCGGCAGTGCGCCGTCGCTGGAGTACAATCAGGCCGTCGAGCGCCGGCTGAATGCTGAGACGGACACGACCATCTTCCCGATGGCCCGCTACCTGCCGGGCTGGCAGCCGCTTTTCGTGGACCCGGCATGAGCCTGCCGCTCGCGGTCTGCGTGGTGGCCGACGGCGACGACCGGCGCCTGGGCGAGTGGCTCGATTTCCACCGCCGGGTGGGCGTCGGGCGCTTCTTCCTCTATCGGCGCGGCGGTGGGGCGGTGGCTGCGGCCGACATCGTCGATGTCCCGTGGCCGCGGCCTGCTTCGCACCGCGAGGCCGCCGCGGATAGCCTCGCCCGCAGTCGCGACGTCTCCTGGCTGGCCTTCCTGGGGCTGGAGGAATTCCTGTTCGCCACCGACGGCAGCAACCTGGCGACGTCCCTGGCCGTGTTCGCACGTCATCCGGCGGTGGGCGTGAACCGGCTGATCTATGCGCCCCCGGCGGTCGATGGACCGGTGCTGGGCCACGCCATCCACCGTGCGCCGGAGGCCTTGGTACTGGCATTGCCGGCGATGCTGCGCGCGCCCGGACTCGATCGCACCGCGCACGAGAACTATCGGCCGCTCGCCACCCGCGTCGCCTTCGTCGTCCAGCCGGCCGCGACCGAAGCCGGGCCCATGCGGGACGAGTTCCGCTTCCACGGCGGCCTGCCGGCGGTGGACGAGGCGGGGCGGGCGATCGACGGCCAGTGGTCGGCCGGCCCCAGCTTCGGGCGGTTGCGCGTGAACCACTACCTGTCCGAAACCGGGGAGAGCCTGCCGGAGCGGTTCGCGGGTCTGTCGCCGGCGCGGCGCGAGGACTTCACGCCGTTCCGGTCGGAAATAGACACCGCCATCCTGCCGATCGCGGCCGGTCTGTCCTGACCGGCGGCCTTGCTTGCGTGATGCAAGCAAGTGGGCTAGCGTCCAGGCATGCAGCGCAAGAGCTTCGCCGGCATGCAATGCCCGATCGCCCGCGGCCTCGATCGCGTCGGCGAGTGGTGGAGCATCCTCATCCTGCGCGATTGCTTCCACGGGCTGACGCGCTTCGACCAGTTCCAGAAGAGCCTGCCGATCGCCACCAACATGCTGGCCCGCCGCCTGGCCGGGCTGGTCGAGGCGGGCCTGCTGGAGCGCCGGCAATACAGCGAGCGGCCGCCGCGCGACGAGTATGTGCTGACCGACCGGGGACGAGACTTCCGGCCGGTGCTGATCGCCATGATGGCCTGGGGCAATCGCCATTTCGCCGAGGAAGGGGTCGCCAGCCATCTGGTCGACATCGAGACCGGGGTGCCGGCCGATCCGGTGATGGTCGACCGCGCCAGCGGCAAGCCCGTCGACAGCCGGCATTTCAAATTCGCCGCCGGGCCGGCGGCGGGCGAGGGCGTGTTGCGGCGGCTGGCCTACGCCGAGCGGATGCGGGAGAAGCGCGATGGATAAGCCGGTTGCCGTGGTGGTGGGCGTCGGGGCCGAGCGGGGCCTGGGGGCGGCGGTGTGCCGGCGGTTTGCCGCGGGCGGCCACCACGTCCTGGTCGCCGGCCGGACGCAGGCGAAGATCGCCCAGGTCGTGCGCACGATCGAGGCCGCGGGCGGGACCGCCGAGGCGATCGTGACCGATGCCACGCGTGAGGCCGACGTGGTCGCCCTCTTCGACCGGGCGGCGGCACCGGGGACCGGCCTGGCGCCGGTCGATGCAGTGATCTCCAACGCCGGCAACAACCGCCACATCCCCTTCCTGGAGGTCGAAGCCGGGCTGTTCGAGGATTTCTGGCGGGTTGGCTGCTTCTCGGGTTTCCTGGTCGGGCGCGAGGCCGCCCGCCGCATGGTGCCGCTCGGCCGCGGCACGGTCATCTTCACCGGTGCGTCGGCCAGCCTGCGCGGCAAGGCCGGCTTTGCCCAGTTCTCGGCCGCCAAGGCGGGGTTGCGCATGATCGCGCAGAGCATGGCGCGGGAATTCGGGCCGGCCGGCATCCATGTCGCCCATGTCGTGGTCGATGGCGGCATCGAGGGCGACCGGCTGCTGAGCCGCAACCCTGGCCGGGCCGAACAGGCCGGCCCGGACGGCCTGTTGGGAATCGAACCGATCGCCGAGACCTACTGGCAGATCCACTGCCAGCCCCGCTCGGCCTGGACGCAGGAGGTCGACCTGCGCCCCTACAAGGAAACCTTCTGACCCACGATCAGGGCAGGGCGGCGAAGCCCGCGCGATATTTCGCGCCGACCGCCTCCACCGTCCGGCGGCGCCCGGGCGGGCCGGACAGCGAGATCTCGACATGGCCGCCGCTGCGCCGCGCCAGGATGTAGACCTCCTCGTAGGCACCCCGGCACGAGACGAACATGCCGATCGCCTGCTTGCCTGGGACGGTGGGCAGGTCGCCCGCCTCGAAGCTGGCATCGTTGCAGGCCGTCCGCATGTTCGCCTTGCGCGGGGCGGCCATGCGGTCCAGCGTCTGGCCCGCGATGACCGGATAGAAATGGGCGTGCGCCAGCACGTTGGCCGCGCCATCCGGCCCGGCCACGCCCACATGGCCCCAGACGGCGAGCGCATTCTGGAAGGCGGGTGGCCGATCCTTGTCGGCCAGCACGACATAGGGGCCGGCCGCCGCCTTCTCGGCGGCGACGATGCCGGTCGCGAGAACCTCCGCCTTGTCGGCGTTCGTCGTCTCGTCGGGCTTGGCGGGTGGCACCGTCATCCGTGCCCGTTCCGCCAGGACGCACTCGTAGAGCCTGGGCATCACCGCGGCGAGCCCGGTGACATCGACCGACGTATTCAGGCCGGGCGCGACGAAACCGAACTTCCTGGCGTTGCGGACGAAGTCGTAGCCATCCGGAAACGGCGGCGGCACGAACTGCACCATCGTTGCCGACAGGGCCAGCATCGGCGTCGGCCGGTCGGGGTTCTGGTCGAACTTGGTGGCGGCGGTCGAGCGCTGGCGCGGGGTAGCCGTGATCCGCGGGTCGGCGACGATGATGGCCGGCTCGAAATTGGCGCCCAGCAGGACCGTCAACTCGGTGCCGCCCTGGAACTTCAACGACACCCCGCAGTTGCGGAATTCCTTCGTCGCGTCGTCGGCCCAGGCGCCGCCCTGCCAGTTGCCGACCTGGAGGCGGGACGTGTAGGCCGCCTCGGCCAGTGTCGGCGACAATGCGCCGACGGCGATCGCACCCAGGACCCATCGCTTGTGGATTCGCGTCATGTCGGCCCCCCGATTCCGCTAAGCGAGCTTAGGGGCAGGTGATGCTCGCCGGCAATGATGGTGATGTTCCCCGTCCGTTCCGGTCGTGCTAGCCTCCGATTCCCCGACCGGAGGATCCTCCATGGCCATGCGCGGAAGCTGCCAATGCGGTGCCGTCGCCTACTCGCTCGATGACCGGCCGACTCAGGCGATCGAATGCAACTGCTCGATCTGCCGGCGCAAGGCGCACCTGCTGGCCTTCGTCTCGCCGGACAAGTTCACGCTGGAGACGCCGCGCTCGGCCCTGTCGGTCTATACGTTCGGCCGGCATGTGATCCGCCACCAGTTCTGCAGCACCTGCGGCTGCGCGCCGTTCGCCGAGGGCGTCGGGCCGGACGGCAAGGCGATGGTGGCAGTCAACCTGCGCTGCGCGGAGGATTTCGACCTTTCGACGGTCAAGGTCCTGCCGTACGACGGCGCCAGCAAGCTGTGATCGAGAAGGGATGACCATGCGCGACCGCGAAGCCCAGGCCCGTGCCTTCCATGCCCTCCATGGCGAGGGGCAGTTCCTCATCCTGGCCAACGCCTGGGATTCGGGCAGCGCCCGCCTGATCGAGAGCCTGGGGGCGACAGCCATCGCCACCACCAGCTCGGGCGTATCCTGGGCCCGTGGCTATGCCGATGGCCATGCCCTGCCGATCCCGACCATGCTGGCGACCATCGCCGACATCGCTCGCGTCATCCAGGTGCCGCTGACGACCGATATCGAGGGCGGCTTCTCGGACGACCCGACGGCGGTCGGCAAGCTGGTGGGCGAGGTGATCGCGGCCGGCGCGGTCGGCGTCAACCTGGAGGACGGCAGCACCGCGCCGGAGGCCTTCGCGGCCAAGATCCGCGCCGCCAAGGAAGCGGGTGCGAATGCCGGCGTCGACATCTTCGTCAACGCCCGCACCGACGTCTTCCTGCGCGGCCTGGCGCCGGAGGGCCAGCGGGTGGAGGAGGTGCTGCGCCGGGCCGCCCTCTACAAGGCCGCGGGTGCCGACGGGCTGTTCGTGCCGGGCGCCAAGGTGGACGCCGACGTGGCGGCGATCGCCGCCGGCTGCGGCCTGCCGCTCAACATCATGTCCCAGCCGGGTGTGCCGCCGGCAGCCCGCCTGCGCGAACTGGGCGCCCGGCGCCTCAGCGCCGGCGGGGCCATCGCGCAGTCGGTTCTGACGGCGGCCGCCGACCTCGCCCGGGCGTTCCTGGCCGATGGCGATTCCGATGCCGTCACCCGCCGCGCCATGCCTTATGTCGAGTTGCAGAAGCTGAACGCGCCGCGGGGATAGGACAAGCCGCCCGGGTCGTGGCATCATCGGCGCTTCCGTTGCCACGGGTGCGCCGATGCGGGGACCCAAGCCGGCACCGCGACCAACGCCGCCTTCGCCCCGCCCGTCATCGGCGAGCGGCTCGCGCTGGCGGGCGCGGTTGCCGAACCTGGTGATGCTGGCGGCGCTGGCGGCGGCCGCCATCGTCGTCTTCCTGTTGTCCGACCGCATGCTGCCCGATCCGCTGGGCGGCCCGGTCATCGGCACCCCGTCCTTCGAGAAGGGGGCCTATGGCCAGACCATCGGCCAGATGCTGACCAGCTTCGTCGACACCCACATCAACATTTGCATCGCGCTATTCCTGGTGGTCGGCTTCGCGCTGAACGCCGACCGCGAGGACCGCCACGCCTCGGCCGCCGCCAAGGCGGTGCCGGCGGCGGCCTTCCTGGTGTCGGCGGTGCTGTCGGTCTTTTTCGGCGGCAAGGCCAAGCTGGCGCTGATGGTCCAGCTCCAGTTCGACCGCATCAGCATCGAGCTGATCGAGCCGTCGCTGAACTGGCAGTCGGGCATGCTGCTGGCGGCGGTCATCTCGGCTTTCTCGCTGGCCTACCTGGCGCTGCGGCCGGTCGCGGGGAGGGCCGGGTCATGATCGGCCTCATCGGACTGCGGACGATGGCCCAGGCGCTGCTGGGGCTGCTGGCCGTGTCGGCCTCGGCGCTGGCGGATGAGGGCACGGTTTGGCTCCGGATCGCTTTCACGGCGACCGAACCGGCCCTGGCGGCCGAGGCGGTCGACCTGCGCGAGGGCCGGCGGCTCGGTCCGATAGCGACGGGGGCGGGCGATCGGGGCTATCCGCTGCCCGGCTTCGTGCCTGCCCGCCAGTGGCAGCTCGACAAGGGGCTGACCTTGCGGCCCAGCCGCGTGGCCGGCGGGCGGCTGCTGCTCCGGGCCGGGACCGACGGGCAGTTCCAGCTCCTCGATGCCGATGACAAACTGCTGGCCGTGCTGCCGGCTCGGCGCGAAGGTCCAGTTGCTGGGCTCGACCTGCCGTTGGAGATGATCCGGCCGATCCTGCCGGCCAACCCCGCCGGCGGGCCGGCCGAAGTGGCGCTGGTTCGCGGCGATGCGCTGAACCGCCCGTTCCGCACGGCTTCGACCCACGGCGACCTCAACGCGGCGCTGCGTTCCTACCGTGACCGCAACCGGGCCGCGCGGGCGGCGCCGCTGAACGCCCGGACGTTCCAGTATCTGCCAGATGGGCGCCTGGCGGCCGACACCGAGCGCCCGGCGGCGGCGCAGGCGGTGCCGGTCAATCTCGGCACCAACCTGCAGGCACGCTGGCTCTTCTCCAGCCGGCCGGCCGGCGCCATCGCCCGCTTCGAGGGGCTCGCCGAGCCGGTGGTGACCGAGGTCGGTATCCGCAACCTGCCGGCGGCCGCGGTGCGCTCGATGGTCATGCGCAAGGATGGCTTCCGCGAATGCCGCTACCCCGACGCCTATACCGAAGTCGTGGTGCGGGGCGGGCTGGAATGGAACAGCGTCGTCTGCTCGCTGACGCCGGTCACGGAGTAGGGACGGGGGCGGTCTGCCGGGCCGGCATATCGCCCAGGGCCTGGCGTTGAAACACACACTCGCGGGCGAGGAAATCGAGCAGCGCGCGGACAGATGGCAGCAGGCCCCGCCGCGACGGGAAGACCGCGTGGACGATACCGCTACGCGGCCGCCAGTCGGGCAGCACATGGACAAGCCGACCTGCCCCGATGTCGTGCCAGATCATCATGGTCGGCAACTGGACGACGCCGATGCCCGCCAGTGCGGCGTCGCGCAGCGCCGACATGTCGTCGGTCACCAGACGAGGGCGATGGGGGATCAGCGCGCTCCGCCCGTCGCGGTGACCCAGTTGCCATTGATGGTTGCGATGCGGAGGGCCGAGATCGAGGCTGGGCAAACCGCCAAGGTCGGCCGGGGACGCGAGGGACTTCGCAACCAGATCGGGGCTGGCGACCAGGCATTGGGTGCTCTCGTCGAGCCGGCGCATGACAAGGTCTGTGGGCTCCATCGGCGGGAAGCGCACCCGGATGGCGATGTCGAACCCTTCGGCGATCACATCCACGCGCCGGTTGGTGCTTTCCAGATGCACCTCGACGGCTGGGTTCTCGACCATGAACCGGGCGATCAGCGCCCCGAACTGGAAATTGAGCAGCGCCACCGGGCAGCTGATCCGCACGACGCCGCGGGGCTCCGTCCGCACCTGCGCGATCACCCGTTCGGCGGCTTCCGCCTCCACCAGCATCGCCATGCAGCGGTCGTGGAATTCACGACCGATCTCGGTGACGGAGAAGCGGCGCGAGGATCGGTTGAGCAGGCGCACGCCCAATCGCTCTTCCAGCAACTGAATGCGGCGACTGAGCTTCGACTTCTGGATGCCGAGCGCCCGCCCCGCCGGCGCGAAGCCGCCATGATCGACCACCGCTGCGAAGTAATAGAGGTCGTTTAGGTCCTGCATCGTCCCATGAATAGGACGCAGCGGCCGGCTCTACAATCTTCCGACCGCATCGTAGCGGCACCATCTTCTTGGCAATGGCGACCTTCCCATCGGAGGTCGCGTCGGAGATCAGCCATGACCAAGACGATCCTCGGCCGCTACGGCAACAATCGCGGCCACTGGGTGGGCGACGGCTTCCCCGTCCGCTCGCTCTTTTCCTACAGTTCGCTGGGCGCACACATCAGCCCGTTCCTGCTGCTCGACTATGCAGGTCCGCATTATTTCGAGCCGACCCGGGACCGGCGCGGCGTCGGCCAGCACCCGCATCGTGGCTTCGAGACTGTCACCATCGTCTATGACGGCGAGGTCGAGCATCGCGATTCCGCCGGCAACGGCGGCGTGATCGGGCCGGGTGACGTGCAGTGGATGACAGCCGCGGGCGGCATCATCCACGAGGAGTATCACTCCGCGGGCTTTGCCAGGACCGGCGGGCCGTTCCGCATGATCCAGCTCTGGGTCAACCTGCCGGCCAAGGACAAGATGGCGCCGGGCGGCTACCAGGGCATCCGCGACGCCGAGATTCCCAGGGTCGACCTCCCCGAGGGGGCCGGCGTGGCCCGCATCATTGCCGGCGAGCTGGCCGGCGTGAAAGGCCCTGCGCGCACGTTCACGCCGATCAACGTCTGGGACGTGGCGTTGGTGCGCGACGCCGATGTGGCGCTGGACCTGCCCGAAGGCCATACGGCGATGCTGGTCGTCCTGACCGGCCATGTCACCGTGAACGGCGAGCACGGCGCGGGCGAGGCGGAGATGATCCTGCTCGGCCGGGATGGCTGCGGCGCCTCGGTCCATGCCGATGGCGATGCGAAGCTGCTGGTCCTGACCGGCGAGCCGATCGACGAGCCGATCGTCGGCCACGGCCCCTTCGTGATGAACAGCCAGGCGGAGATTCGCCAGGCCATCGACGACTACAACAGCGGCCGGTTCGCGAGGATCGCCGCATAGCCCACGGGCCCGGCGCAGCCACGCGCCGGGCCCGTCTTCCTTGGGACGGGAAGCCGGGCCGCCGTGCCGGCCACGGCTTCCGTCCGGGGCAGCCGACCCCCATATCTCCCATACGCCCCTGCCGGGAAGAGGGAGTGCCATGCCACCCGACAACACCATCGAGACCCGCATCGAGACCGACAGCTTCGGCCCGATCGCGGTGCCGGCCGACCGCCTGTGGGGCGCCCAGACCCAGCGTTCGCTGGAGAATTTCCGTATCGGCGTCGAGCGCATGCCGGTCGAGATCGTGCGTGCCTTCGGCCTGCAGAAGCAGGCTTCGGCCCGCGCCAACATGGCGCTGGGCGCGCTCGACCCCACCATCGGCGCCGCCATCGACCAGGCGGCGGGCGAGGTGGCGGCGGGCCTGCTGGACGATCACTTCCCGCTCGTCGTCTGGCAGACCGGATCGGGCACCCAGACCAACATGAACGCCAACGAGGTGGTGGCCAACCGCGCGGCCGAACTGCTGGGGGCGGGACGGGGCGGCAAGCGGGTTCACCCGAACGACCATGTGAACCGCAGCCAGTCCTCCAACGACAGCTTCCCCACGGCCATGCATGTCGCGGCCGTGCTGGCGATCGAGGGGCGGCTGCTGCCGGCGCTGGATCATTTGGCGGCGGTGCTGCGCGGGCGCGCTGCGGCCTTCACTGACGTGGTCAAGCTGGGCCGCACCCACCTCCAGGATGCGGTGCCGATGACGCTGGGGCAGGAGATCGGCGCCTGGGCCTACCAGGTCGAAGCGGCGGCCCACGGCCTGCGCCACGCCCTGCCCGCACTGCGCCAGGTGCCGCAAGGCGGCACCGCGGTCGGCACCGGGCTGAACGCGCCGGCCGGCTTTTCGGCCCGCTTCGCGCAGGAACTGACGGCGCTGGCCGGCAGCAGCTTCGCCCCGGCCGAGGACCGCTTCGCCTACATGGCGGCGCACGATGCGTTTGTGGCGGCATCGGGCGCCTTGAACACCGCGGCGGTCGCCCTCACCAAGGTCGCCAACGACGTGCGCCTGCTGGCATCGGGGCCGCGCGCGGGTTTCGGGGAGCTGATCCTGCCCGAGAACGAGCCCGGCTCGTCGATCATGCCGGGCAAGGTGAACCCGACCCAGGCCGAGGCCCTGACCATGGTGGCGGCCCAGGTGATGGGCAACCATGTCGCCGTCACAATCGCTGGCGCCCAGGGGCACCTGCAGCTCAACGTCTTCAAGCCGGTCATCATTCACGCCCTGCTGCAGTCGGTACGCCTGCTGGCGGACGGGGCGGCCAGCTTTGCCGACAATTGCGCGGCCGGCATCGAGCCCGACCGCGCGCATATCCGCCGCCACCTGGAGGAATCGCTGATGCTGGTGACGGCGCTGACCCCGGCCATCGGCTACGACAAGGCGGCCGAGATCGCCAAGAAGGCCCACCACGAGGGCACGACGCTGCGCGCGGCGGCGCTCGATCTCGGCTATCTCGATGCGGCCGCCTTCGACGCGGCGGTGCGGCCGGAAACCATGATATCGGGCGGCTGATCCCGGATCAGGCGACGGTCTCCCCCAGGGTGTAGCGACCCTGGGGGTCCTCGATCTCCAGCACCCAGAGGTCGGGGTCGCTGTCGCGCCGGCGCTCGACATAGGCGTCGGCGTCGGCCTCGGGCACCGGCTCGGCGCCGGTTGCGGCGATCCACTCGCGCTGCCCGTCCCGCCCGTACGACCCGCCATGGACGACGCAGCCGGCGGCGAAGCGGTTCACCTTCAGGAGGATGGCGCCGGCATCGGGGTCGCCCCGGCGGGCGACGACGGCGGTGATGTCCTGGACGGCGCAGCGGCGGATTTCGGCTGCGATCCACAGGCGGCTCTTGAGGCGGGGTTCCATGGCCGACATTGTTAACATGTCGGCGCCCGCCGGCCTTGACGATCCTGGCGGTGCGGGCCAAAACGGCCGGGTTTAATGACAATCCAATAGGGAGTTGCGGGATGGACAGCTACGCGGGCGTTCAGGGCGTCAAGATCACGGGGGCCATGCAGCCCGGCTTCGAGACCGTGCTGACCGCCGAGGCCGTGGCCTTCATCGCCGACCTGGAGCGCCGCTTCGGTGCCCGCCGCCGCGAACTGCTGGCCAAGCGGCAGGAGGTGCAGGCGCGCATCGACGCCGGCTGGCGGCCGGACTTCCTGGCCGAGACCAAGTCGATCCGCGACGGCGACTGGACCGTGGCGCCGCTGCCGGCCGACATCCAGGACCGCCGGGTGGAGATCACCGGCCCGGTCGACCGCAAGATGATCATCAACGCGTTGAACTGCGGCGCCAGCGTCTTCATGGCCGATTTCGAGGATGCCAGCACGCCCACCTGGGCCAACATGCTGGAAGGCCAGATCAACCTGCGCGACGCCAATGCCGGCACGATCACCTTTGACGACCCGACCAATGGCCGCCACTACACCCTGAACGAGAAGCGCGCGGTGCTGTTCGTGCGTGCCCGCGGCTGGCACCTGGTCGAGAAGCACGTGCTGGTCGACGGCCAGGTCATGTCCGGCTCGCTGTTCGATTTCGGCCTCTACTTCTTCCATAACGTGAAGCAGTTGCTGGCCAACGGCAGCGGCCCGTACTTCTACCTGCCCAAGATGGAATCCCATCTGGAGGCGCGGCTCTGGAACGACGTCTTCGTCCATGCCCAGGCGGCGCTGGGCATCCCCAAGGGCACGATCAAGGCGACCGTGCTGGTCGAGACGATCCTCGCCACCTTCGAGGTGGACGAGATCCTGTGGGAACTGCGCGACCATTCCGCCGGGCTCAACTGCGGCCGCTGGGACTACATCTTCAGCTTCATCAAGAAGTTCCGCAACGACCCCAAGGCGATGCTGCCCGACCGCGGGCTGGTCACCATGACCACGCATTTCCTGCGCTCCTACAGCCTGCTGGTGATCAAGACCTGCCACCGCCGCAAGGTGCATGCGATGGGCGGCATGGCGGCCCAGATCCCGATCCGCAACGACGAGGCCGCCAACGAGGCGGCGATGGCCAAGGTGCGCGCCGACAAGGAGCGCGAGGCCGGCGACGGCCATGACGGCACCTGGGTCGCCCATCCGGGCCTGGTGCCGATCGCCAAGGGCATCTTCGACCGCATCATGACCGAGGCCAACCAGATCGCCCGCCAGCGCCAGGACGTGCACGTGACGGCGGCCGACCTGCTGGCCGTGCCCGAGGGGCCGATCACCGAGGCCGGCCTGCGCCAGAACATCAATGTCGGCATCGGCTATATCGAGGCCTGGCTGCGCGGCATCGGCTGCGTGCCGCTCTACAACCTGATGGAGGACGCGGCCACGGCCGAGATCAGCCGCGCCCAGGTGTGGCAGCAGATCCACCACGGCGCCCGCCTGGACGACGGCCGCCCGGTCGACGCCCAGCTCTGCCGCATCATCGTCGAGCAGGAACTGGTGAAGACCGCCCAGCAGATCGGCATCGAGCGCTTCGGCGCCGGCCGCTACGACGATGCCGCCGCCCTGTTCACGAAGCTGGTCGAGGCCGAGCAGTTCGAGGAGTTCCTGACGCTGCCGGCCTACGACATGGTGGATTGAGCGAGACCGCCGGCCTGGGGTGAATTCCCGGGCCGGCAGACTGGCTTCTGATTCGTTGCCGCGCCGGCCGCGGGCGAGTATCGTCGCCGGCCGCGGGCCGCCGGCCGATCAAATGTCGCCGCCCGACGATGAATGAAGGAGTTCGCCATGTTCAAGGGATCCCTGGTCGCCCTCATCACGCCCTTCCGCGACGGCAAGGTGGATGAGAAAGCGTTCCAGGATTTCGTGGCCTGGCAGATCGCCGAGGGCACGCACGGCCTCGTCCCCTGCGGCACGACGGGCGAATCGCCGACGCTGAGCCATGAGGAGCATGACCGCGTCATCGAGTTGTGCATCGAGGTGGCCAAGTCCACGCGCACGCCGGTGATGGCAGGCACGGGCTCGAACTCGACCGAGGAGGCGATCCGGCTGACGCGCCATGCGAAGAAGGCCGGCGCCGACGCCGCGCTCATCGTCACGCCCTACTACAACAAGCCGACGCAGGAAGGGCTCTACCTGCACTACAAGGCGATCCACGACGCGGTCGACCTGCCCATCTATATCTACAACATCCCCGGCCGCAGCGTGATCAACATGACGGTCGAGACGATGGCGCGACTGGCCAAGCTGCCCAACATCGTCGGCGTCAAGTGCGCGACCGGCGACATCCAGCGCCCGCTGCTGGAACGCGTCGCCATCGGCGACGAGTGGATCCAGCTCTCGGGCGACGACGGCATGGCACTGCCCTACCTGGCCCAGGGCGGCCAGGGCTGCATCTCGGTCTCCGCCAACGTGGCGCCCCGCGCCCTGTCGGAGATGCATGTCGCCTGGCAGAAGGGCGATGTCGCGACCGCGATGAAGATCAACCGGCGCCTGATGCCGCTGCACGAATCCCTGTTCGTCGAGACCAGCCCGGGGCCGGTGAAGTACGCCGCCAGCCTGATCGGCAAGGGGACGGACTATTGCCGCCTGCCGCTGGCGCCGACGCTGGAGCCGACGCAGGCGCGCGTGAAGGCGGCGATGACCAACGCCGGCCTCCTCAACTAGAGGCCACGATCGGACGCCCCCCTCCCGCCGCGAAGGCAGGGGGGCGGTCCGGCGGAAAGCAGCAACGATGGCAGCCGAGAAGGAACCGCAGCGGCAGGTCGCCCAGAACCGGCGCGCACGCTTCGACTATCATATAGACGAGACGCTGGAGGCGGGCCTCGTCCTCTTCGGCAGCGAGGTGAAGTCGCTGCGCAAGGGGGCGGCCAGCATCGGCGAGGCGCATGCCGGCGAGCGCGATGGCGAGCTCTATCTGTTCAACGCCTATATCCCGGAATATCCGGGCGCCAACCGCTTCAACCACGAGCCGCGCCGCGCCCGCAAGCTGCTGGTCCACCGCAAGGAGATGAGCAAGCTGCTGGGCCAAGTGAAGCGCGAGGGCGTGACGCTCGTGCCGATGGCCTTCTATTTCAACGACCGCGGCATCGCCAAGGTGCAGATCGGGCTCGCGCGCGGCAAAAAGATGGCGGACAAGCGCAACGCCATCAAGGAACGGGAGTGGAACCGCGACAAGGCCCGCCTGATGCGGGCCAAGACGCTGTAGGCGCCGGTTCGCGGCGCTGCGGGGAGGGGGGACGGCCGACGATGAAGTGGATGCAGGTTTCGATGGCAGCGGCGCTTGGCCTGGTACTGGCCGGATGCCAGGACGAAACCACGCAACCGGTGCTGGTACCGACCAAGTCGACGCTGGAGCAGGGCCAGGCCGCCCTGCGCCTGGGCGATTTCGAGAACGCGGCCAAGATGTGCCGCGAGGCGACCGGCGAATCCAACCCCTCGCCCTGGGCCTTCTCATGCCTCAGCGATGCCGAGCGGGGCCTCGGCAACAAGCCGGCGTCCGAGCAGGCCCTGCAGGGCTATCTGGAGCGCGTGCCGACCGACGTGCCGCGCCGCCATGCGCTGGCCCGCCTGTATCTGGAGGACGGGCGCTTCCCGCAGGCACAGATCCATCTTGACCGGGTATCGCAACTGGGGCTTGCCACCGCCGACACGTTCTTCCTGGTGGCCGAGATCTTCCGCTTGCAGGGCAATTGCCAGGCCGCGCTCGGCAACTATCGCCAGTCGCTGCGGATCGACCCCAACTACGGGCCGGCCCATGAGGGCCAGGACCGCGCCCGGCGCGAGATTTGCCCGCGGCCGGCACCGGTGCGCCGCCCGCCGCCCACCCGCCGGTGGCCGCCCCGGCGCCCGCTGCCGCTCCGGCACCCGCTGCCGCTCCGGCTGCCGCGCCTGCGGCAGCACCGGCCGCCACCACAGCGCCTGCCCGCTGACCCGCATCCCCGGAGACATCCCATGCGCCTGGCCTGGTTGCCGTTCGTCCTGCTGCCGTTCGTCCTGCTGGCGGTCGCCGCACCCGCCCATGCCCAAGGGCTGGACCTGTCGGAGCGCGGCAACCGGCCCCAGGTGGCTCCGCCGCCGCTGCCGGCGTCGGCCATGATCGACCCGGCCTGCCGCCGCCGGCTGTCGGGCCGCAAGGTGGCCATCGTCTTCTCCGAGGTGCGGGAGGATGGCGACCGGCTGATCCGCCAGCAGCGCTATGCCGGGGTCTACCCGATCGTGGCCGACGCCCTGCGCCGCGCCGGCATGACGGTCTTCACCCAGGAAGAGATCAACCGCCAGGTCGCCCAGGAGGAACTGCGGCGTTTCCTGGAGAACCAGACCGACGCCGCCTTGACCGCCTTCCAGCGCCTGGGGCCGGCCTATGTCATTCGCGCCAACATCGAAAGCCGGGCCCAGATGAACCCGATGATCCGGGTCAAGCAGGTGTCGGTGACGGTCAGCTTCGCGCTCTCCTCGCCCGGCCGCGGGATGATGGGCCAGGCCGACATGTCCCAGGCGTCCTTCACCGGCGCCGACCCGTTGCCGGTGGTGCGCGACATCCTGCGCGAGCGGATCGACGGCGTGGTGGCCGATCTCTACGCCAGCGTCTGTGCCGGGCGTGGCTGATCGTCCTGGTGGAATGGATACCAATCTGACGGCGTAATTTCTGCCGGCGGGCTTGAACCCCGGCTAGAGCCTCCGCGACAGACCATCCGAGCGCCCCCGACAGGGGGGCGGAACGAGGTCACCCGCCCTGGGGAGTCGCCGGATGCAGCGTACAGCACTAGCCATGTTCTTCCTGTGCCTGCTGGCGGCAGGCGTCCCGGCCGTGGCGCAGCAGCCGGCCGCCCCGGCGGGGCAATCCCAGAAGACCATCATCGTCTCGGCCGAGGGGCTGGCCGATCCCAACGCGCCGCAGTACGCGCGCGACAAGGGGATCATGATCGACGAGCTGCGCCGCGACGCCCGCCGCCAGGCGGTCGAGAAGGCGGTCGGCGTCTATGTCGACAGCCAGACCCTGGTGCAGAACTACACCATGATCAGCGACCGCGTGCTGACGCGCGCGGACGGCCTCATCAAGCAGGTGATCAAGGAAAGCGATCCCTGGCTGGGCGACGACGGCTTCATGCACATGCTGCTGAAGGCCGAGGTCTACGTCTCCGGCGTCGAGGAGGCGCTGAAGTCCATGTCGCGCGACCAGCGCGTGGCCCTGATCCGCGAGCGGGGGGACCCGCGCATTTCGGTGGCGATCTTCGCCGCCGACGCCGACCGCGCCTCGACCACCGCACCCCGCCGCTCGCAGATCGCCGAGAACATCCTGAAGGAACGCATCCAGACCTTCGGCTATCGCGTCTGGTCCGAGGAGCATGCCGACAAGCTGCGGGTGGAGCTGATGGCGCGCAGCCAGCTCGAGGGGCAGACCGACGTCACCCTCTCGGTCTCGCAGCAGCGGGCGTCCGACTTCTCGATCCTGGGCGAGGCCAAGTTCAAGACGCTGACCGCGCGCCTGCCGGCATCCGGCATCACGGTCAGCAAGTATGTCCTGACCTCCTGGACGGTCGCCTGCGTCGACAATGCGACGGGGCAGGAGATCTACTTCAACAACAAGGTGCCGACCGGGCGAAGCTGGAACGACGAGGACGTCGCCACCCGCGACATCGGCCAACTCATCGGCGCGGAGTTCAGCCGCGACCTGTTCGAGAAGCACCTGTCGGCGCCGTCGCGCATCTTCCAACTGCAACTGATGGGCCTGCCCGACTATGACGCGGGCGAGCTGATGCGCAAGGAGCTGATGGGCCTGCGCCCGGTGCTGAACGTCGACTTCCGCAACTTCGACGCCGCCGGCATGTCGCTGTTCGAGGTGGATTTCACCGGCGGCCGCAACGCCTTTGCCCGCCTCATCAACGAGACGATGGTGCGGCCGCTGAATGCCAAGCTGGGGGACCGCTCGTTTCGCCTGGTGTCGGCCAGGGGCGACCTCGTGCGGGTCAACTACAGCGCCAACGACGCCAACGACCTGGCCGACCGGCTGGTGAAGCTGCCGCCATCCTCCCTGGCTGCCGCCTCGCCGGAGCGCATCCGCGCCATCGCCCAGAGCGAGACCGCGATGGAGGCGGTGAAGAAGGTCAATCCCGAGGGCGTGGCGGCCGCCAGCGGCAAGGCGCCGACGCCCGCCAGCGACACCGTCCGGGCGATCAAGAACTTCTGAGAATCGACGCGAAACCCCTGAACCAACCGGCCGCTCGCTGCGACCGATGGTGCGGGTGGGTCCCAATAATTCGAGGCGGAGAAACAGCGATGAAGAAGATCGGAATTTCCTTCCTGGCCGTGACGGCGCTCGTCGGCGCCGGCTGCCAGCAGACGACCGGCGGCGGCAGCTCGGCCGCGATCGCCCAGCAGTCGGCCCAGCAGCAGATGTACCAGCCGGTCGGCTACGCTAACCAGAACATCCGCGGCGTCGCCGTCCTCGTCCTGCCGGGTGACGTGCGCAGCAACCATGCCAGCTTCACCCAGCGCTTCGGGCCGAACAACATCGCCGACTATGCCGAGCTGGAGCTGGGCCGCGCCAACTTCCCGGTGCTGGAGCGCCGCGAGCTGGGCCCGGTGATGCGCGAGGTCGAGATCGCCTACAACCTGGGCGACCCGAACGCCGCCCGCCGCCTCTTCCAGCTCGGCAAGTTCCGCACCACCAAGTACGTGCTGAAGTTCGACGTGCTGCGCGCCGAGCCGGTCGCCCAGGCCTCCCAGGGTTTCGACGGCCGCGCCATGGGCAGCCTGCTCGGCACCGCCATCGGCGGCCGCGCCGGCTATGCCGCGGGCACCGTCGCCGGGTCGGCGCAGTCCAGCGACGATGCCCAGGTGTGGATCGTCGGCCTGCGCTACCGGATCATCGACGCCAGCACCACCGAGCAGGTGGCGACCGGCTATTTCGAGCAGACCATGCAGCAGGGCAGCCAGGGCACGTCCTTCATGGGCGTCAGCCAGGCCTCGGCCGGCGGCCAGACCCTCGACCAGCTCGTCCAGCGCCTCGTCCAGCAGTCGGTCCAGGAGATCGACGCCCGCTACAAGGGGAACTGAGCCATGTCCCGCGCCATCATTCGTGCCTCCGGCCTGGGCCTCCGCGCCTCCGGCATCGGCTTCGCGCTCGCCACCGCCCTGCTGGCCTCGGCCTGCCAGCAGGACTCCGCCCCCCAGCCGGTGTTCGTGCAGACGACGACGGCGCTCGACCAGGGCCTGTCGGCGCTTCGCCTCAACGACTTCGCCCGGGCGGCCGCCTGGTGCCGCCAGGCGACGGCCGAGCCGAACCCGTCGCCCCAGGCCTTTGCCTGCCTGGGCGATGCCGAGATCGGCATGGGCAACCGCGCGGCCGCCGAGGCCGCCTGGCTCGCCTACCTCGACCGTGCGCCGAACGACCTCGTCCGCCGGCATGCGCTGGCCCGCTTCTACATGAACGACGGCCGCATGCCGCAGGCGCAGATGCAGCTCGACCGCGTGTCGCAGATGGGCTTGGCGACGGCGGAGACCTTCTACCTGGTGGCCGAGATCTACCGCGTGCAGGGCCAGTGCCCGCCGGCCATCGGCAACTACCAGCAGTCGCTGCGCCTCGACCCCGGCTATGGCCCCTCGCATGAGGGCATGCAGCGGGCATCGGCCGAGATCTGCCCGCGTCAGGCCGCACCCGTGCGCCGCGCCGCGCCCCAGGTGCAGGATCGCATGACCGGCGGCGGTGCCGCCCTGCGTCCTGGCCAGTGGTGAGCGCGATGAAGGCCGCCCTGGCAGCCCTGCTCGGCATCGCGGCCGTCCTGCCGGCATCGGCGGGCAGCAACGAGGCGCTGATGGAGGAACGGCGGCGGGCGGCCTTCTCGCTGAACGAGAAGATCCTGGAGCGGTTGCGGCTGGCTCCGGAAGGCTCGCAGGTCATCCTCTCGGTGCGCGTCGGTCCCGGTGTCGGGGCCGACCGCGACTTCCGGGTGGACGACCTGGTGGTGATGGACGGCCGCACCGGGGCCGAGCGCAGCGACGCGCTGCGCCGGCTCGGGCTTGGTGACGACGGGGTCGATCGCGGGCCGGTTCCGGTTCCGGCGCCGCCCATCCGATGAAATCAGGAAACGGGAGAAGTCCGATGCTGTCCGTGCGCAAGTCCGCCTGGACCCAGTCCGTCTGCATAGCCGCCGCCGCGATGACGCTGGCGGTGGTCGCCGCCCCTGCGGCAGCCCAGGGCAACAAGGAGCTGATGAGCATCCGCATGGCCCAGGCGATGGCCACCCGCGGCATCACCGAATCGATCGTCGGGCTGAAGGTCCGCAGCCAGGAGGTGTTCTTCTCCGACCGCTCGGGCGAGACCTCGGTCGACACCAAGATCCAGGCGGCGGTGAAGGGCGTGAAGCATGGCCGGCCCAAGTACGACGCGGCCCGAGACATCGCCATCTCCGAGGCGACGATCACGCTGGGCGACGTGCGCAACGTCATCGGCAAGCCGGTCTCGTACAACAACGTCACGGTTCGCCGCATCGGGCTCGGCACCAACACCGAATCCTCGCGCCCCTTCCTCCAGGCCCTGCGCGCGGCCGAGATCGACGCCTACGACCAGCTCGCCCGCACCATCGTCGGCCAGCAGGTGGACAGCCGCAGCCGCACCGAGAACCTGGTGCTGGTCAGCGACGAGGTCCGCACCTCGGTCATGGCCGCGATCTGGGGGGCGGAGGTGAAGGATTATGGCTGGACGGAGGACGGCAATGCCTTCGTCAAGATGACGCTCGACGTGCGCTACGCCAAGGACGTCTTCGGCAACCGCATCAAGTACACCGGCCCCAACGTCATCGAGGTGACGGGGCAGGGCGCCCAGCGCGACGACACCCGCGCGTCGATGGGTCAGCCGGGCCAGCCGGGCCGCCTCTACGACCCGGTCGACCTGAAGCTGCCGACGGGTGCCCCCGTCGCGGTCGAGGCGCCGCAGACCGGCGGCTCCGTGGTGCGCCAGTAGGACCGGTGGAAACCGACGGCCCGCCTTCGCAAGGAAGGCGGGCTGTTTCAGTTGCCGAGCGCCAGGATGTAGCGCTCCTGGTCGTCGGTCTCGATCGAGCCCGGCCGGGTGTGGCGGACCAGCGCGATGGCGGCGGCCGGCGCCAGGCCACGCAGGACCAGCAGGCGGGCGGCCACCGTGCCGGTGCGCCCGAAGCCGCCGCGGCAATGCACCATCACCCGCTCGCCACGGTCGAGTCGCGCCAGCACCGCGGTCGCCACCGCCTCCCAGGACTGTTCGAAGAGGGCGTCGGGCGCGCGCAGGTCCAGGATCGGCAGGTGGTGCCATTCCAGCCCGGCGGCGACGACGGCGCGGCCGAGATGGCCGATGCCGAGCCAGTCTAATTCGTCCTGCGGCTGCAGGGTGACGACGGTGGCCGCGCCCCAGCTCCGGATGATCGCAATGTCGGCGTCCAGGTCGACCCGGCCCGGAACCGGCGCCAGGCCGATGATGCCGGGCCGTTCGGGCAGGGCGAGCGCGGTGATCGTGTAGGGTGCCAGGGCCATCGGAACCGATCGGTTGGATGAAAGCGCAAATCGCGGGCTCAACCGCGAGCCCCTTCGTCCCATATAATAGGGCATGTCCAGCGACCAGAGAAAAACCGGACCCGGCAACCTGCCCGCGCGGTCGAGCCGGGCCGAGGTGGATGCCTTCCTCAGCAAGCTGAAGGCGGCGCCGCCGGCCGTCGGCGGGCGCCTGATCTTCGCCATGGATGCGACGGCCAGCCGCGAGCCGAGCTGGGACCGTGCCTGCCGCATCCAGGGCGAGATGTTCCAGGCTGCCGACAAGGTCGGCCGGCTGGCGGTCCAGCTTTGCTGGTATCGCGGCTTCGACGAGTTCGCGGCCGAGCCCTGGGTCACCGACACCAGCGCCCTGCTGGCGCGGATGAGCGGCGTGTCCTGCCGCGGCGGCCAGACGCAGATCCTGCGCGTCCTGCGCCATGCCGCGGCCGAGACCCGCCGCGAACGGGTGGCGGCCCTGGTCTTCGTCGGCGACTGCATGGAAGAGGATATCGACGCCCTCTGCCACGCCGCGGGCGAGCTCGGCCTGCTAGGGGTGCCGGCCTTCATGTTCCACGAGGGGGCCGATCCGGTGGCAAGGCGTGCCTTCGAGGAGGTGGCCCGCCTGACCAAGGGGGCCTGCTGCCCGTTCGATGCCGCCTCTGCCGACCAGCTCCGCGACCTGTTGGCGGCCGTTGCCGCCTACGCCGCCGGCGGGCGCCGCGCGCTGGAGGATTTTGGTCGCCGCCGCGGTGGCTCGGCCCTGCTGCTGACCCATCGGTTCGCCGGCCGTGGTTAGCACGGAGGCCGCCGGCCGCCTGGACGCCGTCGTCGCATGATCGCCTGGTTCGCGTTGGGTGCCCTTGGACTGGTGGGGCTGTGGCTGTTGCTGCGCGCGCTGGCCGCAGCCGACCCGGCCCTGCTGGCGCGCTGGCTGCGCATCGTCGGCGCCGGCGTTCTGGTTCTGGCCGCAATCCTGCTGGTGTGGTCCGGCCGCGTCGGTGCGGCGATGATGCTGGGATCGTTCCTGCTGCCGTTCTTCGTGCGCTGGCGCGGGCTGGCGCGGCGCGTGCGGGCGGCGGCCGGCCCCCGCCAGGGGCAGACGAGCGCCGTCGACACCCGCTTCGTCGCCATGACGCTCGACCACGACACCGGCCAGCTTTCGGGCCGGGTGCGCGAGGGCGCGTTTGCCGGCCGCATGCTCGACCAGCTCAGCTTCGACGAGGCGATCCAGCTCTGGCGCCATGCCCAGGTCGAGGACCCCGATTCGGCCAGCGTGCTGGAGGGTTGGCTCGACCGTGCCCATGGCGAGGACTGGCGCGATCGCGCGGCCGGCGGCGGGCGGGGGCGGCGGCGGTCCCATGGGCGAGGCCGAGGCGCTGGAGGTGCTGGGCCTGGCGGCCGGGGCCACCGCCGACGAGATCCGGGCGGCCCATCGCCGCCTGATGATGGCCAACCATCCCGACCGCGGCGGCTCCACCTGGGTCGCGGCCAAGATCAACGAGGCCAAGGACCTGCTCCTGGGACAGGACGGGTAGCGCGGCCTGCCACCCGGAGGCGCGGATCATGGACGAGGCGGTGCGGCATCTGGCCGAACGGTTGCTGAAGACGGGCTTCGACGAACTGCCGGAGCGGGAGCGCCGGGTGATCCAGCACATTGCCCGGCGCCGGCTGGTCAGCCGCGACCTCAGCATGGTCGAGGACGATGCCGGCTTCGGCGGCCGCCTGGCCGACCGGGTGGCGCAGTTCGGCGGCTCCTGGGCCTTCATCATTGCCTTCGGCGTCGTCCTGGTTGCCTGGGTCGTCGGCAACACCGTGCTGCTGCCGCTCCTGGTCCAGCCCTTCGACCCCTATCCCTTCATCTTTCTGAACCTCGTGCTGTCGATGCTGGCGGCACTCCAGGCGCCGGTCATCATGATGTCGCAGAACCGCCAGGCGGTGAAGGACCGCGAGGCCGCGGCCCACGACTACGAGGTCAACCTGAAGGCCGAGCTCGAGATCATGGGCCTGCACGAGAAGCTGGACGGCCTGCGCCAGGACCAGGTGACCCGCATGCTGGCCCAGCAGGAGGAGCAGATCCGCCTGCTCACCCGGCTGCTGGCGGAACGGTCGGGGGTTGCCCCTGGTCCGCAAGTTCCATGTGGATGATCTCGATCGGGTCGCCGCCCAGCCCGTGCGAGAAATGGCCGCGGCCGACCTCGCGGAACCCATGCCGGCGATAGAATTCCGCGGCATTGATCGTCGATTCCAGGCGCACCGGCCCCGAATGGCCGACCCGTGCCGTGTCGATGCCGATGGCCAGCAGCCGCCGGCCGAGCCCGCCGCCGGCGGCATCGGGCAGGATGAAGAGCCGCGTCACCTCGCCCGGCTCGGCATCGACGAAGCCGACGACCGCGCTGTCACGTTCGGCCACGACCATGCGGCCGTGCGCGATCAGCCCTTCGTAAAAATCGGGCGTGCGCTGCCCCATCCAGCCGGCGATCTGCTCGGCCGAGTAGTGTCCGGTCGCCAGCCCGGCCACCGACCGCCAGGTGATGTCGAAGGTGGCCTGGCCATCGCCGGGGCGGGCGGGACGGAACGAGACGGGGAGGGGCGGTCATCGGAAAGCTCCTGGATTGGCGGCCAATATGGTCGCGTCGATGCTGGCGATCGGAGGCGGCAGCATGCTCCACTCTGTCCGGGACTGCCTTGAGGCGTCAATTTGCGCGGCGATGGAACAGGAAGTAGCGCGGAATCGTTCTGGTGGCGGCCCATAGGCCCCGCCTATAGGTTCCTGCCGACATTGCCTCCGACCCCGATTCAGCCCGAGAGCAGTCCATGTCCCGACGCGTCCGCACCGCCGTTTTCCCTGTCGCCGGCCTCGGCACCCGATTCCTGCCGGCCACCAAGTCGATGCCCAAGGAAATGCTGACGGTCGTCGACAAGCCGTTGATCCAGTATGCCGTGGAAGAGGCGCGCGAAGCCGGGATCGAGCGGCTGATCATGGTGACGGGCCGCGGCAAGTCGGCCCTGGAAGACCATTTCGACGAGAGCTTCGAGCTGAACGCCACCCTGCGCGAGCGCGGACGCGACGCTGCCCTGGCAGATCTGGCGAAGATGATCCCGGGTGCTGGCGAGGTCATCTATACCCGCCAGCAGCGGCCGCTGGGGCTGGGGCATGCCGTCTGGTGCGCCCGCGAGGTGGTGGGCGACGAGCCCTTTGCCGTGCTGCTGGCCGACGACCTGATCCTGGCCGAGCGCGGCTGCCTGGCGCAGATGGTCGATGCCCACCAGAAGGTCGGCGGCAACATGCTGGCGGTGATGGAGGTCGCGCGCGAACACACCAGCCGCTACGGCATCGTCTCGCCCGGCGCCGACGACGGCCAACTGGTCGAGGTCGAGGGGCTGGTGGAGAAGCCCAAGCCGGAGGCCGCCCCCTCGCGCCTGGCCGTCATCGGCCGCTACATCCTGGAGCCCGAGATCTTCGACCATCTGAGCCTGATGGAGCGTGGTGCCGGCAACGAGATCCAGCTTACCGACGCCATGGCCAAGATGATCGGCGAGATGCCGTTCCATGGCCTGCGCTTCGCCGGGCGCCGCTTCGACTGCGGCGACAAGGCGGGCTTCCTGGAGGCCAACATCGCCTGCGCGCTGGCGCGGCCCGACATGGCGCCGGCCGTGCGGGAGTTCCTGCCGCAATATCGCTGAGCCCCAGACCCGCCCGCAAACGACCTTCGACGGATAGGACCCAAATGCGCATCGCCATGATCGGGACGGGCTATGTCGGCCTTGTCTCCGGCGCGTGCTTCTCGGAATTCGGCACTGACGTCGTCTGTGTCGACAAGGACGCCACCAAGATCGCCCGCATCCAGGCGGGCGAGATGCCCATTTTCGAGCCGGGCCTGGACGAGTTGGTCGCCAACAACGTGAAGGCGGGCCGGCTTTCCTTCACGACCGACCTGAAGGAGGCGGTGTCGGGTGCCGACGCCGTATTCATCTGCGTCGGCACGCCCAGCCGGCGGGGCGATGGCCATGCCGACCTGTCCTTCGTCTATGCCGCGGCCGAGGAGATCGCGCACGCGATCGGCCGCTATACCGTCATCGTCACCAAGTCGACAGTGCCGGTGGGCACGGGCCGCGAGGTCGAGGCGATCATCCGCAAGGCCCGGCCGGACGCGGAGTTCGATGTCGTCTCCAACCCCGAGTTCCTGCGCGAAGGGGCGGCGATCAACGACTTCATGCGCCCCGACCGGGTGGTGATCGGCTGCGAGTCCGACCGCGCCGAGGCGGTGATGCGCCAGCTCTACCGCCCGCTCTACCTGATCGAGACGCCGATCGTGATGACCCGGCGCGAGACGGCCGAGCTCATCAAGTATGCCGGCAACAGCTTCCTGGCGGTGAAGATCACCTTCATCAACGAGATGGCCGACCTGTGCGAGAAAGTCGGCGCCGACGTGCACGACGTCGCCCGCGGCATCGGCCTGGATGGGCGCATCGGGCGCAAGTTCCTGCATCCCGGCCCCGGCTATGGTGGCTCGTGCTTCCCCAAGGACACGCTGGCGGTGGTCAAGACCGCGCGCGACGCCGGCGCGCCCTTGCGCATCGTCGAGACGGTGGTGGAGGTGAACGACCTTCGCAAGCGGGCGATGGCCGACCGCGTGGTCACGGCCTGCGGCGGCTCGGTCGAGGGCAAGACGGTGGCCGTGCTGGGCCTGACCTTCAAAGCCAACACCGACGACATGCGCGACAGCCCGGCGCTCGACATCCTGCCGGCCCTCCAGGCGGCCGGTGCGGCAATCCGCGCCTATGACCCCGAGGGCATGGGCGAGGCGCGCAAGCTTCTGCCGGGCATCGATTTCGCCGAGGGCGCCTATGCCGCGATGGAGGGCGCCGACGCGGTCGTCCTCATCACCGAATGGAACGAGTTCCGCGCCCTCGACCCGCGGCGCATGCGCCGGGCGCTGAAGTCGCCCGTGGTGGTCGACCTGCGCAACGTCTACGACCCGGCGGCCATGGCCGAGGCCGGGCTCGAATACACCTCGATCGGTCGCCCGCTTGCCGCAGCGCGGCCGGGCAAGGAGACCACGCGATGAGCGAAGCCTATCGTTTCGACCCGACCATCCTGCGCGAGTACGACATCCGCGGCGTCATCGGCAAGACGCTGTCGACCGACGATGCCCGCGCCATCGGCCGCGCCTTCGGCACCATTGCCGGCTCGGGCACGATCGCGGTCGGCCGCGACGGGCGCCTGTCGTCGCCCGGTCTCGAGGAGGCGCTGATCGAGGGGCTGACGGCCAGCGGCCGCGATGTCGTCTCGGTCGGGCTCGGGCCGACGCCGATGCTCTACTATGCCAGCTACGCGCTGGACGTGGCGGGCGGCATCATGATCACCGGCTCGCACAACCCGCCGGACTACAACGGCTTCAAGATGATGCTGCGCAAGAAGCCGTTCTTCGCGGGCGACATCCAGGCGCTGGGCCGGCTGGCTGCCGAGGGCGGCTTCGCCACCGGCAAGGGCAAGGCCAGCCACGTCGACATGCTGGACCGCTATGTCGAGCGCCTGGCGCAGGACTTCACCGGCGGGCGCGAGCTGAAGGTCGCCTGGGACGCCGGCAACGGGGCGGCGGGCGAGGCGATGACGCGCCTGGTGGCGCGCCTGCCGGGCCAGCATTCGACCCTTTTCGCCGACATCGACGGCACCTTCCCCAACCATCACCCCGACCCGACCGTGGCCAAGAACCTGGTCGACCTCCAGGCGGCCGTGGCCAAGGGCAGCTGCGACCTGGGCGTGGCGTTCGACGGCGACGGCGACCGCATCGGCGTGGTCGACGGCCAGGGGCGCATCCTCTGGGGCGACCAGCTCATGCAGATCTGGGCCGAGGCGGTGCTGAAGGATCGCCCCGGCAGCGTCGTCATCAGCGACGTGAAGGCGAGCCAGACGCTGTTCGACCGCATCGCAGCATTGGGCGGCCAGCCGCTGATGTGGAAGACCGGCCACTCGCACATCAAGAACAAGATGGCCGAGACCAAGTCGCCCCTGGCCGGCGAGATGAGCGGCCACATCTTCTTCGCCGATCGCTACTATGGCTACGACGATGCGCTCTATGCCGCCATCCGCCTGCTGAACGTCGTGGCGGGCAGCCCCGAGACGCTGGCCCAGATGCGCGACCGCATGGCGGCCACCATCAACACGCCGGAACTGCGCTTCCCCTGCTCGGAAGAGGCCAAGAAGCCGGTGATGGCCGCGGTCGTCGAGCGGTTGAAGGCGGCTGGTGCCACCTATTCCGACGTCGACGGCGTGCGGGTGAACACCAGCGACGGCTGGTGGCTGCTGCGCGCGTCGAACACGCAAGACGTGCTGGTGGCGCGTGCGGAATCGACCAGCGACGCCGGCCTCGACCGGTTGAAGGGCGCACTGGCCGATGCCTTGCGCGCGGCCGGGATCGAGCCGCCGGAACTGTGATCACGCGGTAGATAGGCGCGCCAAGACGCGTCGGTCCGCTTCCCGGCCACACCCCCACCGCAGCAATCTTCGGACAACGACCCGCCGCTCGGCTATTGGTTGTCTGAGGCCGTGGGTGTGGCCGGGAGCGGGGGCTCGATGGCGTTCGGACTGGTGACGCCCGAAGGGGCGGGATACTCCACGGCCAACGGCATCGCGGCGGATGCCGGCGGCGACAGCTATGTCGCCGGTTTCTTCTCCAACACCGATTTCGACCCCGGACCCGGCACGGCGATCCCGTCCACCGAAGGCAACCACCTCTTCGTCGCCCGCTACGACATGTCGGGCAGCCTTGTCTGGGTCACGGCGACCGAGGGGGGCGACTACAGCGTCGCCACGGGCAATGGGCTGGCGCTGGGCCCCACGGGGGACATCCACGTCGTCGGCCATTTCGCGGGCACGGTCGACTTCGACGGCGGCCCGGGCACGACCGTTCTGATCAGCACCGTGCGCGACATGTTCGTCGCCCGGTACGATGCCGACGGCAGCCTTCTATGGCTAACGGGGTCGGGGCAGTCGACCGGCGAGGACGTCGCGGCCGCCGTTGCCGTCGATGCCGCCGGCAACATCCTGGTGGGCGGACACTTCGACGGCACCGTGGATTTCGACGCCGGGCCCGGATCGGCCACCTTTACCGCGATCGGGACCGATGCCTTCCTGGCGAAGTACGATGCCGACGGCAGCCTGACCTGGGTCGTGACGGGCCGCGGCACGAGCCGTGGGTTCATCCGCGACGTGGCGGTCGACACGGCGGGCAATATCCTCGCGGCGGGCAATTTCGAAGGAACCGTGGATTTCGATCCCGGCCCCGGAACAGCGCTGCTTGCGGCCACCGGGGTCGACTTCTTCGTGGCCAAGTACGATCCGTCCGGCAACCTGCTCTGGGCGCGTTCGCCGGGCCAATCCAGTGCGGGCGAGTATGCCAACGGCGTCGCCACCGACGCGTCGGGGAATGCCTATGTCACCGGCTTCTTCGAGTCCGGCGATACCGGCGCCACCGTCGACTTCGATCCAGGCGCGGGGACGGTCGCCCTCGCTGGCGCGCTCGACGAATTCTTCCTGGCGAAGTACGACGCCGACGGCGACCTCGTCTGGGTCAAGGGCATGACCGGCGGGGCCGATCGCGAGCGTGGCGAGGACGTCGCGTTCGACGGCCAGGGCAACATCCTCGTCACCGGGTCGGTCAGCCAGACGGTGGATTTCGACCCCGGTCCGGCGACCGACATCCATGTCTCCACGGGCACGGACATGTTCGTGGCCCGCTACGATCCATCGGGCAAGCTGCTGTGGGCGAGCGCGTCCGACCAATCGACCAGTGACGAATACAGCCACGACATAGCGGTCGACCCGTCGGGCAATGCCCATGTCGTCGGCCAGTTCTTCGGCACGGTCGACTTCGATCCGGGTGCCGGCACCGCGCTGGCCGAGGCCGCGGATGGCAACAAGTTCTACCTGCTGCGCTACACCGCTGCCGGCGACCTGCTGACCGACCGCGTGGCACCGGAAGCCCCGGCGGTCCTGGCTATCACCGGCGACACCGGCGAGCCCGACGGGGTCACCACCGACCGGACGTTGACGCTGTCCGGCACGGCCGAAGCCCACTCCACGGTCCATCTGATGCGAGACGGCCAGGGCATGGATACCGTCGTCGCCGACGAGGACGGCAACTGGACCTGGACCGATCCGGCGACGCTGGCGCTTGGGCATCACGCCTACGCCGCCACTGCCGAGGACACCGCCGGCAACGAGAGCGAGGAGTCCGACCCGTTCGCGGTCTTCATCGTCGACCGCAAGGCGCAGCCCACCAACAACCCCGACCTTGTCCAGGCCGCTGCTTCAGGTGGCAATATCGACGGCAAGAACGGCAATGACAGCCTGTTCGGCGAGGCCGGCCGGGACACGCTGAAGGGCGGCAACGGCGACGACCTGGTGGCCGGCGGCAGCGGCGAGGACGCGCTCTGGGGCGGCAATGGCAACGACCGCCTGGCAGGCGGCAACGGCAATGACACGCTCTATGGCGAGGCTGGGTCTGACCGCCTCGACGGCGGCAATGGCAGCGATCGCCTGGAAGGCGGCGCCGGTGGCGATCGGCTCGATGGCGGCACCGGGGCGGACACGCTGCATGGCGGCGCCGGCACCGATACGCTGGCGGGCGGCCCCGGCGCCGACCGGTTCTATGGCGATGCCGATGGGGACTGGATCGATCTCGGACCGGATGTGGGAAGGGACACCGTCTACGGCTCGGTTGCCCACCTGGCCGACGACACGATCCATGGCTTCCAGGCGGGGCTCTCGGGCGACGTCATCGCAATCGCCGGCCTATCCGCCAAGCATGGCCGCTTGCTCGATAGCGTGGCCGTGACCGACGGCGCCTTGTCCCTCTCCGCCGTTGGCGGCGGGACGATCCTGTTCGACGGCCTTTCCGGCACCTACCAGACGGACACCATGATCGGCGGCGACGGTGCCATCCTGATCTACCTCATGTAGGGCGGCAGGGCCGTCATTGCTGCGTACCAGGACCGGTTGCTAGTTCTTCTTGATCGTCATGGTGAACTCGCAGGTACCATCATAGTGCTTCTGGTACTCGAGATTGCACGACAGGGTGTCCGACGAATTCTTGTCGCCATTCTTGCCTGAATGTTGGCACGTGCGATAATAAACGCTGCGGTATTCTGAGTTGACCGTCCATCCGCAGATTTCATTGTTGTTCATGTCAAGAAATTGTGGATTGTAATACATGTTACCATTGCCGATCTGGACCGTGTAGTCCCACTGGCTGGCGATATCTATTGTTCCAAGATAGACGTTCGGAACATGGACCCGTATCTGCTGACCTGAATCATTGTAGAAGGTCATGCCGAATTGCTGCGCGTGGCTGGGGGCTGCCGCGGCCAGCACGCCCAGGGCCGCAATCGCGGCCGCCGCCATTCCTGCGTATCGCATATGCCTGCCCCCTGGTGGCGGTCGTCCGTGGGTCGTCACTATCGTCAAGGTTGACGGATGGTCCTGATGGCGGCCGACGTCAAGCGGCAATGAATGCCCGGTGCCCGTACGGATACGGCGCAGACGGTTCTACGGCTGCCACCACAGGCGCAGCAGGTTGAACAGGCCGTTGCGCAGCGCGTCGGTCTCGGGGGCGCCGGGGGCCGTGCGGTCGAGCAGTTTCTTGGCCTCGCCCAGCTCGTAGAGGATGCGCCGGTGGCGTTCGTCGGGGACGTAGCTCTGCACCCACGAGACGGCGGCCAGGCGCTTGCCCCGCGTCACCGGGCTGACGTGATGCAGGCTGGTGGTCGGGTAGGCGACGAGGTCGCCCGCCTTGTGCTTGGCCAGGAACTGCGCGTCGCCATGGCGGATGGTCAGTGCGCCGCCCTCATATTCCTCGGGCTCGCTGAGGAAGAGGGTGAGCGAGATGTCGGCGCGTACCCGGCCCGACGACAGGAATGGCGCGTCGACATGGTCGCCGTAGGTCATGCCGACGTCGTAGCGATTGTAGGTGGGCGGGGCCATCACCTTGGGGAAGGCGACCTCGACGAAGCGCGGGTCGCCCAGGATGGCCGGCATGACCAGCTCGTCGATCGGCCGGCGGCGGGCCGGGTCGGCCGCGATCTGGAGGTTGCGCTTGACGGCGGCGGCCTGGCCCGATGCCGTCGCCGTGCCGTCCTCGAACGGCCCCGCCTCGACCAGCGCGCGCACGCGGGCCAAGGCGGGGCCGGACAGGACGGCCGGGATGTGAGTCAGCAAGGGCCCGACCGTCCGCGGCCGCTCAGCGCATCGTCGGCATGACGAACTCCGCGCCCGAGCGGATGCCCGTCGGCCAGCGCGCCGTCACCGTCTTCAGGCGGGTGTAGAAGCGCACGCCCTCCGGCCCGTGGACATACATGTCGCCGAACAGCGAGCGCTTCCAGCCGCCGAAGCTGTGGAAGGCCATCGGCACCGGGATCGGCACGTTGACGCCGACCATGCCGATCTTGCACTGGGCGGTGAAGGCACGCGCCGCATCGCCGTCGCGGGTGAAGATGGCCGTGCCGTTGCCGTACTCGTGGTCGTTCACCAGCTTCAGGGCGTCGGCATAGGTCGGCACGCGCACGACCGACAGGACGGGGCCGAAGATCTCTTCCTTGTAGATGCGCATGTCGGGCGTCACCTGGTCGAACAGGCAGCCGCCCAGGAAGAAGCCGTTCTCGTATCCCTGCAGCTTCAGGCCGCGCCCGTCGACGACGAGCTTGGCGCCGGCCTTCACTCCGTCATCGACATAGCCGCTGACCTTGTCCATGTGCTGGCGGGTGACGAGCGGCCCCATCTCGCTTTCCTTGTCGACGCCGGGGCCGACCTTCAGCGTGCGCAGCCGGGTCGCCAGCCGGTCGACCAGCGCGTCGGCCGAGTTGCCGACCGCGACCGCGACCGACACCGCCATGCAGCGCTCGCCGGCCGAGCCGTAGGCCGCACCCATCAGCCCGTCCGTCGCCAGCTCCAGGTCGGCATCGGGCATGACGACGAGGTGGTTCTTGGCCCCGCCCAGCGCCTGCACCCGCTTCCCGTGGTTGGCGGCCGTGCGATAGACGTATTCGGCGATCGGCGTCGAGCCGACGAAGCTGACGGCGGCGATGCCCGGATGCTCCAGGATCGCGTCGACCGCCACCTTGTCGCCATGGACGACGGTGAAGACGCCGTCCGGCAGGCCCGCTTCCTTCAGCCACTCGGCCATCAGCATGGCGGCCGACGGGTCGCGCTCGGACGGCTTCAGGATGAAGCAGTTGCCGCAGGCGAGCGCGACCGGATACATCCACATCGGCACCATGGCCGGGAAGTTGAACGGCGTGATGCCGGCCACGACCCCCAGCGGCTGGCGCAGCGACCAGCTGTCGATCTCGGTCCCGACATTCTCGGTGAACTCGCCCTTCAGGAGCTGCGGGATGCCGCAGGCGAACTCCACCACCTCGGTGCCGCGGATCACCTCGCCCTCGGCGTCCGACAGGACCTTGCCGTGCTCCAGCGTGATGGCGCGGGCCAGGACCTCCTTGTTGCGCTCCAGGATCTCCTTGAACTTGAACATGACGCGGGCGCGGCGCAGCGGCGGCGTGGCGGCCCAGGCCGGCCAGGCGGCGGTCGCGGCGGCGACGGCGGCGTCCAGTTCCTGCTGGGTCGCCAGAGGCACCCGGGCCGTCACCTCGCCGGTGGCGGGGTTGAAGACATCGCCGAAGCGGCCGCTCTGGCCGGCGGTCGGCTTGCCGGCGATCCAGTGGGAGAGGGTGGTGGTCATGGGTGTTCCTCGAAATTCGTCCGGTGGGGGTGGCGAGGAGGGGCCGGATCGTCGCGCGAACGGCCGCCGCTGACAATCATCCTTTCGCCGGCCGCGATGCGGCTGATCGTCCGCTTGGATTCCATGGACCGATCCTTGCTTTCCTGCCCGAACCGTGTCGCACTTCCTGCCAAGGAGGAGGGTCCCATGATGGTTGCCAATATCCTGCTGCGTGCCTGTGCTGCTTCCTTGTTTGCCGTGTCGATGGCCGGGGGCGCGTTCGCCCAGGCCATGCCGCCCGTACCCGAGGCGATCCAGAAGCTGGGCCTGCTGCGGGCGGGCGTGAAGTGCGACTACCCGCCGGACGGCTTCATCGATCCGAGCGGCAAGCCGGTCGGCGTCGAGGTCAGCCTGTCGCGCCAGGTGGCGGCCTACGCCTTCGGCAGCCCGGACAAGACCGAACTTACCTGCGTCACCACCGCCAACCGCATCCCGACCCTGGTCAGCGGCAAGGTCGACCTCGTCATCGCCACGATCGGCGTCACCGAGGAACGGGCCAAGGTGGTCGACTTCTCGGACAACTATGCCTGGGGCGGCAGCGACGTGCTGGTGATGAAGGACAGCCCGCTGAAGGGGCTGGACGACCTCAAGGGCAAGACCGTCATCGCCATCAAGGGGGCCTGGCAGGTCGGCTGGTTTGAGAAGAACCTGCCGGAAGTGAACCTGCTGAAGCTGGACAGCGTGTCGGACGGCCTCCAGGCCCTGCTGCAGGGCCGCGGCGTCGGCTACGCCCACGACCTTGCGGTGATCCAGGGCCTGGCCCAGAAGAACCCGCGCGTGCGCCGGCTCGACGAGCTCTACCAGCTTGGCTTCCGTGGTGCGGCCGTCCGCAAGGGCGAGACCGAGTGGCTGGCCTACGTCAACGCCTCGATCAAGCGGGCCAAGGCCGAGGGCCTGATCGAGCAGTGGATCAAGCAGTACGACCAGCCCGACCTGGTGCCGATCACCACGTCTTCCTGGGACCTCTCCAAGGTGCCGACGAAGGCCCGCTGATCGCCCGCGGCGGCGGCCCATGAGCTACCGTTTCGACTTCGGCTACATCCTCGCCAACGGCCCGGCCCTTCTCGAAGGGCTGGGCATGACGGTGCTGGTCAGCGTGATCTCGATCGCGCTGGCCGCCGCAGTTGGCGTGGTGGGGGCGGCCGTCCGCGTCTTCCGCGTGCCGGTGCTGTCCCAGCTCTTCGGCTTCTATGTGGAGTTCATCCGCAACACGCCGCTGCTGGCGCAGCTCTTCTTCATTTTCTACGGCCTGCCGTCGCTGGGGCTGGGCCTGTCGGTCTACTGGTCGGGCGTGGCGGCGCTGACCGTGTGGGGCGGCGCCTACAACGTCGAGAACATGCGCGGCGGGTTCCTGGCCGTCTCCAAGGGGATGCGCGAGGCCTCGCAGTCGCTGGGCCTGCGCCCGCTGCACTATCTGTGGCTGGTGGCGATCCCTCTCGGCCTGCGCGTGGCCATCCCGGCCATGCTCAACACCTCGGTCTCGGTGCTGAAGAATTCCTCCTACCTCCAGGCGATCGGCTTTGCCGAGTTGACCTTCGTCGCCATGGAGCGGGTGGCGACCGAGTTCCGCACGCTGGAGATGTTCGCGGCCATCGGCGTGCTCTATCTGGTCCTGGTGCTGATCCTGTCGTTCGCCGTGCGCCGGCTGGAATTCCACCTGCAGCGCCCCTTCCGGACGAGCTGAGGGGCGGGCCGATGCAACTCATCCTCGCCAACAGCACGATCTTCCTGGAGGGCCTGCGCCAGACCTTCCAGTTGGCCGTGGCGACGCTGCTCTGCGCCACCGTCGTCTCGGTCCTGATCGGCATGCTGAGCGTGTCGCGGCGCGGCTGGGCCCGGGCGGTCGCCATCTGCTACGTCGAGTTCTTCCGCGACATCCCGCTGCTCGTGAACATGCTGTTCGTCTATTTCGGCGCGCCGCTGGTGGGCGTGCCGCTGTCGCCCTTCGCGGCCTCGCTCATCAGCCTCACCCTGTGGGGCGGGGCCAACGGGGCCGAGATCGTGCGCGGCGGCATCAACGCGGTGCCGCGCCACCAGACGGCCAGCGCCGTGGCGCTCGGCCTGAAGCCGTGGGAAATCTTCCGCTACATCATCCTGCCGCAGGCGCTGCTGCCGATCCTGCCGCCGTTCACCGGGCTCTTCTCGAACCTGATCCAGGCGACGACGCTGGCCTCGCTGGTCGGCGTCACGGAGTTCTTCCGCATCGGCGGCATCATCGTCGAGCGGACGACCCTGCAGGAAGGGCACAGCCCGGCCTTCCTCATCTACGGCTTCGTACTTCTCGTCTATTTCGTCATCTGCTCGGCGCTGACGGCCCTGTCGCGCCGGCTCGAGCGCAACCTCCAGCGCCGCGGCGGACAGTTGGCGCGGGTCGCCGTGAAACCGCAGGAGAGCGTGTGATGTCGTCCAAGGTCAGCGGCCTGCTCGCGGAAACGACCTCGCCCATCATCCAGGAGCATCTGGTCGGGCCATCGCTGCGGCGCGAGTTCCCGGCCGTGCTGTCGATCATGACGGCGATCAACGAGGCCCACATCCTGATGCTGGCCGGGCAGGGCATCATCGACGGGCCGACGGCCGCGGCACTCGCCCGCACCGTCATCCGGATCGAGGCCGAGGGGCCGGGTTCCGTACCGCTCGATCCGGCGCGCGAGGACACCTACTTCAACTACGAGGCCCGCATCATCGAGCTGGCCGGCGGCGACATCGGCGGGCGCTCGCACATCGCGCGCAGCCGCAACGACCTGAAGGCGACGCAGGACCGGTTGCGCGCCCGCACGCTGGCGCTGGCGCTGCTGGACGGGCTGGCGGGCCTGCGCCGCACCCTGCTGGCGCGTGCGGCGCTGCATGCCGACGTGGTGATGCCGGGCTACACCCACCTGCAGCCGGCCCAGCCGGTCACCTTCGGCTGGTATCTGCTGGGCATCGCGCACGCGATGGAGCGCGACCATCGCCGGCTGGCCGAATGCTATGCCCGCATCGACGTGAACCCGCTCGGCACGGGGGCCGTCGCCGGCACGTCCTTCCCCGTCGACCGGGCGCTGACCGCGCGACTGCTTGGGTTCGCCGCCGTATCGGGCCATGCCCAGGACGCCGTCGCCTCGCGCGACTTCCTGGTCGAGCTGCTGGGCGGCTGCGCCATGCTGGCCAATAGCTGGGGCCGGATGGCGCAGGACTTCTTCGTCATGTCGAGCTACGAGTTCGGCACGCTGCACTTCCCCGACAGCGTCGCCGGCACCTCCAGCATGATGCCGCAGAAGAAGAACCTGGTGGTGCTGGAGAGCCTGAAGGCGCGTGCGGCGACCATCCTGGGCGCGCAGGTCGCGGCCTTCGTCGGCGTCAAGGGCACCAACTTCACCAACGTGGTCGACGGCGTGCGCGATGCCTTCCGCTGGGCGTGGGAGGCACTCGACGACACCATCCATGCGCTGGCCATCGCCGAGCTCGTGGTCGCGACCGCCGAGCCGGCGCCGGCTCGGATGCTGGAACTGGCGCGCGCCAACTTCTCGACCGCGACCGACCTGGCCGACGGGCTGGTGCGCCAGGCCGGCCTGTCGTTCCGCGAGGCCCACCACCTGGTCGGCGCCATCGTGCGCACCGCCATGGCGCGCGGGTTGACGGCCGACCGCATCGACTCTGCCCTGATCGACGAGGAATCCCTGCGGATGCTGGGCCGGCCGATCGAGCTGGCGCCGGAGCTGGTCGCCCGCATCGTCGACCCGGTCGCCGTCGCCGAGGAGCGGCGTGGCTCCGGCGGGCCGTCCAAGGCCGACATGGCCGGCATGCAGGCCGCACTCGGCGCCCGGCTGGCTTCCGACCAGGCCGAGGTCGACGGCTGGCGGTCGGCGATCGCTGCTGCCGATACCGAGCGCCGCCGCCGCTTCCAGGCGCTGGCTGCCTCGGCATGAGTGCGCCGCCCGTCATCGCCGCCCGCGGGCTGGTCAAGCAATTCCAGGGGCTGCGCGCGCTGGACGGGGTGGATATCTCGGTCGGGCGCGGCGAGGTGGTGGTCATCATCGGCCAGTCGGGGTCGGGCAAGAGCACGCTGATCCGCTGCCTGAACGGCCTGGTCGAGCCGGACGCGGGCGAGGTGCTGGTGGGCGGCGAGGCGGTGCGCACCCATTCCCAGGCCGACTGGCGCCGCCTGCGCCAGCGCATCGGCATGGTCTTCCAGGACTATTCGCTCTTCCCGCACCTGACGGTGACGCGCAACATCACCCTGGCGCCCGTCCGCACCGGCCGTGCAACGCAGGCGGAGGCCGAGGCGCTGGCCCGCCAACTGCTGGAGCGCGTGCGCCTGCCCGAGAAGGCCGACGCCTATCCGGTCGAGCTGTCGGGCGGCCAGCAGCAGCGCGTCGCCATCGCGCGTGCGCTCGCCATGCGGCCGGACGCCATGCTGTTCGACGAGCCGACCTCGGCCCTGGACCCGGAGACGATCCAGGAAGTGCTGGACCTGATGCGCGAGCTGGCGCAGGACGGCATGACCATGGTCATCGTCAGCCACGAGATGGGCTTCGCCCGCGAGGTGGCCGACCGTGTCGTCTTCATCGACCGCGGCCGGGTGGTCGAGACCGGCCCGCCCGACGCGATCTTCCGCAAAGCCCAGGAGGCGCGGACCCGCGATTTCCTGGCCAAGATTCTCTGACACCGGCAGGAGGGCCACCATGGCCGCCAGCGACGACATCTTCGCCCCCGGCTTCGTCGAGCGCCCCTATTGGTGGGATGCCGCCCCGCCCGAGGACGCGCGCGACCAGCCCCTGCCGGAGGAGACCGACGTCGCCATCGTCGGCAGCGGCTATTGCGGCCTGTCGGCGGCACTCGAGCTGGCGCGCAACGGCATGCGGGCGACCGTGCTGGAGGCGGGGCCGCTGGGGCAGGGGGCCAGCACGCGCTCGGGCGGGATGGTGTCGAGCGGGCAGAAGCTCGTGATCACCGGTGCGGTGACCGCGTTCGCGCCCGACCAGACCGAGCGGGTGTTCGAGGAATCCAAGGGCTCGTTCAGCTTCATCCAGGAGCTGATCCGGCGCGAGGGGCTGGATGCGGACTACCAGCCCTGCGGCCGCTTCTTCGGCGCCTGGGCGCCCGGCCATTTCGCGACCCTCCAGCGCAATGCCGAGCTGCTGCGCCGGCACACCCAGGTCGACGCCGCCACCCTGCCCAGGGCCGAGCAGCGACGCGAGATCGGCTCCGACCTCTATCACGGCGGCATGGTCGTGAAGGACTATGGCGCCGTCCACCCGGCCAAGTACAACAAGGCCCTGCGGGGGGCCGCCCGCGCCGCCGGGGCAGCCCTGCATTCCCATGCCGCCGTTACCGGCATCGCGCGCGACGGCGATGGCTACCGGGTGGCGACCGCGCGCGGCACGGTGCGGGCGCGCGAGGTGCTGGTCGCCACCAACGGCTATACCGACAAGGCCGTGCCGTATCTGCGCCGCCGCATCATCCCGGTCGCCAGCTATATCGTCGCGACCGAGCCGCTGCCCAAGGGCGTCATGGACGAGATCCTGCCCCATCGCCGGATGATGTCCGACACCCGGCGCGAGCTCAGTTACTTCCGCCCGTCGCCGGACGGCACGCGCCTCATCTATGGCGCCCGCACCAGCCCGTTCGACCAGGACCCGAAGGCGATGGCGCACGGCATCCACCGCCGCATCCTCCAGGCCTATCCCCAGCTTGATGGCGTGCGCCTCAGCCATGCCTGGAACGGCTTCGTCGGCATGACCTTCGACCATGTGCCGCACATGGGCACGCATGAGGGCGTGCACTACGCCATGGGCTGCAACGGCAACGGCGTCGCCATGGCGACATATCTCGGCTGGCAGACGGCCCTGAAGATCCTGGGCCGCCAGAACCGCCCCTCGATCTTCGACGGGCGGCCGTTCCCGACCAAGGCTTACTATTCGGGCTGGCCCTGGATGGTGCCGCTGGTCAGCGGCTGGTACCATCTGACCGACGCGCTGGCGCGGCCATCGACGATCCTGGGGCGGGCCTAAGCCTTACTTGAACATGCCCTCGCGCAGGTTGATGCCGTATTCCTTGTAGGCCTTCATGGCGCAGAGCATCTGCGTCCAGCCCTGGCAGTTGCCATAGGACGCCTTCTGGCCGGCGTCGGTCGGGCGCCATCCCGCTTCCGAGATCGAGACGAGCGTCCGGCCGTCTTCCAATGCCTCGAACGTCATGGTGACGGTGGTCTTGTAGACTTCCGCACCCTCCTGCGCGTCCCAGCGCAGGACGATCCGGCTCTGCGGCACGACCTCGACCACCTCCACCGGGAAGGCGCCCGGAAAGTCGTGGAAATCCCATTCGACCACGGCCCCGGTTTCCAGCCGCCCCTTGGCGCCGCCCGTGGTGAAGTAGCGCGACAGTTCGGCGGGATTGACGACGGCCTCGAACACCTCGGCGACCGGGCGGGCGATGCGGCCGGAAACGGTGAAGGTCAGGTCCATGGACGGGCTCCTTGTCTGTCGCGCCATCATGTTATAAAAACTTAACATGTCAACCGACGACGAAGGCGACCGGATATTCAAGGCCCTGGCCTCGCCGACGCGGCGCGCGATCCTGGACGCGCTGACGGGCGGTCCACGAACGACGGGCGATCTGTGCGCGGCGTTTCCCGCGTTCGATCGCTGCACGGTGATGCAGCACCTGAAGGTGCTGGAGGGGGCGGACCTCGTGGTCGCGCGGCGCGAGGGGCGGGAGCGGTGGAACCACCTCAACGCCCTGCCGATCAAGCGGATCCATGATCGCTGGATCGGCCCGTATGCCACACGCGCGGTGGCGATGCTGGACAGGCTGGCGACGGACCTTGGCGATTGAAGCCGCGGACCGGATCAAGAGGCGCTGGTCAGCACCCCGCCCGGCACCGCCGCCAGCAGTTCACGGGTGTAGGCGTGCTGCGGGTCGCGGAAGATCTGCTCCGTGCGGCCCATCTCCACCAGACGGCCGCGATGCATGACGCCGACGCGGTCGCAGATGTTCGACGCGATGCGCAGGTCGTGGGTGATGAACAGCATCGAGAAGCCGAGCTTGCGCCGCAGCTCCTCGAACAGCTCCAGCACCTGGGCCTGGACCGATACGTCGAGCGCCGACACGGGCTCGTCGGCGACGATGATCTCGGGCTCCATCGCCAGCGCGCGGGCGATGCAGATGCGCTGGCGCTGGCCGCCCGAGAACTCGTGCGGGAAGCGGCTCATCGCGTCGCCGCGCAGCCCCACCAGTTCCAGCAGCTCGACCGCGCGCGCGGTCGCCCGGTCGCGCGCCACGCCGTGATGCACCGGCCCCTCGACCAGCGACTGGCCGACATGGCGGCGCGGGTTGAGCGACTTGTAGGGGTCCTGGAAGACCATCTGGATGCGCCGGCGAAAGCCCCGCAGGTCGCGCCGGCCGGCCGTCGCCAGGTCGCGGTCGCCGAACAGCATCTGGCCATGGTCCGGCGTCTCGAAGCGCAGCAGGCACTTGGCCAGCGTGGTCTTGCCGGAGCCGGATTCGCCGACGATCCCCAGCGTCTCGCCCGGGTCGATGGTGAAGGAGACGCCATCCAGCGCGCGCGTCTCGCGCTTGCGGCCGGTGAAGCTGCGGCTGCGATAGGTCAGGCTGAGGTCGCGCACCGTCAGCGCCGGGGTGGCCGCGGCCGCCACCGGCTGGCGGAAGCGGAAGCGCGGCACGGCGTCGATCAGGCTGCGGGTATAGGGATGCTCCGGCCGGGACAGGACGCGCTCGGGCGGTCCTTTTTCCACCATGCGGCCGTGCTGCATCACGATCACCTCGTCGGCCACGTCGGCGACGACGCCGAAATCATGGGTGATCAGCAGCACGCCGCTGTGGTGGCGGGTCAGCAGCTCGCGGAAGAGGCGCAGGATCTGCGCCTGGGTGGTGACGTCCAGCGCCGTCGTCGGCTCGTCGGCGATGATCAGGGCCGGTTCGAGCGCCAGCGCCATGGCGATCATCACGCGCTGCCGCTGCCCGCCCGAAATCTGGTGCGGATAGACCATCCTGAGGGCGGCCGGATCGGGCAGGCGGACATCCTCCATCAAGGCCAGCACGCGGGCCTCGACCTCGGCCGACGGCATCTCCGGCCGGTGGATGCGCAGGACCTCGGCGATCTGGTTGCCGATCCGGGTCACCGGGTTGAGCGCCGTCAGCGGCTCCTGGAAGACCATCGCCATGCGGTTGCCACGCAGCCGGCAAATCTCGTCCTGGCCGATCCGGGTCAGGTCCTGCCCCTCCAGCCGCATGCTGCCGCCCGTCACCCGCAGCACCCGCCTGGGCAGCAGGTGCATGACGGCGGCTGCCGTCACCGACTTGCCGGAGCCGGACTCGCCGACGAGGCAGACGATCTGCTGCGGCCGCACGTCGAAGCTGAGGCCCTCCACGGCGTTGGCCCGGTCGAGGCCGCCCGGCAGCGAAACGGTGAGGTCGCGGACCTCGAGGATGGGGGCGGCGTCGGTCATCAGGCGGCCTTGGCGGTGCGGGCCAGCCGCGGGTCGAGGCGGTCGCGCAGGCCGTCGCCCAGGATGTTGACGCCCAGCACCGACAGGCCGAGGAAGAGCCCGGGGAAGATGATGGTCCAGGGCGCGCGCTGGAACACCGCCCGGCCCTCGGCCAGGACGTTGCCCCAGGTGGGCAGCTCTGGCGGGAAGCCGACGCCGAGGAAGCCCAATGCGGCCTCGATCAGGATGGCGGCCGCGAACATGTGGGTCGTCTGCACGACGAGCGGCGCCATGCAGCTCGGCAGGATGTGCCGCAGCAGGATCAGCGGGGTGGGGATGCCCAGGCCCTCGGCCGCCCGCACGAAGGGTTCCTCGCGCACGGTCAGCACCACGCCGCGCACGAGGCGGACGACGCGCGGCACCTCCGAAATCGAGATGGCGGCCACGATCGAGAACAGGTTGGGGCCGATCAGCGCCACGATGGCGATCGCCAGCAGCAGCGAGGGGATCGCCATCAGCCCGTCGATCGCGCGCATGACGATGGCATCGAGCAGCCTGGAGGATCCGGCCACCAGCCCCACAAGCGTGCCGACGAAGGTGGCCACCGCGGCCGACAGCAGGCCGACAAGGAGCGAGATCTGGCCGCCATGCAGCACCCGGGCGAAGATGTCGCGGCCCAGCGCGTCGGTGCCGAACGGGTAGGCCCAGTCCGGCGCGCGCAGGCGCAGCCGCGGGCGGATCTGCCCGGGGTCGGTGACCGCGACGGTCGCCGCGAAGATCGACAGCAGGACGACCGCCACCAGCAGCACGGCGCCGACCGCGACGGCCCGGTTGCGGTGGACGGCGCACGCCGCCGCCAGGAGGCGGGACGGGGAGGTCGGCCGGGGAATGGCGGTCACGGGCGTCGTCCGGCGATCAGTAGCGGATGCGGGGGTCGACGAGGACGTAGATGATGTCGATCAGCAGGTTCACCGCGACGAACACCAGCGCGAAGAAGAGGATCAGCCCCTGCACGATCGGATAGTCGCGCGCCAGGATCGCGTCGATCGTCAGCAGGCCGACGCCCGGGATGTTGAACACGCTCTCGGTCACCACCACGCCGCTGATCAGGAGCGCGATGCCGACGCCGATGACCGTGATGATGGGGATGGCGGCATTGGGCAGGGCATGCCGCCACAGGACGCGGCGCTCGACATTGCCCTTGGCGCGGGCCGTGCGCACGAAATCCTCGCCCAGCACATCCAGCACGCTGGAGCGGGTGACGCGCGCGATCAGCGCCATGAACACGACGGAAAGGGTAAGGGACGGCAGCGCCAGGTGGCGGGCCGCCCCCCACGGGTCGACGAAGGGGCTGACATAGCCCTGGCTCGGGAAGATATCGAGCGACATGGACAGGCCGAGGATCAGCAGGTAGCCGATGACGAAGGCCGGGATCGAGAAGCCCAGCACCGACAGCGCCATGACCCCGCGGTCGATCCAGCTATTGTGATACCAGGCCGCCGCCGCCCCCAGCGGCACCGCCAGCAGCACGGTCAGCACGATGGCGCATAGGGCCAGCACGAAAGTCGGCTCCAGCCGCGCCATGATCAGCTCCATGACCGGCCGCTTGGACAGGATGGAGACGCCGAAATTGCCGCGCGCCATCTCGCCCAGCCAGGTCACGTACTGGATGAGCAGCGGCTGGTCGAGCCCGAGGCGGGCGCGGATCTGCGCCACCTCCTGCGGGCTGGCCATGTCGCCGGCCAGCACCATGGCCGGGTCGCCCGGGCTGAGGCGCAGCAGGAAGAAGACGATCGTGGCGACGACCAGCATCACGGGGATCGCCGCTGCGATCCGCTTCAGGATCAGGTAACCCATGTCGGGCGATCCCCGGGGCTGCCGTCGCCGCCTCAGTTCTTCTCGATCGCCCAGAAGACGGGGATCGCGGAATCGATGAAGTTGCGCACGTTCGAGCGGTAGGCGGCGAAGTTGTTGTAGACGCCGAGCGGGATGTAGAAGACTTGATCGTAGGCGCGGGTCTGCATCTCGTCGGCGATCGCCTTCTGCTTCGCCGGGTCGGATTCGCGGGCGAACCGGGTCTTCAGTTCCTCGGTCTTCGGGTCGTTGACGAAGCCGGTATAGGACCCAGGCCCGCGCGCGTCGAAGTTCAGGTTGGCGAGCGGCGAGTAGAGGTCGAGCGAGGTGAAGACGGCGTTGGCGACGTTCCAGCCGCCCTCGGCCGCCGGCTTCTCCAGCGTGCGCCGCGACAGGAACGTGCTCCATTCCATCGTCTGGATCTCGGCATTGATGCCGATCGAGCGCATCACCTGCTGGGTCAGCGGCGCCAGGCCGCCGAAGCTGACGATGTTGGGGGTGATGATCACCACCTTCTCGCCCTTGTAGCTCGACTGCGCCAGCAGGGCCTTGGCCTTGGCAATGTCGGCTTCCACCGTCCCGACCACGCCGGCCTTGGATTCCAGCGGCGTGCCGCAGATGAACATGCCCGGACATATCTGGTAAGCGTCCGTGTCGCCAATGACGGCATCCATGAAATCGCGCTGGCTGACGGCCATCTGGACCGCCTGGCGCACCTTCACGTCGCTGAACGGCGGCTGGGACCAGTTGAAGCGGATGGTGGAGGCCGATAGGCCGGACCGCTTCTGCACGACGACGCCTGGGACACCGTCCAGCGTCGGCTTGATGTCGGCGGTCATGTTCTCGATCAGGTCGATCTCGCCCTTCTTCAGGGCGTTGACCGAGGCCTGCATGTCCGGGAACGAGATCCACTCGATGCGGTCGACCTTGGCCACCTTGCCGCCGGCCGTGCCGTTCGGCGCCTCGCTGCGCGGGACGTAGGCTGCGTTGCGTTCGTAGACGACCTTCACGCCGGGCTGGAACTCGCCGGCCACGAACTTGAATGGCCCCGAGCCGATGACCTCCGCGATGTTCTGGTCGGGCGGGGTGTCGGCGATCCGCTTGGGCATGATGAAGGGCACGAACGAACTGGGCTTGGACAGCGCCTGCAGCATCTGCCCGAACGGCTCCTTGAGGGCGATGCGGATGGTCTTCGCATCGAGCGCCGTCATGTCCTTCATGGCGCCGACGAGGCGGCGCCCGATCAGATCGCGCTTGGCCCAGCGCTGGAGCGAGGCGACGCAGTCCTCTGCCGTCACGGCCGACCCGTCGTGGAAGGCCAATCCATCGCGCAGGGTGAATTCGTATGTGAGCTTATCGTCGCTGACCGTCCAGCTCTTCACCATCTGCGGCTGCGGGTTGAAGGCAGCATCCAGCGAGAAGAGCGTGTCGTAGACGAGATAGCCGTGGTTGCGGGTGATGTAGGCGTTGGTCGTGATCGGATCGAGCACGCGCAGCGAGGCGTGGGGGGAGACCTTCAGCGTCTTCGGCTCGGCGGCCGCGGCTATGGCCGGTGTCGCCATCGTGGCGATCGCGGCCAGGCCGGCCAGGAGGAGGGAGGCGGCATCGCGACGGTTCAGCATCATGTCGGGTCCCCTGTTCGTTGGTTGACCGGCCGTTGCCCGGCCGTTCGTCGTGCGGTTCGGCGAGGCGTCTAAGGTTTCCGGTTGCGCGTCGGGTCGGGCCAGAAGGCGGTCTTGCGCCGCGCGAGGCCGCCGCCGACGCCCATCGGCGTGCCGTCGGCACGCCAGCACGAGGCCCCGGTCATGCTGCCGTCGGCATGGAACTCGATGGCGCCCATCCCGCCCGCGACATGGTCGACCGCCAGCACGTCATGGCCCATCGCCGCCAGGCGCGCGCGCACGGGCTCGGCGAAGCCGCGCTCCATCTCGGCTTCCTGGCCCCAGGTGAAGAGCCGCGGCGCCTCCACGGCCTCCTGCAAGGTCATGCCGTGGTCGACGATGTTGAGGATCGCCTGGAAGACGGCCGAGGGAATCCGGTGGGCGCCCGGCAGGCCCAGCGCGAAGTAGGGCTTGCCGCCCTTCATCGCGATAGTGGCCGATATGCCGCTGGTGATGCGCTTGCCCGGCTGCAGGGACAGCGCGTTCCCCGGATGCGGGTCGAACAGGTACATGTAGTTGGTGGGGATGATGCCGGTGCCGGGCACCAGGATGCGGGCGCCGAACAGGCTGTTGATCGTCTGTGTCGAGGTGACGACGTTGCCGGCCCCGTCGGCGATGGTGACGTGGGTGGTGTTGGCCGATTCCACCTCGAGAACGCGGGCCTTGAAGCTGCCGGCGCGATCGAGCGCGATCTCGGGCCGGCGCAGCTCGGCATAGGCCTTGGAGATGAGGCGCTCCACCGGCACTTTCACAAAGGCCGGGTCGGCGGTGGCCGCGCGCCGGTCGACGGCCGCGATCTTGAGCGCCTCGATCATCAGGTGCGTCGTCTCGGCCGTGCCGAAGCCCAGGGCGCGGACATCGAACGCCTCCACCAGATTCAGCATCTGCGCCACATGGACGCCGCCGGTGGCCGGCGGGTGGACGCCGACGATGTCGACGCCGCGATAGTTCACCCGCACCGGCTCGCGCCGGACGGTGCGATAGTCGACCAGGTCCTGCAGCGAGACGTAGGAGCCGGCCGCCCTGAGGTAGTCCGTCACCTTGCGGCCGAGCGGCCCGCCATAGAGGTGGTCGGGGCCGTTCTCGGCGATCTCCGTGAGGGTGCGGGCATAGTCCGGCTGGGCCAGCAGGACGCCGTCGTCGAGCGGCTTGCCGCCCGGCAGGAACATGGCCGAAATGTGCGGGTCGAGCGTCAGGTCGGCCGCCGTCTCTTCGATGCAGGAGGAAAGGTAGGGGGTGACGACGAAGCCCTTGGAAGCGTGCCGGATGGCCGGCTCCATGACCTGCTTCAGGGTGAGGGTGCCGAAGCTCTCCAGCGTCTCGCACCAGGCCTTCAGGTTGCCCGGCACCGGCACCGCCGAGGCGCCGACGCGGTTGCGACGTCCCTTGGTCTCCATGTAGTCAGGAAACGTGTCGGAGACCGGCTCGTAGCTGTCGGGCCGCGCATCGGCGGGGGCGGTCGCCAGCCCGTCGATGATGACCTCCCGCCCGTCCGCCAGGCGGATCAGCGCGGTGCCGCCGCCATAGATGCCGACCATCATCGGCTCGACCACGGTCAGTGTGAACAGGGCGGCAATCGTGGCGTCGATGGCGTTGCCGCCCATGGCCAGGATTTCGACGGCCGCAGCGGACGCCAGCGGATGGTTGGTGACGACCATCCCGCGCGCGGCCGTGACCGGCGTCTTCTCGCAGTTGAACAAGGTCCCGGCCCGAGAACGCCAACCGCTATCCGTCATCTTTCCGTCTCTCTCCGGAAATTGCCCCGTCACGACCGGGCCCGCCGGTGTCATTCTAGGAACCGGCTGATTGATCAGTCCAATAGGTGCTGATCGGAAATTCAATAAGTGCGAGTTCTCAGTCGGGGTCGCTGGTCTCGCCCTGCTGGGCAACTGCCTGCGTCTTGATCAGATGATCGACGCGCGCCGGGTGCAAGCCCTGCTCCAGCAGCACTTCGCGGGTGTGCTCGCCCAGGCCCGGCGCGAGGCGGCCGGGCGCCGGCTGGCTCTGGCTCCAGCGCCCGGGCACCCGCATCGAGCGAACAGCCCCCTCGGTCGGGTGTTCGACCACGGGGAAGAAGTCGACCGCCGCCAGGTGCGGGTCGGCAAGGATCGTCTCCAGCGTGTGCATCGGCGTGTGCGGCACGTCGAGCCGGTCCAGCAGCTCCTGCCATTCCGCCGTGGTGCGGTCCGGGAAGATGCCCGCCACCATCTCGTAGAGCTGGTCGATATGCAGGATCCGGCTGGCGTGGGTGGCAAAGCGCGGGTCGTCGAGCACCGTCTCCATCCCGACCGCGCCGAGGAAGCCGCGCCAGTGGCGGTCGTTGTAGATGAGGACGCAGAGATGGCCGTCGGCGGTGCGGTAGGGGCGCCGGCTGCGCGCCAGCAGCCGCGCGTAGCCACCCCCATCGAGCGGCGGCTCGAAGGTCAGGCCGCCCATGTGGTCGGCCAGCACCTGGCTCGCCACCGTCTCGAACATGGGGATGTCGATGCGCTGGCCCTGGCCGGTGCGTTGGCGGAAATAGAGCGCGCCCAGCACGGCGTTGACGACATGCAGGCCGACCGTGCGGTCGGCGATGTTGATGGGCACGTAGCGCGGCGTGCCGTCGCCCGTCGCCGCCAGCAGGGTGGGGATGCCGGCCGCCCCCTGCATCAGGTCGTCATAGGCCGGGCGGGCGGCATAGGGCCCGTCCTGGCCGTAGCCGAAGGCGCCGGCATAGATGATGGCGGGATTGACGGTGGCGACCGCCTCGTAGCCCAGGCCCAGCCGCGCCATGGCCTGGGGGCGGACATTATAGACCAGCACGTCGGCGGTGCGTGCCAGGTCCAGCACCACGTCGCGCCCTTCGGGGTGTTTCAGGTCGACGACGATGCTGCGCTTGCTGCGGTTGGCGTGCAGGAACATGCCGCCCATCGCACCGCTGCGGCTGGGGCCGACCTGGCGGATGATGTCGCCCTGCGGCCCCTCCACCTTCACCACGTCGGCGCCCATGTCGCCCAGGATCGTGGTCGCGTAGGGCCCCATCAGCACGGTGGTGAGGTCGAGGATGCGTACTCCGTCCAGTGGCCCCATGCTGCTCCGGCCTCGCGCTGCGGGTGACGTCCGGGCCGATGTTTGACGGTGGGGAAATCATTAGTCTAATATTTCAAAACTTCGATTTCGATAATCAGGACTTCTCAATCGACCGCCATGGAAGAGGAAGCGCGGCCCGCCCCGGGGCAACTGGAACTGCGCCACCTGCGCTACTTCATGGCCCTGGCCGAGGAACTGAACTATGGCCGCGCGGCCCAGCGGCTGGGGATCGCCCAGCCGGGACTGAGCCAGCAGATCAAGCGGCTGGAGGAGGTGGTCGGCGCCCTGCTGATCGACCGGACCCAGCGCGCGGTGCGGCTGACGACGGCGGGCGAGCTGTTCCTGGCCGGCGCCACCCGCACGATGCGCCAGGTGGAGCAGGCCGTCCTGGCCGCACAGCGCGCGGAACGGGGGGAACTGGGCCGGCTTACGGTGGGATATGTCGGATCGGCCGCCTATGTCGGCGCGCTCACCTCGATGATCTCGGCCTTCCGGGCCGACCATCCGGACATCGAGCTCGAGATCGCCGAGATGGAGATGCGCTCGCAGCTGGCGGCCATCGACGAGGGCCGGCTCGACATCTGCTACATCCGCCCGCCGGTGGAGATCCCGGTCGGCATCACGACGCTGTCGATCCTGCACGAGGAGATCGTGCTGGCCATCCCGGCAAGCCACCCCCTGGCCGACCTGGCCGAGGTGCCGCTGGAGCGGTTCGAGGGCGAGACCTTCATCACCCCCCACCATCCGCCCGACGTCAGCTTCCACCACCACACCCTGACGGCGTGCCGCGAGGCCGGATTCTTTCCGCGCACCGGGCCGCAGGGGCGGGAGTTCGTGACCGTGGCCACCATGGTGGCGGTGGGGCTGGGGGTGGCGCTGGTGCCGCAGTCGCTGCGCTGCATCGAGCTGCCGGGGGTGCGCTACAAGCGCGTCGCCAATCTTGGCGTCACGGCCGAACTGGCGCTGGCCTATCGCCGGACGGAGCCCTCGACGGTGGCCCGCGCCTTCGTCCGCCACGCCCGGCGCTTCATCACCTGACGCCGCCTGCGCGGCGCCAGGAGATGGCGCGGATCAGGCGATGGCGCGGTCGGGTGGCACGAAGGCCAGGCCCAGGTCGCGCGCGACCGCCGGATGGGTGACCCGGCCGGAGCAGATGTTGAGGCCGGCCAGCAGGTGCTTGTCGTCGGCCAGGGCCTGGCGATAGCCCTTGTTGGCGAGCGCCACGACGAAGGGCAGGGTGGCGTTGTTCAGCGCGAAGGTCGAGGTGCGGGCGACCGCACCCGGCATGTTGGTGACGCAGTAATGGACGACGCCGTCGACGACATAGGTCGGGTCGGCATGGGTGGTCGGCCGGCTGGTCTCGAAGCAGCCGCCCTGGTCGATCGAGATGTCGACCATGACCGCGCCCTTCTTCATGCCGGCCACCATCTTGCGGGTCACCAGCTTGGGCGCGGCCGCACCCGGCACCAGCACCGCGCCGATCACCAGGTCGGCCTCGCGCACATGCTTCTCGATGTTGTCGACCGTCGAGAAGATGGTGTTCAGCTTGGCGCCGAACTGCAGGTCGAGCTCGTAGAGGCGGTGGATCGACCGGTCGATGACGACGACGGAGGCTTCCAGGCCCATGGCCATGCGCGCGGCGTTGGTGCCGCTGACGCCGCCGCCCAGAATGACGACGCGGGCCGCCGGCACGCCCGGCACGCCGCCCAGCAGCATGCCGGCGCCGCCCTGTTCCTTCTCCAGGCAGTGGGCGCCGACCTGCACCGACATGCGACCGGCAACCTCGCTCATCGGCGCCAGCAAGGGCAGGGCGCCGCGATGGTCGGTGACGGTCTCGTAGGCGATGCCGACCACGCCGGACTGCACCAGCCCCTGGGTCAGTTCCTTGTCGGCGGCGAGATGGAGATAGGTGAACAGCACCTGGCCGTCGCGCAGCATGGCGACCTCGCCCGGCTGCGGCTCCTTCACCTTCACGATCATGTCGGCCGCGGCGAAGACCTCGGCGGCGGTGCCGGCGATGGTGGCGCCCACGGCGCGATAGTCGTCGTCGGAGAAGCCGATGCCGCCGCCGGCCGCCGTCTCGACCACGACCTCATGCCCGTGATGGACCAGTTCCCGTACGCTGCCCGGCACGAGGCCGACGCGATACTCGTGGGTCTTGATCTCCTTGGGAATGCCGACGCGCATGGGGATGCTCCATCAAATAAGAACCCCGCGCCGATGGGGCGGCGCGGGGTCGGGTCGTCCGGCAGGGCTCAGGCGGCTTCTTTGAGGACGTCGCCCAGGGTGCCGAAGATCTCGTCGATATGCCCCTTGCCGCAGATCAGCGGCGGCGACAGGGCGATGATGTCGGCGGTGTAGCGGATCAGCAGGCCGCGCTCGAAGCACTTCACGAACGCGTCGTAGGCCCGCGCCGTCGGCTTGCCGGCCAGCGGGTCGAGCTCGACCGCCGCCACCAGGCCCAGGTTGCGGATGTCGACGACGTGCGGGTGGTCCTTCAGGCTGTGGGCGGCGTCCTCCCAGTAGCCGTGCAGTTCGGCCGAGCGCTCGAACAGCCCTTCCTCGGCGTAGGTGTCGAGCGTGGCCAGGGCTGCCGCGCAGGCCACCGGATGGCCGGAATAGGTGTAGCCGTGGAACAGCTCGATCATGTTCTCCGGGCCGTTCATGAAGGCATCGTAGATGCCCTTGCGCAGGATCACGGCACCCATCGGGATGGTGCCGTTGGTGATGCCCTTGGCGCAGGTGATCAGGTCGGGAACGACGCCGAAATAGTCGGTGGCGAAGCCCTTGCCGAGGCGCCCGAAGCCGGTGATGACCTCGTCGAAGATCAGCAGGATGCCGTGCTTGGAGCAGATCTCGCGCAGGCGCTTCAGGTAGCCCTTGGGCGGGATCAGCACGCCGGTCGAACCGGCCACCGGCTCGACGATCACGGCCGCGATGGTCGACGGGTCGTGCAGCGCGCAGAGCTTTTCCAGGTCGTCGGCCAGGTGGGCGCCCCATTCGGGCTCGCCGCGGGTGAAGGCCTGCTTGGAGCGGTCATGGGTGTGGGGCAGGTGGTCGACGCCGGGCAGCATGGCGCCGAACTGCTTGCGGTTGCCCGAGATGCCGCCGACCGAGATGCCGCCGAAGCCGACGCCGTGATAGCCGCGCTCGCGCCCGATCAGGCGGGTGCGATGGCCCTCGCCGCGGGCGCGGTGATAGGCAATGGCCATCTTCAGCGCGGTGTCGACCGCCTCGGAGCCCGAATTGGCGAAGAAGACGTGGTCGAGGTCTTCCGGCATCATCGCCGCCAGGCGCGAGGCCAGCTCGAACGGCAGGGGATGGCCCATCTGGAAGTTGGGGGCATAGTCCAGCTTGGCGACCTGGTCCTGCACCGCCTTCACGATCTTCGGCCGGGCATGTCCGGCATTGACGCACCAGAGGCCGGCCGTGCCATCCAGCACCTTGCGGCCGTCGGCCGCGACATAGTGCATGTCCTCGGCCCCGACCATCATCCGGGGCGCCTTCTTGAACTGCCGGTTCGCGGTGAACGGCATGAAGAAGGCTTCGAGGTTGTTCGGCATCTGGGTGGCGGTCTTGGATTCGTAGCCGGCCATGGTCAGGGCTCTCCGGGGGGAAGCGGCGGATGGCGCGGAAACTAGCATGTCCGGGCCGCCGACCGGAATGGCGAGGCGTGTCGCAGGCGTGCCCGCCCGGCATGGCTGAAACGCCGGAGCTCGGCCTGCGTTGGTCCATGGACGGGAAATGTTGCCCCGCCGCAAGGGAGCGATGTCAGGCGATGACGGTCTATCTCCATGTCGGCCCCCACAAGACCGGGACGACCGCCGTGCAGCGGGCGATGTCGCGCAATGCGGGCCTGGTCTATCCCGCCGTGAAGCGGCTGGGGCCGGGCCATGCGCTGCTGGCCTGGCAGTCGATCGGCAGCCCGCAGCGTCCGGCAGAACCGGACCTGCTGCTGGACGTCGTCCGCGCCCAGCTCCGCGCGGACGCGCCGCTTGTCCTGTCCTCGGAGGAATTCTCGACCAGTATCATGCCCGGGCGCAGCGCCGAGGCCCTGGTGCGTCTGGCCGATACCTTCCCGGTGGAGCTGATCGTCACCCTGACACCGGCCGTCGAGCGGGCGGTGTCCATGGCGCAGGAGGTGGTGAAGCACGGCCAGCCGGTCGATTTCCACGACGAGGCGGCGATGCGCGCGATCGTGCGGGACCGGCCCGGCCTGCAGCCCGACCTGCCGGAGCGCCTGATGGGGCTCGCGAACTGGCGCGCCGTGCATTTCGTGCTGGCCGACCGCAGCCGCCGCGACCGGCTGTTCGAGATCTTCTCGGCCATCCTGGGGGTCCCCATCCGGCACGACCCCGACGACCGGATGTACCTCAACAGCCGCTATTGCTACGCCGAGATGGCGATCCTGTCGGCCCTGAACCGCATCTCGCCCGGCAGCGGGCTGGTCGAACTGCGGACGGCCGCCCGCCAGGCGCTGCTGGCGGCGCGCGCCAGCCTGCCGGATATCGCTGCCGTCGACTACCCGCCGCTACCGCACCCGCTCGCCCGGGAGCTCGATCAGCTCTGGGGCGACCAGCTTCAGCGGATGGAGGCTTGGGATGCGGCCGGCACCGCGCGCCTCCACCGCTAGGTAGTGAACCCTCAGGCTTCGCCCAGCACCGCCTGGCGGAAGCGGTCCTTGAGGTAGGCGCCGTCCTTGGGCGGCAGCACGAAGGGCAGCTTCTCGGCCATGATTTTGGCGACGGCGAAGACCGGCCCGGGGGTGTTGCGGGCGGCCTCGACCAGGGCCGGGATGTCGGCGTCGGTACGCGCGGTCAACGTCGTGGCCCAGCCGGCTGCGGCCGCCATGCCGGCCAGGTCGACCCCGGCATGGGTCGGCGTCGGCTGCATGCCGGTCTCGCCGAAATGCTCGTTGTCGAGCACGACGACGGCCAGGTTGGCGGGCCGCTTCATGGCGACGGTGGCGAGGCTGCCGACGCTCATCAGCATCTCGCCGTCGCCCGCCAGCACCAGCACGCGCTTGTCCGGCTGCGCCAGCGCCAGGCCCAGGCCCATCATCGTGGCGCCGCCCATGGCGCCCCACAGGAAGAAGGTGCGCGGGTCGTCGCCGGCAGCCGCCGCGTCGTAGGTCGGCGTGCCGAGCCCGGTGACGACCAGCAGGCGCTCGTCGCGGCCCTCCAGCAGCCGGGCGACCAGGGGGCGGCGGTGGATGGTGGGGGTGGTCATCGTTCGGGTGGTCATGGCGGGGCTCACTCGTTCACGAAGGCCTTGGCGCCGATCAGGCGCTGGGACAGCAGGACCGCCACCGGGCGACCGCCCTCGAAGGTGAAGCGGGCGGCGTTGGCCACCGTCGGTCCGACATCCTCGGCCCGGTCGCAGCGATAGCAGGTGACGTGCATGGCGGTCAGCACCGCTTCGGTCGCCAGGCCCATGGCGTTCTGCCACGGGTTGAACTCGCCATACTCGCCCCGCATCGTCACGATCATCATGAAGGGCATGCGGCAGGTCTGCGGCAGCGACAGCATGTTGATGCAGTTGCCGACGCCGCTCGACTGCACCAGCAGCACGCCGCGCTGGCCGCCCAGATGGGCGCCGCACAGCATGGCCACGCCCTCTTCCTCGGTCGTCAGCGTCACCGTCTGCATGTTGTTGTCGGCTTCGCAGCTCTTGATCAGGCGGGCATGGCCTGCATCGGGAACATGCGCCACCTGGCGGATGTCGGCGGCCTTCAGCGCACGGTAGATATCGTCCGGCCAGGTCGGCGCGGCTGGGGCGGCTTCACTCATGGTCGGGGGCTCGCGGACCGGGAAGGGAAGGCGAACGCTACCCACCCATACCCGGGCGCGCAACCCGGCTCTTTCCCGTCGCGCGGCAATGGCCTATCAGGCGCGGCCTTGGAGGCGCCGATGAACCCGACCCCATCCTGCCCAGCCATGCCCTGGTGGCACCGCGACCGTTTTTCCGCCCGGCTGCCGACGCTGGCGCGCCGCGCCGCCCTGGTGCGGGCGGTGCGCGCCTGGTTCGACCAGCGCGACTTCCTGGAGGTGGAGACGCCGGCACTCCAGGTGTCGCCGGGGCTGGAGCCGCACCTGATCGCGTTCGCGACCGACCTGGAGGGGGCCGATGGGCGCGTGCGGCGGCGCATGCACCTGCACACCTCGCCCGAATTCGCCATGAAGAAGCTGCTGGTCGGCGGCGCGCCCCGCATCTACCAGCTTGCGCGCGTCTTCCGGAACCGCGAGGGCAGCCGCCTGCACAGCCCGGAATTCACCCTGCTGGAATGGTATCGCGCCGGCGCCGGCTGGCGGGACCTGGTCGACGATTGCCAGGGGCTGCTGCGGGCTGCCCTGCGGGCGGCGGGCGGCGACGTCTTCCGCATGGGCGACGCGGTCGCCGACCCCTTCGCCGACTGGACCATCGTCAGCGTCGCCGAGGCCTTCCACCGCTGGGCCGGTATCGACCTGATGGCCGCGACCGACGATCCGGCTGCCCCGTCGGCTGGCCCCCTGGCCGCGGCGGCGGCGGCAATCGGCATCGACGCCCGCCCGGGCGACGACTGGGAGACGATCTTCTTCCGCATCTTCCTGGAGCGGATCGAGCCGCATCTGGGGCAGGGGGTGCCGACGGTCCTGCACGACTACCCCATCTCCATGGCGGCCCTGTCGCGGCAGAGTGCCGACGACCCGCGCGTGGCCGAGCGGTTCGAGCTCTATGTCTGCGGCGTCGAACTCGCCAACGCCTTCGGCGAGCTGACCGATGCCCGCCTGCAACGCGCCCGCTTCATCGCCGACATGGACCGCAAGGAGCAGCTCTACGGCATGCGCTATCCGGTCGACGAGGATTTCCTGGCAGCCCTGGAGCATGGCATGCCCGAGAGTGCGGGCATCGCGCTCGGCATCGACCGGCTGGCGATGCTGGCGACCGGAGCCGCCCATATCGACGCGGTGCTGTGGGCGCCGGTCGATGGCGGGCCGGAACGTTGACAGGGCCGGCCGGCGCGGGTGAAGTCGGGCCCACAGAAGGGGGAGATTCATCATGCGGGGTCTGATTGCCGGCCTGGCGCTGGCCGTCCTCGGCGCGGCCGGCGCCGGCGCGCAGGAACGGACGGTCAACGTCTATAACTGGAGCGACTATATCGACCCCAAGACCGTGCCCGGCTTCCAGGCCGAGACCGGCATCAAGGTCGTGTACGACGTCTATGATTCCAACGAGATCCTCGAGGCCAAGCTGCTGACCGGGCGGTCGGGCTATGACGTCGTGGTGCCGACCAACTCGCCCTTCTTCGTCCGCCAGCTTGCCGCCGGCGTGTACCAGAGCCTCGACCGCGACAAGATCAAGAACTGGGACAAGCTCGACCCCAGGATCATGGAGCTGCTGGCCAAGTACGACCCGCAGAACGCCTACAGCATCCCCTGGATGTGGGGCACTTCGGGCATCGGCTACAACGTGCAGAAGGTGCGCGCGGTGATGCCCGACGCGCCGCTCGACAGCCTGGCCCTGCTGATGGACCCGGCCATCGTGTCGCGCTTCGCCAAGTGCGGTGTGATGATGCTGGATTCGCCGACCGACGTGATCTCGGCCGCGCTCAAGTATTTGGGCCGGGACCCGGACAGCAAGTCGAAGGAGGACCTGGACGCGGCCGCTGCCCACCTGCAGAAGGTGCGCCCGCATGTCCGCAAGTTCCATTCGTCGGAATACATCAACGCGCTCGCCAACGGCGACATCTGCATCGCGTTTGGCTTCTCGGGCGACGTGATCCAGGCGATGAACCGCGCCCGGGAGGCCAAGCGCGGCGTCGAGATCAGCTACAGCATCCCCAAGGAAGGCGCCCTGTTCGCGGTCGACGTGCTGGCGATCCCCTCCTCGGCCAAGAACGTCGACGAGGCGCATGCCTTCATCGACTACCTGATGCGGCCGGAGGTGTCGGCCCAGGCGTCGTCCTTCATCGGCTATGCCAGCGGCAACAAGGCAGCACTGCCGATGGTGGCGGCGGCCGTACGCGACGACCCGCGCGTCTACCCGCCCCAGGCCGTGGTCGACCGCTTCTATACGCTGACCCCGGGCGATGCGGCCTACGAGCGGCTGCGGACGCGGGCCTGGACCCGCGTCAAGACCGGCCGCTGACGGTGGGGGAGGAGCCGGCACGGGCGGCCCCGCGCCGCGCCGCGCCTGAGCCCTGGGAGGAACCCGGCGCGCAGCCGATCCTGCGCGTGACGGGCGTCAGCCGCCGCTACGGGCCGGTGACGGCGGTCGACGACGTCTCGCTCGACATCCACCGGGGGGAGGTGTTCTCGCTGCTGGGCGGGTCGGGCAGCGGCAAGACCACGCTCTTGCGCATGCTGGCCGGCTTCGAGCTGCCCGATGCCGGCCGGGTGGAGATCGACGGTGCCGACATGACCGGGGTGCCGCCCTATGCGCGGCCGGTCAACATGATGTTCCAGTCCTATGCGCTCTTCCCGCATATGTCGGTGGAGCGCAATGTCGGCTTCGGCCTGGTGCAGGGATCGCGGCGACGGCCGCCGACGGCGTCCGCGCGCTCTGGCGGATCGGCGACACCGTCGAGCGGCTGACGGCGGTTGGGGTCGACGTCGCGGGCGCACCGGGCGCCCTGCTCGATGGCTGGCTCTACTTCACCGCCACCGACGCCGACCACGGCGCGGAGCTGTGGCGGACGGATGGCACCGCCGACGGCACCGCGCTGGTGGCCGACATCATCGCCGGGGTCACGGGCAGCGAGCCCGGCCCGCCCGCCGTCCTGGGCGAGGCGATCCTGTTTGCCGCCGGCGCGCCGGGCGACACGGAGCTGTGGCGGTTCGACGGGACGACGGTCTCCCGGGTGGCGGACATCCTGCCGGGAGCGATCGGCTCCGAGCCGGCCGGCTTCGCGGTGCTGGACGGCATCGCCTACTTCTCGGCGGCGGATGTCCGGGGGCGCGAGATTTGGCGCTCGGATGGCACGGCCGACGGCACCCGACTGGTCGCCGATATCAAAGAAACCGGATCGAGTGAGCCGGAGGATCTGGTCGTCCTCGACGGGCGCCTGTTCTTCAATGCCGATGATGGCGTCCATGGCCGCGAATTGTGGGTGTCCGACGGCACCCCCGAAGGCACGGGCATGCTGGTCGACATCAACCCCGCGGGCACCGGGCTGCCGCGGGGCATGGTGGTAATAGAGGCCGCAGCGCCGGCCGCCGACACCATCCCGCCCGATAGCTGGGTCCAGTCAGGGCCGCCGGTCGATACGGATTCGACCACCGCCACCTTCGTCTTCTCTTCCGACGAGGAGGGGGTGCGGTTCGAGACGGCCCTGGACGGCGGGCAATGGCAGGCCGCAGGTGCGTCGGCCACCTTCACGGGCCTAGCCCCGGGCGATCATGTCCTGCTGGTGCGGGCGATCGACGGCGCCGGCAACGCCGATCCGACGCCGGCCATCTACCCCTGGTCGATCGGCGCCCCATCCCCCGACACCATTCCGCCCGATACGGTCATCCAGTCCGGCCCGCCCGTCACGGGCGATGCCGGGCGCGACGCCACCTTCGTCTTCGGGTCCGACGAGGACCAGGCCGCGTTCGAGGTGTCGCTGGACGGTGGTCCGTACATGACCGTCCTCAACCCGCTGGTGATGCGCGACCTGGCAACGGGCCAGCATGCCTTGCTGGTCCGCGCGGTCGACCCGGCGGGCAACGTCGATCCGACGCCCGCGGCCTATTCCTGGACAGTTGGCGCCGATTCCGGGGGGCCGGGTGCGGTTATCCGCACCGGCCCCGCCGCCAGCAGCACAGCCGCCGTCGCCATCTTCGACCTGGAGGATGCACCGGCCGGCCGGTCGTTCGAGGGGCGGTTGGACGGCGGCACGTGGCAGCCGGCGGGCGATCCCGTCGCCCTGTTCGGCCTGACGGCCGGGCCGCATCGCTACGAGGTGCGCATGGTCGGCGCCGGGGCCGACCCGACACCCGCCGCCTGGACCTGGACGATCGCGCCGGAGCCGGCCGTCACCGATCCGGGGCCGGCCCCGGTTGCCGGCGGCAAGATCCTGGTCGTCGAGCACTTCACCGATCTGCTCGACCCCGCCATCGGCGACGATGTCGGCTGGATCCAGACCCGCGATTCCATCCGGATGCCGGACGGCGTCGCCAACCTGACCCTGCTCGGGGCGGACGAACTGAACGCCGATGGCAACGACCGGGCCAACCTCATGCTGGGCAATGCCGCCGCCAACATCCTGCTGGGCCAGGGCGGCCGGGATGCCATCCATGGCGGCGCTGGCGGCGACTTCCTGGCGGGTGGCCTGGGGGACGACACGATCCTGGGCGATGAGGATGCGGAGGGCGCGTCCGGCGATGACACGATCTGGGGCGGGCAGGGCAACGACAGCATCCTGGGCGGGGCCGGGCGTGACGCGCTGAACGGCGACCTGGGTGCCGACACGCTGCTGGGCGGTGCCGATGCCGACACGCTGAACGGCGGGGCCGGCGACGACCGCCTGGATGCCGGCAGCGGTGCCGACCTTCTGCGCGGCGGCCGCGGCGACGACTTGCTGCTGGGCGGGGCCGGGGCCGACACGCTGGCGGGCGATCTCGGGTCCGACACGCTGTGGGGCGGCGAGGGGGCGGACCAGTTCCTGACCATGACCGCCGCGGCCGATCCTGGCGCTGTCGATGTCGTGGCCGACTTCACGGTCGGCGTGGATCGCCTGTGGATCGACGCCGCCACCGGCATCATCGACGAGGCCACCTTCCGGGCGCGCGCCCATGACGGTGGCGAGATGACCTTGCTGGACCTGGGCCAGAACGGCTGGATAGTGCTGCTGGGCCTTCGGCCCGACGAGATCGGGCTGGCCGATCTCCTGATCCTGTAGCGCCGGCTGTTCAGCCCATCGCCGCGGCGCGGATTGCGCTGTAGGCCTCCGGGTTGACCAGGGTCGACAAATCCCCCGGGCTCTCGCCGGTCAGTGCCGCCCGCACCACGCGGCGCATCGTCTTCATGTTGCGGGTCTTGGGCAGGTCGGCCGCGACCAGGATGCGGCCGGGGCGGAAGGCGCTGCCCATGGCCGCCGCGACGGCGTCCGACAGGGCGCGCCGGAAGGCATTGTCGTCGGCCTGGCCCGCGGCCGCGACGACGACGCAAGCGACCGCCTGGCCCTTCACCGGGTCGGGCAGGGCGACGGCGGCGGCATCGACCACCAGCCCGGTCGCCAGCAACGCGGCCTCGATCTCGGCCGGGCCGGTGCGCTTGCCGGCCAGCTTGATCGTGTCGTCCGACCGGCCGTGGATGTACCAATAGCCGTCGCCGTCGCGCGAGGCCCAGTCGCCATGCACCCAGATTCCCGGCAGGCGCGACCAGTAGCTCTCGATATACCGGTCGGGCTCGCGCCACAGGCCCTGGGTCATCCCCATCGGCGCCTGGCGCATCACCAATTCGCCGACCGTGCCGGCGGGCACGCTGCGGCCGTCCTCGTCGACGATGTCGGCGCCGCTGCCGGGGATCGGGCCGTTGAAGCTGGCGGGCTTGATCGGCTGCAGGATGTTGGTGGCGAGGATGCCGCCGACCTCCGTCCCGCCGGCATAGTTCAAGAGCGGCCGGGTGCCGCCCAGGACATGGCGGAAGACCCACATCCAGGCGCGCTCGTCCCAGGGCTCGCCGGTCGAGGTGGCCAGCCGCAGGGCCGACAGGTCGTGCGCGGCCAGTGCCGCTTCACCCTGGCGCGCCATCAGTCGGGCGATGGTGGGGCCGAGCCCGAGGAAGCTGACCCGGTGGCGGGCGACGATGCGCCACAGCCGGTCGGGCTCGGGAAAGTCCGGCGTGCCCTCGGCCAGGACCAGGGTCGCGCCCAGCGTCGTCGCGGCGACGATCTGGATCGGGCCGACGAGCCAGCCGATGTCGGTCATCCACAGGAGCCGGTCGGAAGGCTTCAGGTCGAAGCAGAGCTGGAAATCCAGCATCGTCTTGGCGAGGAAGCCGATATGGGTGTGGACCGTGCCCTTGGGCCGCCCGGTGGTGCCCGAGGTGTAGGCGACCAGCAGCGGCGCATCGGCGGCCAGCGGCCGGGTCGGGGCGGGTGGCCCGTCGGGCAGCGCGTGCCACCAATGGTCGCGGCCCGCCTGCATCGCCGGCGGCTCGCCGCCCTGCCGCAGCACCACGACATGGCGCAGGCTGGGCACGGACTTCGCGGCCTCGTCGACCTCGCTCTTCATCGCCACCCGCCGGCCGCGGCGCAGGGCCGAGTCGGCGGCCAGGACGGCCACGGCCTCGCCATCCCCCAGCCGGGTCGCCAGCGCGCCAGCACCGAAGCCGGAGAAGAGCGGCAGGATGACGGCACCCAGGCGGGCGAGCGCCAGGAAGCCGGCGACGGCCTCCGGCACCATCGGCATGTAGAGGCCAACCGGGCTGCCTGGACCGATGCCGAGTGCCGCCAGCCCGGCCGCCAGCCGGTCGACCTCGTGGCCAAGCTCGGCATAGGTCCAGGTGCGGACCTGACCGCCTTCGCCCTCCCAAATGACGGCAGGATGGTCGGGGCGGCCGGTGCGGTGGCGGTCGATGCCGGCCATGGCGAGGTTGGTGGTGCCGCCGACGCACCAGCGCACCCAGGGCAGCCCGGCCGAGGCATCGCGCAGGGTGGTCCAGGGCCGGGCGAAGGGCACGTCGAGGAAGCGCAGGATGGCGGCCCAGAACCAGTCGGGGTCGGCGTCCGCGCGGCGCTCCAGCGCGGCATAGTCGCCCAGCCCCTCGGCCGTCATGAACGCCTGCCAGTTGCTGGCCGCGACGAATTCCGCGCTGGGCGCCCACACCGCGCCTTCCGGCAATGCCGTCATCTTCCACCCTTCAAGCCCGATGGACTTCCTGCCACCGCTTGTCGCAGTATCGCGCCGAGTGAACGTTCGTTCAATTCATAGAAACGGCGGAGGGAAGTCCCATGACCGATGAACGCTACGCCCGCTATCAGCGCCTGAAGTTCGACCGGCCGCACGCCCGCGTCCTGCGCGTCACCATGTCGAACCCGGGCAAGCTGAACGCGGCCGACGCCGTCATGCATGGCGAGCTGACCGGCCTGTGGCGCGAGATCGACGGCGACCCGACCGTGTCGGCGGTCATCCTCCAGGGCGAGGGCAAGGCGTTCTCGGCCGGCGGCGACTTCGCCATGATCGACACCATCATCGCCGACTTCCACACCCGTGCGGCCAACTGGAAGGAGGCGCGCGACCTCGTCTACAACATCATCAACTGTTCCAAGCCGATCGTCAGCGCCATCCGCGGCCCGGCGGTCGGCGCCGGGCTCGTCTGCGGCCTGCTGGCCGACGTCTCGATCGCCGCCAACGACGCGCGCATCATCGACGGCCACACGCGGCTGGGCGTGGCCGCCGGCGATCATGCCGCGATCATCTGGCCGCTGCTGTGCGGCATGGCCAAGGCCAAGTACTACCTGATGACCTGCGACCCGCTGTCGGGCGCCGAGGCCGAGCGCATCGGGCTGGTGTCGCTGGCGGTCGAGGATGCCGAGCTGGATGCCAAGGCCGTGGCCGTCGCGACCAAGCTGGCCGAGGGCGCGCCGCACGCCATCCGCTGGACCAAGTACGCGCTGAACAACTGGCTGCGCCAGGCCGGCCCGATCTTCGACACCTCGCTGGCGCTGGAGTTCCTGGGCTGGCAGTCGCCCGACGTCCAGGAGGGGCTGGCTGCGCACCGCGAGAAGCGCCGGCCGGCCTTCCCGCCAGAGTCCAACCTCTGACCGGACGGGAGGGCCGACCCTTGCCCGCCACCATCCAGTCCATGCTGACACCCGAGCGCGCGCAGGCCATGCGCGCGGCCGGGCTGTGGGACGAACGGACCGTGCTGGACGACTTCGACCGCCTGCTGGCCATGACGCCCGACCGGCTCGCCATCGTCGACCACAACTCCATGACCGGCCAGGCCAGCCGGCTGACCTATGGCGAACTGGGTCGGCGGGTGGAGCGCATCGCCGCCGGACTGGTGGCACTCGGCGTCGGCCAGGGGGATGTCGTCTCCTGGCAGCTACCCAACTGGTGGGAATTCGCGGCCCTCCACCTGGCCGCGATGCGCATCGGCGCGATCAGCAACCCGCTGATGCCGATCTTCCGTGAGCGCGAGCTGCGCTTCATGCTGAAGCTGTCCGGCGCCAAGGTGCTGGTGATGCCGCGCAGCTTCCGTGGCTTCGACCATGCCGGCATGGCCCGAGGCATGCGCGCCGACCTGCCCGACCTGGCCCACGTGCTGGTCGTGGGCGGCGAGGGGGCCGAAGCGTTCGAGGCGCTGCATGACGGCAGGCGGCCGCACGATGCCGCCGCCGCCGCCGCGCTCTTTGCGCAGCGCCGGCCGGCGTCGGACGACGTGATCGAGGTGCTCTACACCTCGGGCACGACGGGCGAGCCCAAGGGGGTGATGCACAGCTCCAACACGCTGATCAGCAACCTCGTCCCCTACATCCGGCGGCTCGGCCTGTCGGGCGACGACGTGGTGCTGATGGCGTCCCCGCTCGCCCACCAGACCGGCTTCCTTTACGGCGTCGTCATGCCGGTGCTGCTGGGCGCGCCCGTCATCCTGCAGGACATCTGGAATGCCGGCCGGGCGGCCGACAACATCAAGGCCGAGGGCGTCACCTTCACGATGGCCTCGACACCCTTCCTGGCCGACCTGACTGCGGTGGCCGAGGAGCGGCGGCCGGACCTCGCCAGCCTGCGCATCTTCCTGTCGGCCGGCGCGCCGATCCCGTCGGCCGTCGCCCGCCGGGCGACCGACAATCTGGGTGCCACCATCGTGTCGGCCTGGGGCATGACCGAGAACGGGGCGGCGACCACCACCCTGCTGGACGACCCGCCGGCGCGTGCCTGCGAGACCGATGGCCGCGCCATGGAGGGCATCGAGCTGCGCGTCGTCGACGATGCCGGCCAGGTGCTGCCGGCCGGCGCCGAGGGCCGGCTGCACCTGCGCGGCTGTTCCAACTTCCTCGGCTACCTGAAGCGCCCCGAATTGTACGGTGTCGATGCCGATGGCTGGTTCGACACCGGTGACCTCGCGCGGATGGATGCCGAGGGCTACATCCGCATCACCGGCCGCACCAAGGACGTGATCATCCGCGGCGGCGAGAACGTGCCGGTGGTCGAGGTGGAGGGGCTGATCTACCAGCACCCGGCCGTGGCGGAGGTGGCGGTGGTGGGCATGCCCGATGCCCGCCTGGGCGAGCGCGCCTGCGCCTTCGTCGTGCCGCGGCCGGGGGCGGCGCTGACCTTGGCCGAACTCGTCGCCTTCCTGGAGACCCACAAGCTGACGCGCAACTACCTGCCGGAGCGGCTGGAGGTGGTGGACGCCATGCCGCGCACGCCGAGCGGCAAGATCCAGAAGTTCCGCCTGCGCGACATGGCCCGGGAGGCGGGCGGCTAGGGCGGGGGCCGGCGATGGCCGCGACCGATATTTCCGGCTGGGTGCTGGGGCGGGTGCTGGCCCGCCAGGCCGAGCGGTATGGCGACCGGGACTATCTGCGACCCGTCGACGGCCCGCCGGTCGGCTTCGCGGCCATGGACCGGGCCGCCACCCGGATCGCCAACGGGCTGATCGCGGCCGGGGTCGGCCGCGGCGACCCGGTCCTGGCGATGCTGCCGAACTCGGCCGACTTCATCGCGCTGTGGTGCGGGGTGGCGCGGGCGGGCGCGGTCTTCGTGCCGATCAACACCGCCTTCAAGGGCGCCTTCCTGGAGCATATCGCCAACGTGACCGGCGCCCGGGCCATGGTGGCGGCGGCCATCCATGTGCCGACGATCGCCGCCTCGGCCGCGCGCCTGCCGCACCTGAAGCATCTGTGGGTGCATGGCGGGGACGAGGACGATGTGGGGGTGCCGGCCGGGATCGCCCGCCACGACTTCGCCGAACTGGCCGCCGGCTCCGACCGTGGGGTCGACGTGGCGGTCGCGGTCGGCGATGTCGGCGCCATCCTCTTCACGTCGGGCACCAGCGGGCCGTCGAAGGGGCCGCTGCTGCCGCACGGCCACCTGCACCTGAACGGCCATGTCTATGCCGACGTGCTGCGGATGTCGGCCGACGACGTGCTCTACACCTGCCTGCCGCTCTTCCATGCCAACGCCCTGCTGCTGGGCGCCTATGGCGCGCTGATGCTGGGGGCGCCCCTGGTGCTGGCGCCGCGCTTCAGCGCCAGCGGCTGGCTGGGCGACATCCGCCGCCACGGCGTCACGGTGACCAACCTGCTCGGCACCATGATGAGCTTCCTGATGAAGCAGCCCCCGACGCCCCAGGATCGCGACCATGGGCTGCGCGCGGTGGCCGCCGTGCCCCTGGTGCCGGCCCTGGCCGCCCCCTTCCAGGCGCGCTTCGGCGCCAAGCCGGTCGAGCTCTACGGCACGACAGAGATCAACTGCCCTTTCTACATGCCGCTGGAGGCGCCGCTGCGGCCGGGCTCGTGCGGGCGGCTGATCGCCGACTGGTTCGAGGTGCGGGTGGCCGACCCCGCCACCGACGACCCCGTGCCGGTGGGGCAGGTGGGCGAACTGCTTGTCCGCCCGACCCGCGCCGGCATCTTCCTGCAGGGCTATTGCGGCATGCCCGAGGCAACCGTGGCGGCCTTTCGCAACCTGTGGTTCCATACGGGCGACGCCTTCAAGGCGACCGAGGATGGCTGGTACTCTTTCGTCGACCGCATGCGCGACTGCATCCGCCGGCGCGGCGAGAACGTGTCCTCGTGGGAGATCGAGCAGGCGCTGATCCAGCAGGAAGACGTGCTGGAGGCGGCCGTGGTGGGCGTGCCGTCCGACATCGGCGACGGCGAGGAGGAGATCATGGCCTGCCTCGTGCCGCGGCCGGGCCATGCCATCGACCCGAAGGCGATCTGGTCCTATTGCGACGCGCGCCTGCCCAGGTTCGCCGTACCCAGGTTCGTGCGGACGCTGGAAACCTTGCCGCGGACGGCGACCGAGAAGGTGCGCAAGGAAGTCCTGCGCGGCGAGGGCATCGGGGCTGCTGTCGACCGTGTCGCACCGCCGCCCTCCGCCGCGCAATTGCCATAGGCGGGGCCGGCCGGCGAGCTATGATGGCCTCCTTGCTGGAGGGGGAATGGCATGTGGAAGGTGCTTGTCAGCATGATGGCGGCGACGATGCTCTGCTCGGCGCCGTCGATTGCCCAGAACCGACCTTCTGTCATTGCCCTGGAGCTCAACAACAATTCTGGCGAGCGGAAGGCGTTCGTCACGTCGGAAGCCGTCAATGTGTCCGGCCGAAGCCTCGCGTTCGAGGAAATGCCGGCCGCGTCGACGATCCGCGAGCGCCTGGAGTTCGACACCAACGCTACCTCAGGCCTGTGGAGGCTTACGCTCCGGGTGTACGGCCTGGACATGCTGGTGGAAAAGGAATGCGTCGTTACGCTGACGCTGAGGCGCCCCCTGGGATCGAGTTCGGAAAGCACCGACAGAACCCCCGGCACGCTGTGTTCTGTCACGTTCTATGCCGTCGATTCCGAGCGGGCGGACCTGATCGTCTCGTTCAATCCCTAGATCGCCGGCCCGTTCCGCCGGGTTTCAGTGCGGCCCGGCCGACCGGCCGGCGCGCGCCAGCGCCAGCATGGCGCCGCCCGCGATCAGGCCCCAGAAGGCGCCGCCGATCCCCAGCACCGTGAGGCCGGAGGCCGCGACCAGGAAGGTCACGAGCGCCGCCTCGCGGCCGGTCGGGGCGGAGACGGCACCCAGCAGTGCTGCCCCCAGCGGCCCCAGCAGCGCCAGGCCGGCGACGGCCTCGATCAGGATCGGCGGAGCGGCGCCGATGAAGGCGGCGGCCGCCCCCGCGCCCAGCCCCAGCAGCACATAGACGATGCCGCCGACCACGGCCGACCAGTAGCGCCGCGCCGGGTCAGGGTGGGCGTCGTCGCCGGCGCAGATGGCGGCCGTGATCGCCGCCAGGTTGATGGCATGGCCGCCGAACGGCGTGGCCACCAGGCTGAGGAAACCAGTCAGCCGAAACAGGGCGCTGGCGTCGGGGCGATAACCGTAGAGGTTGAGGACGGCGATGCCGGGGATGTTCTGGGACGCCATGGTGACGACGAACAGCGGCACGCCGATGCCGATGGCAGCCGCCAGGCGGAACTCCGGCAGCACCAGGGCCGGCTGCGGCCACAGGGAACCGAGGGTGCCGGCGTCGATCTCGGTGGTGGCGGCAATCACGATCGCGGCCACGACCACGGCCGCCGGCACCGCCAGCAACCGCCGGACCCGGCCGACCAGCGCCCAGGCGGCGATGATGACGAGGGCGGCCACCGGCGCCTCGCCCACCGCGCGCACCGGCGCCAGGCACAGGTTCAGCAGCACGCCGGCCAGCATGGCGTTGGCGAGCGGTGCCGGGATCGAGGCCACCCACCGCCCGAGCGGCCGGTAGAGCCCGGCCAGCACCACCAGCACGCCGGCCACGACGAAGGCGCCGACGGCGACGGGAAATCCGCCCTCGATAGGCCCGGATGCAATCAGCAGCACCGCGCCTGGGGTCGACCATGCGACTGAAATCGGCATCCGCGTGCGCAGGGCCACGACGACCGCCCCCAGCCCCATCAGCACGCAGACGGCCATCAGCCCCGAGGCCGCCTCGACCCGCGAGGCACCCGCCACCATGAAGCCCTGGATCAGGACCGCGAACGAGCTTGCGAAGCCGACGAAGGCCGCCAGCGTGCCGGCGGTCGCGGCCTGGAGGGAGAAGGTGCGGAGCATGGACCCCGACAGTAGTCTCGGAGCGCAATCGAGCGCGAGTGCCGGCTGGGTCCTTCCAGCACCGTCAATTCCGACAGGTGGCGCGGTGCCCGCGGGCGATGGCTAGCGCTGACGCCAAGCGAAGAGGTACATGCCGACGCCAACCGCCAGCAGCACCAGCGGCATGCCGAATAGCGCGATAGCCTCAAATGCCGTCATTGCTTTAGTTTCCGCAGCAAGCTTCTTGCGAGAATATGTAAGGCTACTCCGACCAGAATCAAAGTACCGGCGCTGGCTACAACGCCGACCGGTGAGGCCACCGGTGGGTTCACTCCATAGAGAAGTGACGCGAACGGCGCGATCGTGCCGGCCACCAGAGCGGCGATGGCCGTCCCGTTCAGGAAGGTCCCGGTCAGTTTCGCCTGTTCGTTCTGGATCAGACTCACGGGTTCGCTATCCAGTCGGTTCGGTCAGGGCGGCAGCATGCCAGCCCGCGCCGGATATTGACAACCGACCGCCCCGGCGACCATCATCCGGCAACTGAACGAACGATCATTCATAGATCGCGTGAGGGGGAGGAACCCTTGATCCTGGCCGAAGAGCATCTGCTCGTCCGCGACATGGCGCGGTCCTTCGCGCAGGCCGCACTGGCGCCCAATGCTGCTGCCTGGGAAGAGGCGCGCGCCGTGCCGCGCGCGGTCCTGGGGGAGATGGGGCGGCTCGGCCTGCTCGGCATGACGGTGCCCGAGGAGTGGGGCGGGTCTGGGGCCGACTATATCGCCTATGCCCTGGCGCTGATCGAGATCGCGGCCGGCAACGGCGCGGTCTCGACGATGATGAGCGGGCACAATTCGGTCGGCTGCATGCCGCTGCTGGACCATGGCACGCCCGCGCAGAAGGAACGCTGGCTCAGGCCGATGGCCAGGGGCGAGCTGCTCGTCGCCTTCTGCCTGACCGAGCCGCAGGGCGGGTCGGATGCGGGCGCGATCCGGACCCGAGCGGTGCGCACCAACGGCGGCTGGAAGATCAGCGGCGTCAAGCAGTACATCACCTCGGGCTCGACGGCCGACATGGCGATCGTCTTCGCCGTGACCGACCCCGACCAGGGCAAGCGCGGCCTGTCCGGCTTCCTGGTGCCGACCGACAATCCGGGCTACCGGGTCGGCCGGGTCGAGAAGAAGATGGGCCAGTCGGCGTCCGACACCTGCGAGATCATCCTGGACGGGGTCGAGGTCGATGCCGACGCGCTGCTGGGTGCCGAGGGTGGCGGCTATCGTATCGCGCTGGCCAACCTCGAGGGTGGGCGCATCGGTATTGCCGCCCAGTCGGTCGGTATGGCGCGGGCCGCACTCGACCTGGCGGTCGCCTATGCCAAGGAGCGCGTCACCTTCGGCAAGCCGATCGCCGCCCACCAGGCCGTCGGCTTCCGGCTGGCCGACATGGCGACGCACCTGGCCGCCGCCGAGCAGCTCGTCCTCCATGCCGCCGCCCTGAAAAGTGCCGGCCAGCCCTGCCTGGTCGAGGCCTCGATGGCCAAGCTGTTCGCGTCCGAGGCGGCCGAGCGTATCTGCCGCGACGCCATCCAGACCTTCGGCGGCGCCGGATACATGGCTGACATGGGGGTCGAGCGCATCTATCGCGACGTCCGCGTGGCGATGATCTACGAGGGCACCAACGACATCCAGCGCCTGGTCATCAACCGCGCGCTGACCGGCCATTGAGGGACGGTTCATGAAGGCCCTCCTCGTCGAGAAGTTCGGCCAGCCGGATGAGATGGTTCTCCGCGACCTGCCCGACCCCGTGCCGGCGGCGGGCGAACTGCTGGTCGAGATCCACGCCATCGGCCTCAACTTCCCCGACCTGCTGGTGATCGGCGGCACCTACCAGACCCTGCCGCCGCTGCCCTTCGCGCCGGGCAAGGAACTGGCGGGCGTGGTCCGTGCGCTCGGGGCCGGCGTGACCGGATTCCGGGTTGGCGACCGGGTGGCGGCCCAGGTGGAATCCGGCGCCTTCGCCGAACTGGCCGCCATTCCGGCCGCCCATTGCTACCCGGTGCCGGCCGGCCTCTCGACCGTGCGCGCGGCCGGCATGGGGCTGGTCTACCAGACCTCCTGGTTCTCGCTCACCGATCGCGCCCGCTTGCGGCCCGGCGAATGGGTGCTGGTGACGGGGGCGGCGGGCGGCGTCGGCATCGCTGCGGTCGAACTGGCCAAGGCCATGGGTGCGCGCGTCGTGGCCGGCCTCACCACCATGGCCAAGGCCGATTTCGTGCGCCGCCACGGCGCCGACGCGGTGGTCGACCTCGGCATGGCCGACCTGCGCGACGGGCTGCGCCGCGCGGTCCATGAAGCGACCGATGGGCACGGCGCTGATGTCGTCATTGACCCGGTTGGCGGGCCGGTGTTCGAGGCGGCCTTGCGGGCGATGGCCTGGGACGGGCGGCTGGTCGTCGTCGGCTTTACCGCCGGGGCGATCCCGTCGGTGAAGGCCAACTACCTGCTGATCAAGCACATCACCGTCACCGGCATCCATTGGAGCGACTATCGCGACCGCGACCCCGCGCGGGTCGCCAGGGCGCAGGCGGAAATGTTCGCCATGGCCGCGGCCGGCCGGCTCGACCCGCCGGTGATGGCGACCTTCCCGCTGGAGCGCGCAGCCGATGCCCTGGCCGAGATCGCCGGCCGCCGGGTCGAGGGCAAGCTGGTGCTGGTGACCGATGCCGGTCGCGCCGCCGGGGCGGAGTAGGGGACGATGCAGCATCTGGAGATAGCCGACCGCGTCGCCACGCTGACTCTCGACCGCCCGCCCGCCAACGCCATCAATGCGGCCTGGGTCGCAGGTTTCCACGCCCGGCTGGACGAGCTGGCGGCGCGCGACGACTGGAACCTGCTGCATGTCCGCTCGGCCCTGCGGCTGTTCTCGGCCGGGGCCGACCTGAAGGACATGCGCGCGCAATATGGATCGCCCGAGGGGCGGGCCGCCTTCCAGGTCGGCGTGCGGGCGATGCAGGTGCTGTTCCAGCGCATCGAGGACCTGCCGCGCCCGTCCCTGGCGGAGATCGGCGGCCATGCCATGGGCGGCGGCTTCGAGCTGGCGCTCGCCTGTACCTTCCGCATCGCCGCGCACGAGATCCAGCTTGGCCTGCCGGAAGTGCGCCTCGGCCTACTGCCGGGCGCCGGCGGCACCCAGCGCCTGACCCGCCTGGTCGGCCGTGCGGTGGCCGAGCGCCTGATTCTGGGGGCGGAGACCGTGGACGGGGCGACCGCCGAACGTCTGGGCCTGGTGCAATGGTCGGCCCCTCTGGCCGACCTGCCGGCCGCGGCCGGCGCCATTGCGCGCCGCCTGGCCGACCTGCCGCCGCATGCGATGGCCGAGGCGCGCGCCTGCATCGCGGCAGCGCTGGACCCGGCCGTCGACGGCTTCGCCCGCGAGGTGTCGGGCGGGGCCGCACTCTTGGAAACGACCGAAACGCGGGCGCTGGTCGCCCGCTTCCTCGACCGGAAGGGCTGAGACAGATGGAAATGGCAGGCAAGAACGTCGTCGTCACCGGCGCCTCGTCGGGCATCGGCCGGGCGACAGCGCTGCTGCTGGGGCGCGAGGGTGCGCGCGTGTTCGGTGGCGACATCGACCAGGAGGGCGGCCGCAAGACCGAGGCGATGGCGGCCGAGCAGGGGGTGAAGTTCGAGTACATCCCGCTCGACCTGACCGACCCGGCCGGCGTCAACGCCTTCGCAGCCGATGTGCATGCCCGCATCGGCGGGCCGGTCGACGGGCTGGTGAACGCCGCCGGCTGGGACCGCATCCAGCCCTTCATCGACAATACGCCCGAGATGTGGGAGCGCGTCGTCCAGATCAACCTGATGGGTGCCGTCCGCCTGACCCGCGCGGTGCTGGAACCGATGATGGCCGCCCAGAAGGGCAAGATCGTGCATGTGGCGAGCGATGCCGGCCGCGTCGGCAGCATGGGCGAGACGGTCTATGCCGCGGCCAAGGGCGGCCTCATCGCCTTCACCAAGTCGCTGGCGCGCGAGATGGCGCGGCACAAGATCAACGTCAACTGCGTCTGCCCGGGGCCGACCGATACCCCGCTGTTCCAGGCCCAGCCCGAGAAGATGCGCGACGCGCTGACCCGCGCCATCCCCTTCCGCCGGATCGCCCAGCCCGAGGAGATCGGCGAGGCCGTGACCTTCTTCCTCGGCCGCCGCTCCGACTACATCACGGGCCAAGTGCTGAGCGTCAGCGGCGGCCTGACGATGGTCGACTGATCCGACACCGCCCAATCTTCAAGGACCCGCCATGGCGCTCGCCTTCGACAGCAACCGCATCGACTTCGCCACCTACCAGCCCAAGCACTTCCTGTGGTCCCTGGACGGCAAGGTCGCCACCATCACGCTGAACCGGCCGGAGCGGAAGAACCCGCTGACGTTCGAATCCTATGCCGAACTGCGCGACACCTTCCGCGAACTGGCCTACGCCGACAACGTGAAGACGGTCGTCGTCACCGGCGCCGGCGGCAATTTCTGCTCGGGCGGCGACGTGCATGAGATCATCGGCCCGCTGGTCCGCATGCAGGAGGCGGGCGACATGCGCGGCCTGCTGGACTTCACCCGCATGACCGGCGACCTGGTGAAGGCGATGCGCGCCTGCCCGCAGACGATCGTGGCCGCCATCGACGGCATCTGCGCGGGTGCGGGCGCCATCATCGCCATGGCATCCGACCTGCGCGTCGGCACGCCCGAGAGCAAGGTGGCGTTCCTGTTCGTGCGCGTCGGGCTGGCGGGGGCGGACATGGGGGCGTGCAACATCCTGCCTCGGATCATCGGGTCCGGCCGGGCGGCCGAGTTGCTCTACACCGGCCGCGCCATGGATGGCGCCGAGGCCGAGCGCTGGGGCTTCTACAACCGCCTGGTGGCCGGCGACCAGGTGCTGGCCGAGGCAACCAAGCTCGCCACCTCGCTGGCTGCCGGGCCGACCTTCGCCCATGCCATGACCAAGCGCTGCATCCACCAGGAATGGAGCATGACCATCGACGACGCGATCGAGGCCGAGGCCCAGGCCCAGGCGATCTGCATGCAGACGCAGGACTATGGCCGCGCCTATCGCGCCTTTGTCGCCAAGGAACGCCCTGTCTTCCAGGGTGACTGATGCTCCGCATGCCGATGAGGGCTGGCGGCCGCTGGCGGCCGGCGGGGGGTTCCTCGCCGCCGTCGGGCCGTTGCTGTGGCGACGCGAGCCGGACGGCCTCGCCATGGGCTTCCGGGTCGGCGCCCACCATTGCAACCCGGTTGGCGCCTGCCATGGCGGCATGTTGATGACGCTGGCCGACGTGGTCATGGGCTTCGGGCTTGGCGACCGGCTGGGCGAGGACCGCTTCGTGCCGACGATCGGCATGACGGCCGATTTCCTGGCGCCCGCGCCGCAGGGCCGGCTGGTTTGGGGGCGGGTGGAGGTGCTGCGCCAGGGGCGGCGCACCGGCTTTGCGCAATGCCTGCTGCGTACCGGCCGCGATGATATCGTCATGCGGGCGAGCGGCGTCTTCCAGCTCGACCGGCCGGCCGACCCGGGTGTCTCCCCCGCAGCCCTCTTCGCGGAATCCTGACCGATGGCCGACCGCAGCTTCCTCGACTGGCCGTTCTTCGAGCCCCGCCACCGCGACCTGGCCGGCCGGCTCGAGGACTGGGCGCGGGATGCGATCGGCACCGGCGTGCATCCCCATGTCGACGTCGACCAGGAGTGCCGGCGGCTGGTCCGCCTGCTGGGCGATGCCGGCTGGCTCGCTCTGGCGGTGCCGGAGGGCGGGGCGGAGGCGTTGGACGTGCGCACCCTCTGCCTGGTGCGCGAGACGCTGGCCCGCCATTCCGGCCTGGCCGACTTCGCCTTCGCCATGCAGGGGCTGGGCACCGGGCCGATCAGCCTCTTCGGCGATGCGGCCCTGCGCGACCGCTACCTGGCGCCGGTGCGCGCCGGCCAGCGAATCGCCGCCTTTGCCCTGTCGGAGCCGGATGCCGGGTCGGACGTGGCGGCGATGACGACGACCGCCACGCGGGTGGCGGGCGGCTGGCGGCTCGACGGCTGCAAGACCTGGATCTCCAACGGCGGCATCGCCGATCATTACGTCGTCTTCGCCCGCTCGGGCGAGGCGCCCGGCACGCGCGGCATCTCGGCCTTCGTGGTCGATGCGGACACGCCCGGCCTCTCCATCGCCGAGCGGATCCAGGTGATCGCCCCCCATCCGCTGGCGACGCTGGCCTTCGACAACTGCGTCGTGCCCGACGGCAACCGCCTGGGCGAGGCGGGCCAGGGCTTCAAGGTGGCGATGGCGACGCTCGACATCTTCCGCTCCACGGTCGGAGCGGCCGCGCTGGGCTTCGCCCGGCGAGCCCTCGACGAGGCGGTCGACCGGGTGCGGGTGCGGCCGATGGGCGGCCGGCTGCTGGCCGACCAGCAGATGACCCAGGCCCGCCTGGCCGACATGGCGACCGAGATCGATGCCGCCGCCCTGCTGGTCTATCGTGCGGCCTGGACCCGCGACGTCGCCGGCCGGCCGCCGACCCGCGAGGCGGCGATGGCCAAGCTCTACGCGACCGAGGCGGCCCAGCGGGTGGTCGACGGCGCGGTCCAGCTCTTCGGCGGCCTCGGCGTCACCGTCGGGGTGAAGGTCGAGGAGCTCTACCGCGAAATCCGGGCCTTGCGGATCTATGAAGGGGCGAGCGAAGTGCAGAAACTGGTGATCGCCCGCCAGGTGCTGGGGACGAAGCGATGAATTTCGAGCGCATCGGCTACGAGGCCGCGGACGGCCGGGCCACCATCACCTTCCGCCAGCCGGACCGGATGAACCCGCTCGACGGGTCGACGGTGAAGGAACTGCGCCGGGCCGTGGCGACGGCGGAGGCCGACCCGGCCCTGCGCGCGGTCGTCATCACCGGGTCGGGGCGCGCCTTCTCGGCCGGCGGCGACCTGGCAGGGTACATCTCGCTCTATCGCGACACGGCGGGCTTCCGGGCCTTCCTGGAGGATTTCTTCGAGCTCGGCACCGCGATCGAGCGCTCGCGGCTCGTTTACATCGCCGCCATCAACGGCTTCTGCGTCGCGGGCGGCCTGGAGCTGATGCTGGCCTGCGACCTGGCGATCGCCGCGCGGGAAGCGAAGATCGGCGACGGCCACCTGAATTTCGGCCAGCTCCCGGGCGCCGGCGGGTCGCAGCGCCTGCCGCGGGCGATCGGCGCGCAGCGGGCCAAGCTGCTGCTGCTGAGCGGGCGACTGGTCGACGGGGTGGAGGCCGAGCGCATCGGCCTGGTCGCCGAGGCGGTGCCGCTGGCCGACCTCGCCACCCATGTCGACACGCTGGTCGCCGGCCTGATGGAGCGCAGCCGCGCCGGCATCGAGGGCATGAAGCATCTGGTGAACCAGGGCCTTCGCGGATCGTTCGCCGACGGCCTGCGGATGGAGGTCGACTACGTCCATCGCTATGCCACCAGCGAGCCCGACGCGACCGAGGGGCTGGTGGCATTCCAGGAAAAGCGGCGCCCGCGCTTCGGCGCCTGATCGAAAGGCCTCCCATGTCCAAGTGGCAGCTCCGGGACAAGTATTGCATCGCCGGCATCGGCTCGACCGCCTTCTCCAAGGCGTCGGGCCGCACCGTGCTCGACCTTGCGAGCGAGGCCTGCCTGGGCGCGCTCGACGATGCCGGCATGTCGCCCGACGAGATCGACGGCATCGTCAGTTTCCACTTCAATGACTCGGTGCCGGCGATCGCGGTCGCGACCCAGTTGGGCGTGCCGGCGGTGCGCTACGCGGTCGACACGGCCGGCGGCGGCAACGCCGCCAACCTCATCGTCCTCCAGGCGATCGCCGCGATCGAGGCGGGCCTGGCCGAGAACGTGCTGTGCTATCGCGCCATGAACGGCCGGTCGGGCTTCCGGCTGGGCGGCGGGCGCGACATGTCGGCCCATGGCATCACCCAGTACACGGCCCCCTTCGGCTGGATCACCTATCCCCAGGCGATGGCGATGTGGTGCCGGCGGCACATGATCGAATACGGCACGACCGCCGAGCAATTGGGCCAGGTCGCCGTCACCATGCGGGCCAATGCCGTCCTCAACGAGCGCGCCATGCAGCGCCAGCCGATGTCGATGGACGACTACATGGCCTCGCGCTTCATCGTCGACCCGTTCCGCCTCTACGACATCTGCCTGGAATCGGATGGTGCCTGCGCGGTGCTGGTCACCCGCGCCGAGCGCGCCCGCGACCTGCGCCAGACGCCGGTCCACATCATGGGCGGGGCCTATGGCGGCGGCCCCAGCCAGGGCGAGGACCTGTTCGACGCCCTGCGCTGGCCCGACCATTCGCACAACTATGCCCGCTACATCGCGGCCGACCTGTGGGGCAAGGCCGGGGTCGGCCCGGCCGATGTCGACGTGGCCGAGATCTATGACTGCTTCACCTACAGCGTGCTGATGCAGCTGGAGGGCCTGGGCTTCTGCCGGGAAGGCGAGGGTGGCCCGTTCGTGGCCGACGGCAACATCGCCCGCGACGGGTCGCTGCCGGTCAACACCCACGGCGGCCTGCTGTCGGAGGCCTACATCCACGGCTTCAACCATGTGATCGAGGCGGTCAGCCAGTTGCGCGGCCATGCCGGCGCCCGCCAGGTGCCGGATGCCGAGATCGCGCTGACGACGGCCGGCGCCATGACCTGCGGCAGCGCGCTCGTGCTGCGGCGCTGAGGGGAACGAAGTCCATGACCTATGCCAAGCCCCTGCCGGTTCCCGATCCCGATTCCGCCCATTTCTGGGCCGGCTGCCGGTCGCACCGCCTGCTGATCCAGCGCTGCCGCGCCTGCGGCACCCACCGCTTCCCGGCGGGGCCTGTCTGCGCGCAATGCCGCTCGCGCGAGGCCGACTGGATCGAGGCATCGGGAAAGGCCACCGTCTTCAGCTGGATCGTGGTCCGCCACCCGGTGCCGCGCGACCTCTACCAGGACGAGGTGCCCTACATCGTGGCCCTGGTGACGCTGGAGGAAGGGCCGCGCATGGCGACCAACATCGTCGACTGCGCGCCGGAGGCCGTGGCGGCCGGCATGCCGCTGTCGGTCGTCTTCCATCACGCCACCGCCGACATTTCGCTGCCGCGCTTCCGCCCGGTGCAGCCGGGAACGCATTGATGGGGCCGGCACTCGCATTCCGCGACGCCTCGGCGACACTGGGGCCGGTCGAGCGGCTGAGCCGGCCGGATCTGGAGGCGCTGCAACTGCGCCGCCTGCGCCGCCAGCTCGAGCGGCTGTGGCACACCAACCCCTTCTACCGCGCCAAGCTGGAGGCCGCGAAGGTCGTGCCGGACGACATCCGCTCGCTGGCCGATTTCAACGCCCGGGTGCCCCTGTCGACCAAGGCCGATTTCCTGGCCGACCAGCAGGAGCACCCGCCTTTCGGCCGCCGCCTGGGCGTGCCGCGCGATCAGGTGACGCTGGTCAACATGACCGGCGGCACGTCGGGCCAGGGGCAGGAGGTCTATGGCCGGACCGACCACGACATCGCCGTCCAGGGCTACCTGCACCTCCTGCCCTGGTTCATGGCCGGGCTGCGGCCGGGGCAGATGGCGCTGAACTGCGTGCCGACCGGCGGGCTGACGACCGGCGGCTGGGGGCCGCCCGAGGGCTTCCGCATCGCCGGGGCGACCGCCTTCCATGCCGGCGGCACCCTGTCGACCGATGCCAAGATCGACCTGATGCTGCGCTTCGGCGAGATGCATTTCATCTATGCCTCGACCAACTACCTGCACACGCTGAGTGAGGCCCTGCGCCGACGCGGCATCGTGCCGGCCGAGCGCTTCCCGATGATGCGCGCCATCCACATCGTGGCCGAGGGCTACCCGCAGGAATGGGCGCGCGCGACCGAGGCCTTCTGGGGCTGTCGCCTGCATGAGGGATATGGCAGCACGCAGGGGGCGGGCTTCATCGCATCGACCTGCGAGGAAGGGGTCGTCCGTGCCGACGGCCGCCGTGGCCTGATGCGCCTGCTGGAATGGATCAACTATGTCGAGGTGGTCGATCCCGAGACCGGCCAGCCAGTGGCGCCGGGCGAGGAGGGGGAGATCGTGCTGACCAACCTCGACATCCACGGCTCGCCGGTGCTGCGCTTCTCCACCCGCGACCGCGCCCGCTTCGTGCCCTGGCAGGAATGCGGGACAGGACGGGCGTGGAACTGCCTGGAGGCGGGCACCATCGGCCGCTACGACGACATGCTGAAGATCCGCGGCAACAATGTCTGGCCGCTGGCGGTCGATACGGCCGTCTTCGCCGAGGCCGAGCTGGCCGAGTATGTCGGCCGTGTCTTCATCGACGAATCCGGCCGCACCCGGGTCGCCCTGCGCCTGGCCTTGAAGGACACCCATGCGGGCATTGCGCCGGAGCAGTGCGAGGCGCTGCTCGGCCGCATCGGCCGGCGGATCAAGGAGCGCACCAACGTGCAGATGGAACTGACGCTGGTGCCGCGCGCCGAGCTGCCGGTCTTCACCTACAAGGCCAGGCGCTGGACCGACGAACGCAAGGAAGGGCTGCGGGCATGACCGACGACCGGCCCGTCCTGAGCGATGCCGACGAGATCCGGCTGCTGCGCGAGATCGAGGAGCGGGCGCGGGTTCTGTGCGCCAGCGCCGACCCGCTGATGCGCGGGCAGTACCAGCATCTGGCCGGCCGCGTCACAGCACTGCTGGCGATCAAGGGAGAGGACGTCGGATGACTGACCCCAAGGGCACGCGCCTGGCCGGAAGGGTGGCCCTGATCACGGGCGGCGCCTCCGGGCTGGGCGAGGCGACGGTGCGCCGGTTCCATGCCGAGGGCGCCTGGGTGATGATCGCCGACATCGACGTGCAGCGCGGCCGCTCGCTCGCCCGCCACCTGGGCGACGGGGCGGCCTTCGTCACCTGCGACCATACCGACCGGGCGCAGAACGAGGCCGCCGTGGCCGCCACCGAGGCGGAGTTCGGCGGCCTCGACATCCTGCACAACAATGCCGGCGGCCCGTTCGCGGGCGCCTTCGAGACGGCCGACGACCAGACGCTGGAGCGCGTGGTCGGCGTCAACCTGCTGGGCGTGATGAAGATGACCCAGGCCGCTCTGCCGTCGCTGCGCCGCGCCGGCGAGGCGCGGCCGGGCGGGGCCGCGATCCTCTTCACCTCCTCGCTGCAGGGGATCAAGGCCAGGCCCAACTTCAGCATCTACACGGCCGCCAAGCACGGCATCGTCGGTCTGGTGCGCAGCCTGGCCCTGGAACTGGCGCCGGCCAATATCCGCGTGAACGCCATCTGCCCCACCGTGACCGAGACGGCGATGTTGCCCAAGTTCCTGCCCGGCATGGCCGCCGACATGGACGAGGCCCGCCGCCGCTTCCGCGCCACCATTCCGCTCGGCCGCATGCCGGAGCCGATCGACACCGCGAACGCGGCCCTCTTCCTTGCCTCCGACGAGGCCCGCATGTTGACCGGCGTCGCCCTGCCGGTCGATGGCGGGCAGATGGCCGGTTGATATCCCGAAGGATACTGCGATGAACTTTCCCAGCTTCCGCCTGGATGGCCAGGTGGCGCTCGTGACCGGCGGCAATCGTGGGCTCGGCGCCCTTGGCGCCCGGGCTTTCGCCGCCGCCGGCGCCGACGTGATCGTCGCCGCCCGCGGCCTGGAGCAGGGCGAGCAGGTGGCGGCGGAAATCCGCGCGACCGGCCGCCGTGCGCTGGCGCTGGAAGTCGACGTGCGCCGGCGCGAGTCGGTGGATGCCATGGCGGCCAGGGCGCTCGACGCCTTCGGCCGGGTCGACATCCTCTTCAACAATGCCGGCGTCATCGCGACCGCGACCGTGACGGACCTCGAGGAGGATGCCTGGGACGACGTCATGGACGTCAGCGCCAAGGGCACCTGGCTCTGCGTGCGCGCGCTCGTGCCGCAGATGGCGGCACGCGGGTCGGGCCGCATCATCAACATGGCGTCCATCCTCGCTTCCCACGGCATCCCGAACCGCTCGCCCTACTGCGCGGCCAAGGCGGCGGTGGCCAACCTGACGCGGGCGATGGCGGTCGAGCTGGGTCCCAAGGGCATCAACGTGAACGCGGTGGCGCCCACCGTCTTCGTCACCGACCTCAACCGCCACCTGATCGAGAAGCAGCCGCAGGTCTACGGCACCGTGCTGGCGCGCATGCCGCTCGGCCGGCTGGGCCAGCCCGAGGACCTGGCGGGCGCGCTGGTGTTCCTGGCAGCACCCGCTTCGGCCTTCGTGACCGGGCAGATTCTGCATGTCGACGGCGGATTCACCGCCACCTAGGGCCTGGCCCCGATTGACTTGTCCTGACTGAATGAACCATCATTCAGTCGATAAAGCGGCCCTCCGCCAACGAGCGGGACAATGGGAAAGGCCGCACCGGAGGAGGGAGACGCGAAGCATGCTGACGCCGGCGCCACACGGACGCGGCGCGCCCCCGGGCCAACGCCGCAGGGCGCATTCCCCATGGTGATCAACGTCCTGAACGGCCTTGTCTATGGCGGGCTGCTCTACATCCTCTCCGTTGGCCTGGTGCTGATCTTCGGCCTGCGCCGGGTCGTCAACTTCGCCCATGGCAGCCTGTTCATGGTCGGCGGCTATATCGCGTTCGCGGTCGCCGCCCATGGCGGCTTCTGGGTCGCCCTGCCGGTCGCGATCGCCGCCCTGGCGATACTGGGAGTCATCCTCGACCGTTTCGTCTTCCGCCCGCTCCAGCACGAGGATCCGATCGCGACCGTGCTGGTCACCTTCGGCCTGCTGCTGGTGCTCGAAGACGTGGTGAAGACGATCTGGGGCAAGGACTTCCTGTCGCTGGCCGCCCCGCCCCTGCTGTCCGGCACCGTGTCGATCGCGGGCGAGACCTTCCCCGTCTATCGCCTGATGGTGATCGGCGTGGCCGTCCTGGTTGCCGCCGGGCTCAGCCTCTGGCTGCGGTTCAGCCGCATCGGCCTCTATGTCCGCGCCTCCAGCGTCGATCCGGTGACGACGGGCATGCAGGGTGTCGACACCGATCGCGTCAGCGCCGTGGTGGTCGCCATCGGTGCCGGCCTCGCCGGCCTGTCGGGCACCATTGCCGCCCCCTTGATGGCACTGTCGCCGTCGATGGGCAGCTTCATCCTGATCGACAGCTTCATCGTGGTGGTCGTGGGCGGCCTCGGCAGTTTCACCGGCGCTTTCATCGCAGCACTGCTGATCGGCCAGGTGCATAATTTCGGGATCGTCTATGTCCCCTGGGCGGCGTCGCTGATCCCCTTCCTGCTGATGGTGGCGGTGCTGATCTGGCGCCCGACCGGCCTGGCGGGAGGCCGCGCATGACGCCGATCGCCGCAACCATGCCGGCCCGGCCACGCGCGCGCCGGCTGGGCTTCCTGGTCGTCCTCCTCGCCTTCGCGGTGGCGGGCTGCGCCCTGCCGTTCGTGGTCAAGTCCCAGCTCTTCCTGACCCTGATGACCCAGGCCGCGATCAATGCGGTGCTGGCCACCGGCGTGGGGTTCCTGGTGCGCCAGAGCGGCAATGTCAGCTTCGGCCATGCCGCCTTCTTCGGCCTGTCGGCCTATGCCACCGCGCTGCTGATCAAGTTCGGCCTGCCCGCCGAGGCGGCGATCGTGCTGGCGGTCCTGCTGCCGACGCTGTTTGCGCTGGCGCTGGGCGTGGTCATCGTGCGCGTCACCGGCGTCGCCTTCTCGATGCTGACGCTGGCCGTCGCCCAGGCGTTCCACGAGCTGGTGCTGAAGTGGCGCGAACTCGCCAACGGCGACGACGGCATGGCCATTGCCTTTCCGTCGCGCGTGTTCGGCATCGACATGGCGACGTTCCAGCAGCCGGCCAGCATGTTCCTCATCTCCTGGATGACCCTGGTGGCGATCATTCTGGGCCTGTGGCTGTTGCAGCGCAGCCATTTCGGCACGCTGACCCTGGCCATCCGCGAGAACGAGGAACGCGCGCGCTACATCGGCTACCGCACGGTGGTCCCGCGGGCGATCGTCTATGCCGTCTCGGCCGCCATCGCCTCGGTCGCCGGCCTGCTGTTCGCCCTCTACAACGGCTTCGTGTCGCCCGGCACGCTGCACTGGAGCCTGTCGGGCGAGGCCCTGATCATGGCCATCATCGGCGGCCCGCGGCTGGTGTGGGGGCCGGCGCTGGGCGGCGTCATCTTCTTCTTCATCAAGAACGCGGCCGGCGACTTCACCGATCACTGGCCGGCCGTCATCGGCATCACCCTGATCCTGGTGACGGTGCTGCTGCCGCGTGGCGTCGGCGGCATCATCGTCTGGGCCACGGACCGGCTGACCGGGAGGAGGGAGCGATGACCGCCTCGACCTTCGCCATCGAGGGCGTCGGCATGACGCGCCGGTTCGGCGGCTTCGCGGCGCTGGACGGCGTATCCCTGGCGGTTCCCCACGGCGAGATCCGCGGCCTGATCGGCCCCAACGGGGCCGGCAAGTCGACCCTGATGGACGTGCTTTCCGGCCGTGCCCAGAACTGGAGCGGCAAGGTCGCCATGGACGGCCGCGACATCAGCGGCCTGGGCGCGGTCGAGCGTCGTCGTGCCGGCCTCGCGCGCTCCTTCCAGCGCACCAACATCTTCCCCGACCTCACCATCGACGAGCAGGTGCGCCTGGCGGCCGCTACCGCCGAGCAGGACAACAGCGACGAGGTGATGGCCGAGCTGGGCCTGACCGAGCTGGCCCACCGCCGCGCCGCCGATGTCTCCTACGGCGACCAGCGCCGGCTGGACCTGGCCCTGGCCCTGGTAGGCCGGCCGCGCGTGCTGCTGCTGGACGAGCCGGCAGCCGGCCTGTCGATGCAGGAATCGATGGTGCTGGCCGGCATCCTGCGCGACCTCGCCGGGCGCTGGGGCGTGACCGTGCTGCTGGTCGAGCACGACATGGAGGTGATCTTCTCGATCTGCAGCCGGGTGACCGTGCTGCACCTGGGCAAGATCCTGGCCGACGGCACGCCGGACGAGATCCGTCGCATCCCGGAGGTCATCACCGCCTATCTCGGAAGTTCGGTAGAATGAGGAGCATGGGCTGATGAGCCTGCTCGCCTTCCGCGACGTCGACGCCTATTACGGCCGCGCCCAGGTGCTGCACGGCGTCACCTTCGACATCCGGCCCGAGGAGCGGGTGGCGATCCTGGGGCGCAACGGCGTCGGCAAGACCACGGTCGTGAACGCCTTCCTCGGCATTGCCACGATCCGCCGGGGCGAGGTCGACCTGGCCGGCCGCACCGCCAGCCGCTTCCAGCACTTCACCGCCGCCCGCAGCGGCATCGCCGTCGTGCCGCAGGGGCGCCGGATCATTCCCGGCCTGTCGATCCGTGAGAACCTGCTGCTGGGGGCGGCCGTCGGCCGGCGCGGCGGCTGGAACCTGGAGCGCGTGTTCGACCTGTTCCCCATCCTGCGCGAGCGCGCCGACACGCCCGGCACCGCCTTGAGCGGCGGGCAGCAGCAGATGCTGGCGATCGGTCGCGCGCTCATGGCCAACCCCAGCCTGCTGGTGCTGGACGAGCCGAGCGAGGGCCTGGCCCCGGTCATCGTCGACGAGCTGGCGGAGATCTTCCGCCGGCTGGCCGCCGAGGGCACCGGCATCCTCCTGATCGAGCAGAATTTCGGCCTCGTTCGCCGCGTGGCCGATCGCTACTACGTCCTCTCCAAGGGGACGGTGATCGAGGCCGGCGAGCTGGCCGGCCTGTCGATGGAGACCCTGAAGCGGCACGTCGCGGTCTGACGGGTGGCATCGCAGGGAACGAGAAGGCCCCGAAAAGGGAAACGCTGAGGAAGGAGACGAGCATGCAGACGGTTTGGATGAGGCGCCTGGGCCTTGCCGCGGCGACCGTGCTGGCGGCGGCGGGTTCGACCGCAGCGCAGGAGACGATCAAGATCGGCGTGCCGGTCGCACTCACCGGCACCTATGCCGACCTGGGCGAGCAGTCCCGGCGCGCGATCATGTTCGCGGTGGACGAGATCAACGCCGCCGGCGGCATCCGCGGCCAGAAGGCCGAGGCCCGCTTCCTCGACACCGAGGCCAAGCCCGACCTGGCCCGCCGCCAGGGCGAGAAGCTGGCGCTCGAAGGCTACAAGCTGCTGATCGGCACGGTCGCTTCGGGCGAGGGGCTGGCGATGGGGCCGATGCTCCAGCGCTGGGACGCCCTCTACATCTCCACCATCAACAAGGCCAACCAGATCACCGGGTCGGCCTGCCAGCCGCGCATGTTCCGCGCCAACCGTCTGGATGCTTCGGACGGCGCCGTCGTTACCCCGTGGCTGGCCGAGCGCAAGGAGACGAAGTGGGCGATCATGGCCGCCGACATCGCCTGGGGCCGTGATTCCGGCGCCAGCTTCATCAAGTCGGCCCAGGCCAACAAGCGCACCATCGCGTCGGAGAACTACTCGCCCTTCGGCACCAACGACTTCGCCCCTTACATCCAGAAGATCAAGGATTCGGGTGCGGAGGGGCTGTGGGTGGCGCTGGCCGGGCGCGATGCCATCAACTTCGCGACGCAGGCCAAGCAGTTCGGCCTGTTCGACAGCATCTTCACCGCGGGCGTCAGCTTCGTCACCGACAACACGGTGAAGACCCTGGGCGACGTGTCCAAGGGCATCTGGGGGATCATCAACTACAGCTCCACACTGGACAACCCCGCCAACAAGAAGTTCGTCGCAGACTGGGCCAAGAAGTATCCCGGCACCGAGCCGTCGAATTTCGAGGGCGAGACCTATATCGGCATGCAGGTGTTGCTGCAGGCCATCGCCAAGGCGGGCAGCAGCAAGCCGGCCGACGTCGCCAAGGCGATGGAGGGCACGACCTTCGACACGATCCTCGGCAAGCAGCTGATGCGCAAGGAGGATCACCAGCTCGTCGGTCCGAACTTCTTCGGCTATGTCGGCGAGAAGGACGGCAAGCTGAAGCCGATCGTCACCATGTCGGTCCCGCCCGAGACGGCGACGCCGCCGGCCGACGCCGCCTGCAAGATGCCGGGCTGAACGGGCCCGCCGGTGCCCGTGGCGATTGCCGCGGGCACCGGCCTTGCATTAGTGCTTCCGAGGGGGTCGGGGCCGAGCCGTCCCGGCCCCCTTTTCCCATCTGAGGCGGCATTGTCCGATACCATCAAGAGTCCCGATACGATCAAGAGCCCGGACACGATCAAGAGCAAGGTCGACGACCCGGAACTGATCCTGCGCCGGCGTCAGCAACTGACCGAGGCGGCGATCGAGCTCTTCAGCGAGCGCGGCTATCACACCACGACCATCCGCGACGTGGCCGAGCGCGCCAATGTCAGCATCGGGCTCATCTACCAGTATGTCGAGGACAAGGAGGATCTCCTCTACTTGGCACTGGCCCAGGTGCTCGACAGCTACAAGGCGCGCATTCCCGTGGCGCTGGACGGCGTGGCCGAGCCGCTCGACCGCTTTTGCACGGCCGTGCGCACCTATTGCCGCGTCAATGGGGAGTCGGTGGCGGCCACCGTGCTGGCCTATCGCGAGACCAAGTCGCTGCGCAAGGAACGGCGCAACCTGATCAAGCAGACCGAGGTCGAGACCAACGAGCTGATCGCCGCCTGCGTCCGCGACTGCGTTGAGGCCGGCCTGTTCGACGCCGTCGACGTCGAACTCTTTACCCACCAGATCGTCATGTTCTCGCACGGCTGGGCGTTGAAGGCCTGGCGCTTCGCCAGCCGCATGGATGTCGAGGAGTATGTCGACCGCGGCCTCAGCATGATGCTGCGGCAGGTCCTGACCGCCCGCGGCGAGCGCCGGCTGCGCCACTCCACCTGCTGCGGCGCAGCCTGAGTCAGGCGGCCGCGTCCGCGCCTTCCTCGCCGTGATCGTCGGTTTCCGCCGCCAGGGGGAAATCGACCACCACCACCGCGCCGCTGGGATCGCCCGCCTCCAGCCGCATCTTGCCGCCGAGCTGGCGGGCGAATGCCTGCATCAGGGCCATGCCGATGCCGGGCTGGATGCGGGCCTGACCATCCTCGGCGACCGGCAGGCCGGCGCCGTCGTCGGCGATGCGCAGTTCGGCATTGCCGTCCTCGCCACGGCTGAAGGACAGGTCGATCACGCCGCGCGCGCCGTCGGGATAGCCGTGCTTGACGGCGTTGCTGAGCGCCTCGGTGATCAGCAACGCCACCGGCACCGCGGCGGCGGCCGGGATCGGCACGCTGTCGAGCGCAAGCCGGATGCTGATGCCGCGCTGCCCCAGGCTGTGGGCATGGCCGAGCTGGTCGGCCAGCGCCTCGGTGATCGAGGCAAAGTCGACCTGGCGGACGTCGGCGCTCTCGTAGAGATAGCGGTGGACCAGCGCCAGGGTGCGCACCCGCACCCGGGCCTCGGTCAGCACCTCGCGCGCGGCGCCATCCTTGGTACTCTTGGACTGCAGATTCAGGAAGCTGGTGACGATCTGCAGGTTGTTCTTTACCCGGTGATGAACCTCGCGCAGCAGCGCGTCCTTCTCGTCCAGCGATCGCCGCAATTCTGTCTCGCGGTCGGAGATCTTGCGCGCCATGCCGGCGAAGGCGTCGGCAAACTGGCGGATCTCGCGCGGGCTGCGGCCGACATCGGGCTTGGCGTCGAGCTCGTCGCGGCCATAGGCGTCGACCGTGGCCAGCAGGGCGCGGATGCCGCGCGCGATCAACAGCTCGCCGCCCACCACCGCCACGCCGATGGCGATCATCAGCATCAGCAGCGGGCCGATGATGAAGGCCAGAGTCTGGTAGAAGCTCCAGCTCATGGCGCTGACGCTGGGCATGCCGAAGAGGATGTAGAGGCTGCCGTTCTGCAGGTTGGCGGCGCTGAAGAACCGCTCCCGCCCATCGGCACCGGTTGATACGAACTCGGTCACCCGGCGCTGGGCAACCTCCGTCAGGATGGCCTTGTCGGGCGCGGCTTCGTCGGCCGGCGACTTGCGGCTTTGGGGAATGCCATGGGCCGGCTCGGGTACGGCCAGGAAGCGGTCCGAGCTGGTCATCACCGTGCCCTTCGAATCGAGCAGGTAGACGATGCCGTTCTCGGGCAGCCCGTGCTTCTGGGCGAGGCTGCCGAGCCAGGGCAGGCGGATGCCGGCCACGATCGCGCCGGCCGGCGTGCCATCGGAACCGGACGCCGGCAGCAGCGCACTGACGATCGGCTCCGCCGTTTCGCGCGACAGCGTAAAGTAGCCCAGCGTGAAGCCCTGGGTTTCGGTCATGCCCTTGAACCAGGGGGTGTCGACCACGCTGGCGCCGATGCTGCGGTCGACGGCGCTGCACTGCACCCGGCCCTGGCGGTCGACGACGGCCAGGTCGCTATATTCGGGCAGCGTGGTCAGAACCCGCGCCATGGTGCGCGAGCAGTCGGGCGTCGGACTGCCATCGGCGGCGGCGCGCACGGCGGCACTCTCGCCCAGGCCCACCATCAGGCGCCGGGTGCCCTCGATCAGCGCGTTCTGGTTCGCCGACGCCACGATGGCCAGTTGCCGGACGGTGGCCCAGCCGCGGGCTTCCGCATCCTGATAGCCGCGATAGGCCAGGATGAGGTCATAGATCACGATCGGAACGAGTGCCACGGCGAGCGCCAGAGCCAATCTTGCTCGCAACGGATCGAAGAAGTTGGTCAACCAGGTCCACACGTTCCAACCGTCCGGGATGTGCGGGCAGCCGGCGGCTTGTCGCCCGCCGGCTGATACCGCGATCTAGTGTCAGCCAACCCCGGCCGGACGGTCGCGAGGCAAGGGCAACTCGGCTGCTTCCCGCTCGCCCTCTTCGGTGCGACCGGTCAGTTGCACGAGCGTCTTTCGCGCACGGGAGACACGGCTCTTCACCGTTCCGACCGCGCATCCGGACACTTGCGCCGCCTCTTCATAGCTCATTCCGCTCGCGCCGACGAGGATCAGGGCTTCGCGCTGGTCGTGCGGCAGCTTCATCAGGGCGATGCGGAAATCGTCGAACTCGACCGTGCTCTCCTGCGAGGCGGCCACCGGGATCAGGTCCTGGTCCATGGTGTCGATCGACTGCACCACCATTCGGCTCTTGCGCCGCTCGGTGAAGAAGAGGTTGCGCAGGATGGTGAATATCCAGGCGCGGAAGTTGGTGCCGGGCCGGAACGAGTCCTGGGCCGCCAGGGCGCGCACGATCGCATCCTGGACCAGATCGTCAGCCAGTTCGCGCTGCCCGGCCAGCGAACGCGCGAATGCGCGCAACTGCGGCAGGCAGGCGATGAGCTCTTCGCGGATGCCGATCGCGGCCGCAGCGCCGCTCGGTGCCGAGTTGGACGCGGACGTGCCCGCGACCGGTGTCTCGCGATCGCCGGAGGCGGACCGGATGAGCGTCTGATCGCCGGCGCTATCCATCGAGTTCATCGATCAGCTTCTGCAGCGAGGGCGGCAGGGGTTCGCCGGCAACCTCGTCATACAGTCCCTTCAGCTTCAGCTCGAGCCAATCCTGGCGCTGCGGCCCGCCGGGCTTGCGGCCGCCGCTGCCGGTGCGCGGCGGCTGGTCCGGCCGGGCGGGCAGTGGCTTGGATGGTGGGGACTTGGCCATGGAAGGCTGGGCCATGGCGGGCCGCGCCGGGTCGGGGCGGGCGGACGTGGGGTGATCGCCGACCGCCCCGGCCATGGAATGGCCGGCGTCGTCGTCCCTCCGCGGACCCAGGGAAATCCTTTCCAGTCTACTCACGATCGCACACCCTTCGTTCGACGCACCGCCAGAGCGGCGGCCGCTTCTTTCAATGGGGACCGCAATCCCCATCTACCGCTCGTGGCCAAAGCTGCGATATTTGCTTTGCCTGGAACGTACGGGGTCGGTCATGGACGAAACGCAAAAGGGCCGGATCGCGGCGCAGCTTCCATTCCTGCGGCGCCACGCGCGGGCCCTGACGGGTTCGCAGGAGATCGGTGACGATTTCGTCAAGCGCGCCCTCCAGGAGATTATCGTCCAGGCCGGAGCCAGCCCGGAGCCGCTGACGCGGGCCGATCTGTTCCGATGCCTGCACAACGTGTCGGATCTGCTTCCGGTTCCTCGCTCAACGGTCGCGCATGGGAGCGAAGGGGATCCGGTGCAGCAGGCGCTGGAAGAGCGCGTGTCCCGCTTGCCGCCGCTGGGGCGCGCAGCGTTGCTGCTCGTCCATAACGAGGGCTTTCCACGGTCCGAGGCGGCCCATGTCCTGGGGATCTCGCCCGACGCGCTGGGGCGGCTGCTGGACGAGGCCTGGACGGCGCTGAAGAAGGAGGAGCCGGCCCGCGTCCTCATCATCGAGGACGAGGCGGTGATCGCGCTCGACATCGCCGGCATCGTCACCGAGATGGGGCACCACGTCGCAGGCGTGGCCGCCCGCTCCGACGAGGCGATCCGGCTGGCGCGGACGGGCAATCCCAGCCTGATCCTGGCCGACATCCAGCTCGAAGACGGCAACACGGGCATCGCTGCGGTGGCGGCCATCCTGGAGCATGCCAGGCTGCCGGTCGTCTTCGTCACGGCGTTCCCGGAACGGCTGCTGACCGGCGACCGGGTGGAGCCGACCTTCATCGTCTCCAAGCCGTTCGAGCCAGATGTATTGCAGGTGGCGGTCTCTCAGGCCTTGTTCTGCGCATCCGCGTCGGCGGGCTGATCCGCATCGGCATCGGCGGGCACGATGGCGTCTGCCACGGCCTCGCGGCTGCGGCGCGGCAGGATCGTCATGGTCAGGATGAAGATCGAGAAGACCAGGCAGACGATGTTCGACACGATGATCGGCCACTCCCCCAGCGCGAAGCCATAGGCCAGCCAGCAGGCGAAGGCCGCCACGGTGACGGAGTAGGTCTTGACGGATATGCCCTCGGTGCGGCGGGTGCGGATCACCTTCCATGCCTGGGGTGCGAAGCTGATGGTCGATGCCAGCGTCGCGGCACCGCCCAGCCATGGCGCGAGGTCCATTGCTCCCCCTCGATCGGGCGCTTGCGGCAGGGGCGGCGGCGGACGCCATCGGCGCCCGCCGCCGACGACCGCTACACGCGGCCCAGCAACACCAGGATCAGCAGCACGATCAGCACCGTGCCGAGCAGGCCGGTGGGCGCGTAGCCCCAGTTGCGGCTGTAGTTCCAGGTCGGCAGCGCGCCGATGAGGATGAGGATCAGGACGACGATGAGGACGGTGCTAAGCACGGGCGTATGCCTCCACGGGCTGCGACGCAGGGTTGAACGCCGACCCGACCGCGAAGTTCCGCCAGCGCTACCGTCTTCTCGTGGCCCGCGCTATCGTCGCGGCCCCCTCAGCTTCGAGATCGCGCCATGACCCAGCTCCTCAACTCCTTCGGCCAGCCCATCGGCGAGCCGGTTCCCGACTGGACGGCGCGCCCGTGGCCGCCGCTGACGCCGATGGAAGGCCGTTTCTGTCGCCTGGAGCCGGTCGATGTCGGCCGCCATGCGGCCCAGCTCTTCGAGGCGGCGTCCGAGGACGCGGCCGGCGCCAACTGGACCTATCTCGGCGTCGACGCGCTGCCCGACCTGCCGGCCTATACCGCCTGGCTGGAGAAGATGTCGGCCGGCCGGGACCCGCAGTTCCATGCGATCATCGACGCGTCGGGCAAGGCGGTCGGTGTTGCCACCTACCTGCGCATCGACCCGCCCAACGGCGTGATCGAGGTCGGCCACATCAACTATTCCCCCCGCCTCCAGCGCAAGCCGGCCGCGACCGAGGCCATGTACCTGATGATGCGCCGGGTATTCGACGAACTGGGCTATCGCCGCTACGAGTGGAAATGCGACAGCCTGAACGCGCCGTCGCGGGCGGCCGCCGCCCGCTACGGCTTTCGCTTCGAGGGCATCTTCCTCCAGGCGGTGGTCTACAAGGGCCGCAATCGCGACACCGCCTGGTTCTCGATCACCGACAAGGAATGGCCGGCCGTGAAGGCCGGGTTCGAGCGCTGGCTCGACCCGTCCAACTTCGAAGCCGACGGCCGCCAGAAGGCCGGCCTCGCCCAGCTACGCGCTACGGCATGATGATGCCGCCATTCACCTCGATCACCTGGCCGGTGACGAAGCCCGACAGCGCGTCGGACGCCAGGTAGAGATAGGCGCCGACGCACTCGTCGGTGGTGCCGGTGCGGCGCATCGGCGTCAGGCGGATGGCGGCCTCGATCTGCTTGGCCGGGGTCAGCCGCTCCTGGAGCGGGGTCATGATGACGCCCGGCGCGACCGCATTCACCCGGATGCGGTCGCGTGCGACCTCCTTGGCCAGCCCGCGCGTGAAGCTCGACACGAAGCCCTTGGCCGCGGCGTAGAGCACCGAGCCACCGCCGCCGCCGTTGCGCGCCGCCAGCGACGTGGTCGAGATGATCGAGCCGCCGCCCGCCGCCCGCAGGTGCGGGATGGCGGCCCTGGCGGCCACGAAGACCGACCGCGCGTTCAGGTCCATCACTTGGTCGTAGAGGTCGTCGCCGGCTTGCTCGATCGGCTTGCGCTCGACGACCGAGCCCGCATTGGCGACCAGGATGTCGAGGCGGCCGAAGGCGGCCACCGTCTCCTCCACCAGTTCGGCCTGCCGTGCGGCGTCGCTGACGTCACCCTGCAGGACGATTGCCCGCCCGCCGGCGGCCTCGATCGCGGCGGCGACCGCTTCGGCCTCGGCCCGGGTGCGGTTGCAGTGGACGGCGACCGCCATGCCCTGCTGGCCGAAAGCGGTGGCGACGGCGGCACCGATGCCGGTCGACGAGCCGGTGACGAGGGCGACCTTGCCCTGGAGATCGGGAATCTGCATCGCGGGTGATCCTTGTGCGGGGTGTCTGGCTGTCAGGGATGGTGGCTGTGCCAATAGCGTGATTCCCGTGCTAATGGTGCAGGGATGACAGATGCTGGCCGCACCAATCGCCCGGCCCGGATGGCCGGCCCCGCCATCGCGGCACCGTCCGCCGCCCCGCGCCGCGAGCCGATCGCCTTCCGCACCAAGGAGGGGCAGGTGGCGGAGTTCCTGCGCGAGCGCATCATCTCGGGCTTCTTCGCCCGCGGCCAGAAGCTGAAACAGGCCGAGATCGCGCAGATGCTGGACCTGTCGATCACGCCGGTGCGCGAGGCGCTCAAGCTGCTGGAGGCGCAGGGCTACGTTGTCGGTTCCTCCCATCGCGGCGCCGTCGTCGCCCCCTTCCAGGTCGGCGAGGCGGCCGAGCTGTACGAGCTGCGCCTCGACCTGGAATCGCGCCTGACCCGGGCAGCCGCGGCCGGCATCGACGATGCCGGCGTGCGGGCGCTGGAGGAACTGAACGACGCCATCCTGGTCGCCGCCCGGTCGGGCAACCACGACGCCGCGCGCAGCGCCAACTTCCGCTTCCATTTCCGGCTCTACGAGATGGCGGGGCAGCCGCAGACGCTGCATTTCGTGCGCATCCTGTGGGCCAAGTACCCGTTCGACCTGCTGACGGTGCTGCCGCGGCGACAGTTCGACGTGGCCGACGAGCATCGCGACATCCTGGACGCGCTCCAGGCACGCGACGTGCAGGCCGCAACGCGCGCCATGGAAAGCCACATCGAGAGCGGCTGGCGGGCCTTCGTCCGGCACCATCCGGAAGCGGGCGCCGACGCCGCCAGGAGGACCTGATGGATGACCGGACCCTGAACATCCCGGAGGTGGTGGAAGAGGTCCGCGCCATCTTCGAACGCTACGAGGTGGCGCTGGTCGAGAAGGACGTGGCGGTGCTCGACGCCAGCTTCTGGGACAGCCCGCACACCGTGCGCTACGGCATGAACGAGAACGGCTACGGCTTTGCCGAGATCCACGCCCACCGCGTCGCCCGGCCGCCCGGGCCCGGCACCAAGGAGCGCCGCATCCGGCTGGAGGTCCTGACGATCGGCCGCGACCTCGCGACCGTGAACCTGGAGTTCAAGGTGCGCGGCCGCCCGCTGGTCGGCCGCCAGAGCCAGACCTGGGTCCGCTTCCCGGATGCCGGCTGGAAGGTGATCGCCGCCCACGTCTCGACCATGGCCGAGACGCCGATCCTGTAGAAGCCGGCCGCCGTCGCCTGTATGTCCTTGGCGGAGGGCGGGCAACCGGCCCCGGCCCATTGATTTCCGGAGACGGCACGATGATCAAGCGCGACAGCAGCTATGGCGGCATCCTCCACGAGGTCGTCGAGCACAACGGCACGCTCTACCTGGCGGGCACCGTCGGCGAGGACACCACGGCCGACATCACCGGCCAGATGCGCAGCATCACCGAGCAGATCGACGCGCTGCTGGCGGCCCACGGCTCGAACAAGGATCGCATCCTGTCGGCCACCATCTACATGACCGACCTCTCCATGAAGCCGGCGTTGAACGTCGTCTGGAAGGAATGGCTGAACGCCGATCATCTGCCGACCCGGGCCGGCATCGGCGTGGCCGACCTCGGCCCGGGCGTCCTGGTCGAGGTGGTGGTGGTCGCGGCGAAGTAGGGGCCCGGGCATGGCGACCCCGCATCTCTTCACCCCGATCGCGCTGCGCGGGGTGACCGCGCGCAACCGCATCGCGCTGTCGCCGATGTGCCAGTATTCGGCGACGGGCGGCTTCGCGGACGACTGGCATCTGGTCCATCTGGGCAAGTTCGCCCAGGGCGGCGCCGGGATCGTCTTCGTCGAGGCGACGGCGGTCGAGGCGCGGGGTCGCATCACCCACGGCGATGTCGGCCTGTGGTCCGATGCCCATGCGGCACCGCTCGGCCGCATCGCCGATTTCCTGGCCGCCAATGGTGCGGTCCCGGCGATCCAGCTTGCCCATGCCGGGCGCAAGGCCAGCATGCAGCGCCCCTGGCAGGGCAACGGGCCGATGACGGCGGCCGACCAGGCGGGCGGCGAGACGGCATGGCCGGTGGTGGCCGCCAGCGCCATCCCGCTCGACGATGGCTGGCTGGTGCCCGAGGCGCTGGATGCCGCCGGCATGGAGACCGTGCGCCAGGCGTGGCGTGCCGCGACCCTGCGGGCCGCCGATGCCGGCTTCGGCATCCTGGATGTGCATTCCGCGCACGGCTACCTGCTGCATTCCTTCCTGTCGCCGCTGACGAACCGGCGCAACGACGCCCATGGCGGCGACCTCGCGGGGCGCATGCGCTTTCCCCTGTCGGTGGTGGAAACCGTGCGCGAGGCCTGGCCGGCCGATCGGCCGCTCTTCGTGCGCATCTCGGCTGTCGACGGCATGGAGGGCGGCTGGACGGTGGAGGACAGCGTCGCCTATGCCCGCGAGTTGAAGGCGCGGGGCGTCGATGTCGTCGACTGCTCGACCGGCGGGCTTGCCGGTTCGGCGACGCTGGGGCGCTCCGCTCCACGCGGGCTGGGCTTCCAGGTGCCCTATGCCGAGCGCATCCGGGCCGATGCGGGTATCGCCACCATGGCCGTCGGCCTGATCGTGGACGCCGAACAGGCCGAGGCGATCCTGGCCCGGGGCCAGGCCGACATCATCGCCATCGGCCGCGAGCTGATGAACGAGCCCAACTGGCCCGTGCATGCGGCCCGCGCGCTGGGACTGCCGGGCGGCGGCTTCGACCGCTGGCCGCGCCAGTACGGCTGGTGGCTGGAACGAAGGCAGGCGGTTCTGGACCGGATCCGGAGCAATTCGGCCGACGAGGCGCGAACTTGATGGTACGGTTCCTGCTCTGACAGCGCTTGGATGTCCATCGAGGCCGAAAGCCGCCCTGCCATGACCGCCGCCGCCAGAGCCTTCACCCCTGCCACCGACCCGCTGGTCGCCTTCGTCGGCGTGTCCAAGCGGTATGGCGCGCCCGGCGCCGGTGCGGCGGTGGCGGGGCTCGACCTCGACATCGGGCGCGGCGAGTTCGTCACCTTCCTCGGGCCGTCGGGCTCGGGCAAGACCACGTCCCTGATGATGCTGGCCGGCTTCGAGACGCCGACCGAGGGCGACATCCTGGTCGCCGGCCGCTCCGTCCGCCGCATCCCGCCCCATCGCCGCAACATCGGCGTCGTCTTCCAGCACTACGCGCTCTTTCCGCACATGACGGTAGGGGAGAACGTGGCCTTTCCGCTGTCGGTACGCGGCATCGGGCGCGAGGAGGCGGCGCGTCGGGTCGACAAGGCGCTCGACCTCGTCCGGCTCGGCGGCTATGGCCGCCGCCGCCCTGCCGAGCTGTCGGGCGGCCAGCAGCAGCGGGTGGCGCTGGCCCGCGCGCTGGTCTTCGGGCCGGACATCGTGCTGATGGACGAGCCCCTGGGCGCGCTCGACAAGCAGCTACGCGAGCAGTTGCAGCTTGAGATCAAGCATATCCATGACGGGCTGGGCGTCACCATCGTCTATGTCACCCATGACCAGTCGGAGGCGCTGACCCTGTCCGACCGCATCGCCGTCTTCAAGGACGGGCGGGTCGACCAGGTGGGCTCGCCGACCGAGATCTACGAGCGGCCGACGACGGCCTTCGTCGCGCGCTTCATCGGCGAGAGCAACCGGCTTGACGGCCAGGTGCGCTCGGTCGACGGGCGGCATTGCGTGGTCGAGACGACGGGCGGCGTGGTGATCCGCGCACTGAATGCCGGCGGCTTCGGCCCTGGCCAGGCGACGACGCTTTCGGTGCGGCCGGAGCGTATCTCGCCGCTGGAGCCGGGCACCAGCCCCGACAACCAGGTCGCCGCCCGGGTCGAGGAGCTGATCTATCACGGCGACCATGTGCGGGCGCGCCTGGGCCTGCCCGGGGCCAACGGTTTCGTGGTCAAGGTCGCCAACTCCGCCGGCACCCGCCCGCTCGCGGCGGGCGAGATGGTCGAACTGGGTTGGAGCGCGGACGACTGCCGCGCACTCGACCCTTTGCCCGCGGATTAGCCGCCGCTACCCCGGCTGGCGGCTCACATCTGCTCTGCGGCGCATCGGGCGATCTCCTCGCCGGTCGCAAACCAGACGTCGGGGAACTTCTGCATGAACTGGATGAATCGGCGCAACATCGCCAGCCGGTTGGGCTGACCGATGAATTGCGGGTGCATGACCAGGTCGAACAGGCCGCCCCAGCGATAGATCTCCTCGAACTCGGTCTGCCAGGTGTCGAGGATCTGGCTCGGCGGAAAGAGGGCGCGCGGCGTCTTGATCGAGAAGAGCGTATAGACGGCGTCGTCGATCATCCAACGCCAGGGCAGTTCGATCGGCCCGGGGCTGCCATCGTCCAGGCGATGGCGGTAGGGAGTGATGGTATCCATCATGGATGTGTCGTAGAGGAAGCCGCGTTCGGCCAGCAGCCGGATCATGTTGGCGCTGGTCTCGCCCGCGGGCGACCGATAGCCGGCCGGCCGCACGCCCAGAACGCGGTGCAGCGCTTCCAGCCCGCGATCGAGGGCCTCGACCTCCTTGTCCGGAAAATCCGGATCGATCCATTCGTGCAGATAGCCATGGTGGCCGATCTCGTGCCCGTTCTTCAGCATTGCCTCGCAGCGGGCGGTGTGGCGCTCGGCCGTCCAGCCGGGAACGAAGAATGTTGCCTTGAGCTCGAAGTCATTCAGCAGTTCCAGTATCTTCGGCACGCCGACGCGGGCGCCGTAGAGGCCCATGGACAGCAGGCCGGGGCGCTTGGCGTTCTCGGGGTCGCGCGCCAGCCACAAAGTCTCCGCATCGAAGTCGAACGTCAGCATGACGGCGCACTTGGCGCCGTTGGGCCAGCGGATGGGGGGCGGATCCTCGATCTGCAGCATGGACGGCACGATCATGGTACGTGGTCTCCGGATTCGGGTGTTGGCGGCTCGGCTGCCAGGCCGAACCACGCGATGGTGGCGCCGACCAGCGATCCGACGGTGAGAACGAGAAGGGCTATCCGCAGGCTGCCGGTTGCCAGCAGCGCCCCCGCAACGAGCGGTGGACCGATGAAGACGCCGACATAGTTGAAGATCATGAGCGCCGTGGTGGCGGTTCCCACCTCCGCGCGCGGCACGATGCGGGTGACCTCCGCCAGGACCAGGCCGCCCCAACCGGCGCCGGTCGTCCCCAGCAGGAAGCTGGCACCCAGCATCCCGGCCACCGGCCACTCCGGCCGGATCGACGCCACCAGCGCGACGGCCGCGGCCATGCCCAGGCCCAGCATGGCCAGGACCCGGCCCATCGCGCCGATGCGGTCGGCCAGCGCGCCCCAGAACAATCGTCCGGCCACCGCGCCGACCTGGGCCGCGGCCGCCGCCCAGCCGGCGACCGTCAGCGAGGTCTGGCCCAGCGTCGCGACGCTGTAGGGGATGTAGGCGTTCACCGTGGCCAGCATCGCCGCGAAGAGGCATGAGACGGAGATCAGCCGGCGCAGCGGCCGGCGGCGAAGGGCGGCGACCACGGCGCGCGGCGTGCGCCGCAGGTCGATCGCCGGCCGGACGAGCACCTTGTCCAGTCGGCGCGCGAAGGCCGCGCCGGCGAGGCTGGCGATGACGACCAGTGCTGCCACGATCAGGACGGTGTCGCTCCATCCGATCCAGCCGACCAGCGGCGGTATCAGGACGCCGGCACAGAGCACGCCGAGCGGCGCGCCGGTCTGGCGCAGAGAGAACAGGAAATTGGCGCGACCGGCTGCCACGAAGGGCAGGATCATGGAGGAACTGGCCGGTGTCGTGGGCCCATAGCCGATCCCGATGACGATACCGGCCAGGATCACCGCAGCCAGCGTGCCGGGCAGCAGGGCCGGCAAGGCGAGCCCGGCCAGCAGCACGCAGAGCGTGCTGGTGCTGGCGATCCCGAACGTCGAGAACCCGGCTTGGCAGAAGAAGGTGGCGACGATTGCCCCGCCATAGAGAGCGACGGCATAGACGCCGGCGGCGTCACCGCCGAGGCCGCTGCCGGTCGCATCCGAGGACAGTGCCGGCAGCAGCACGGGGAAGGTTGCGGCCGCCAGGGATACCGCGATCTGCTGCGTCAGGGTGAGGGCAATGACGCTGCCAGCGGCAGGCCGCTCGGCAGGCATCATGGTGCTATGCGACCCCGCCGATCCCTTGTCGCATCAGGCGCGGAAAGTGGCGTCTTCCTCGATCGGCCGGTCCGCCGCGGGCGGGGCGTAGCGGAAGATCAGCCGCACGATCTGGCTGACGCAGACGACGACGACCAGCGCGAACGAGATCGGCAGGATGAAGCGGGCTGGCCAGATGGCGATCTCGGCATAGCCCATCATCGTCTCGCCGGTCGAAAGCGCGTTCAGCGCATCGAGCCACGAGCGGTAGGCAAATGCCGAGAAGAAGCCGGCTGAACAAATCGTGGCGAACAGGGTCATCACGCGCTGGATGCCGGACGACATCCGCTGGAACAGGATCTCGACATTGATGTGCTCGTCGCGCCGCTCGATCCAGGCCAGCGGAAAGCAGACGACCGCGACCATGTAGTAGAAGGAGACGATCTCCGTCGTCCCCAGCATGCCGCGGCCGAAGAAGGTCCGCTGGACCACGTCCCACGTGACGTGAACGGCCATCAGCACCACGGCGGTGCAGCCCACCCACATCAGCAGCTTGGCCGCGCCGGTCGTGCAACGATCGAACCAGTCCATCCCGCGGCTCCCTCCGCTGTCGTGCGCCGGAGGACGATGGGTCATGTTGAAAAATCCTTCAACAAGTTTCATTGTCGCCGCTCGGCATCGTCGATCAGGAAAGGGTACGCCTCGATGAGCACCGCGCCAACTCCAAGCGTCCTTGATCCGCTGACGGTTCGCGGGGTCGCGTTTCCCAATCGCATCGTCATCTCGCCGATGCAGCAGTATGCCGGCACGCCGGACGGCATGCCGACGGACTGGCATGTTCGCCACCTGTCGACCTATGCGGCCGGCGGGGCCGGCCTGGTCTTCACCGAGGCGCTGGGCATCTGTCCCGAAGGGCGATTGACCTGGGGCGACATCGGCGCCTGGAACGACCAGCAGACTGCGCCGCTCGCGCGCCTGGCCGAGGTGATCGCCGCCCACGGCGCGGTGCCGGGCGCCCAGATCAACCATGCCGGCCGCAAGGGCAGCGTCCAGCGGCCCTGGCACGGGTTCGAGCCGATGTCGCAGGCCGACGTCGCCTTGCGCGGCGAACATCCGTGGGAGACGGTCTCGGCGTCGGCCCTGCCGGCCAATCCTGGCTGGCCGACGCCGCGCGCCATCGGCCGCGACGAGATCCGACGCAGCCTGGAGCAGTTCGCGGCGGCCACTGCCCGTGTGCGCAAGGCCGGCTTCCAGGCGCTCAACATCCACGGTGCCCACGGCTACCTGATCCACTCGTTCCTGTCGCCGCTGTCGAACCAGCGCGATGACGAGTATGGCGGCAGCCTGGAAAACCGGATGCGCTACGCGCTGGAGGTGGCCGATGCCGCGCGCTCCGAATGGCCGTCCGACCTGCCGATATTCTTCCGGCTGTCCTGCATCGACGATGTCGATGGCGGCTGGACCCTGGACGAGACGGTGACGCTGTCGCGGGCCTTCGCCGACCATGGCGTCGATGTGGTCGACTGCTCGTCGGGCGGGCTCGGCCGGCGGACGACGACCGCCGTCGTCCGGCGAGAGCCCGGCTACCAGGTGCCGTATGCCGAGCGCGTGCGGCGCGACACCGGCATGCGGACGATGGCGGTGGGATTGATCCGCGAACCGGCTCTGGCGGAGGCGATCGTCGCCGATGGCCGGGCCGATTTCGTCGCGATCGGCCGCGAAGCACTGTTCAACCCGCACTGGCCAGCGCAGGCGGCGGTCACCCTCCGGGGTCCCGATGCCTTCGACGGCTGGCCGCCCGCCTATGGCTGGTGGCTGAAGGTGCGCAGCAGGACGCTCGCCGTTTCCCAGGCGGCGGCGGAGTAGAGACGGGCGCAAGCAAGTCTGAACGAACAGGAGGCACAAACATGAAGCTGGCCACGATACGCGGCGCTGCCCTGGCGATCACGCTCTCCGGCGCGATCGCCGCCCCGGCGGCAGGGGCGGAATATATCGCCAACAACTTCCTCGACCAGAACCACCCGTTCTCGGTCTTCAACTACACCGAGTGGGCCAAGGACGTCGCCAAGGCGACCAACGGCGACCTGACCTTCAAGGTCTTCCTCGGCGGCTCCCTGGTGCCGGCGCGCTCGACCCTGCCCGGCATCCGCGACGGGCTGGCCACGGTGGCCTATCACGCCGGTACCTACACGCCGTCGGAGCTGCCGATCACCAACGTGCTGGCCGACATGTCCCTCTACAATTCGGACATCTACGTCACGCTGGCCGCCAGCACCGAGGTCTCGTTCAAGAACGCGGCCATCCAGGCCGAATACAAGAAGGTCGGCGTCGTCTATGGCGGCGGCTACTCGACCTCGCCCTACCTGCTGCTGTGCCGGACCAAGGTGTCGTCGCTGGCGGAGCTGAAGGGCAAGCGCCTGCGCATGCCGGGCAGCCTCTGGGATCGCTGGGGCGTGGCACTCGGCGCGGTGTCGGTCAACGTGCCGTCGAGCGAGATCTTCACCGGTCTGGAGCGCGGCACGCTCGACTGCGGCATGAACCCGCTGGAATCGCTGAAGTCGCGGAGCTGGTGGGACGTGGCCAAGTACGTCGTCGACCTGCCGCTCGGCGTCTATTTCTCGGGCCCGATGTGGGGCTACAATCCCGGCTTCTGGAAGGGCCTGAAGCCGGAACAGCGGGCGATGCTGCTGGACCATTCGGCGCGCGCGTCGGTGCGGTCGTCGATGGCTTACATCCGCAACACGCTCGAGACCGAGAAAGAGATGGGCGCCAAGGGCGTCCAGATGCTGAAGCCGACGGCCGACCTCGTGGCCGCCAGCGACAAGTTCATCGACGCCGACGCCAAGGAGCTGGGCAAGATGTCCCAGCAGAAGTTCAAGGTGGACCTGGCCGTCGCCGAGGGCGTGGTGGCCGAGTACAAGGCATCGGTCGCCAAGTGGGAGAAGCTGTTCGCCGGGGTCGACCCGATGGACGAGCAGAAGCGCTACGAGATCCTGAAGAAGGAACTGTTCGACAAGATCGACCCCAAGACGTACGGCCTCAACTGAGGTCCCGGCCGGGCCGGGTGGTTGCGATCACCCAGCCCGGCCGGCGCTCAGTAGAAGGGTGGGGTGACCACCCACAGCACCTGGGCCGGCTTGCTGCCCGGATTGGCGAAGCGGTGCGGGCGCTCGCTGCGGAACCGGAAGCTGTCGCCGGTGCGCAGGTGGAAGCGCTCTTCCTCGACCCACAGTTCCATCTCGCCCGAGAGGACGTAGCCCATCTCCTCGCCGGGATGGTGATAGGGCTGCTGGCCGGACGATCCGCCAGGCTCGATCGTGACGAGCAGGCCCTCGAGCGCGCCGGACAGGTCCGGCGTCACCAGTTCCTTCCGGAAGTCGCTGGAGAATGCCATCATCCGGCCGCGGCCGCGGCGCACGATGATGCTCTGCTCGCCTGGATCGGCGCCCTCGCGCGGCTGGAAGAACCAGCTTGGAGGGATCTTCAGGGCGTCCGACACGGCCTGCAGCGACCGGATGGTCGGCGCCGAGATGCCGCGCTCCAGTTGGCTCAGCAGGCCGATCGACAGGCCGCTCGCGATCGACAATTCCTTCAGCGTGAGGCCGCGGGCGCGGCGCAGTTCGTGCAACTGGCGCCCGTTCCAGCCCTGGAGGTCGGCCGGCGGTTCCAGTTCCGCTGCAGCCTGGGAAGAGTTTTGCCGTGCCATGGGTCGTTGTCGCTCCCCTGGTCGCTACAGCGCCATTCGGCGCTGAAATTTTCGTGACATTTCTTCACCCCAATTCCTATAGTGAAAAAGGGCCGTGCGGTCACGGTTTTGCTGCCGGAACCGTGTCCCGGCCGACCGCATCGCCGCTGCCAGACCTGGGTTGACGGGGGAGCCACGGCGCATGAGCAGCTTGACGATCGGTTATCTCAGCATGCCGATGCTGATTGTGCTGCTGCTGTTGCGGGTGCCGATCGGCGTGGCGCTCTCGTTGATCGCCTTCGTCGGCCTGGCGATCATCGCCAATATGCGGGTCGCTTTCTCGCTGCTCACCACCGTGCCTTTTGAACTGATCGGCGACTGGTCGCTGTCGGCCGTGCCGATGTTCATGCTGATGGGATACATCTGCACGGAAACCGGGTTGACGACCAACCTCTTTCGAGCGGCCCGCGTCTTCCTGGCGGGGATGCCCGGCGGGCTCGCGGTCTCCTCGGTGGCCGCCTGTACGCTCTTCGCCGCCGCATCCGGATCGTCGGTGGCGACCGCTGCCGGCATGAGCCGCATCGCCGTGCCGGAAATGCTTCGCCATCGCTATGACCCTGGCCTGGCGGCTGGCTGCGTCGCTTCGGCCGGCACGCTGGGGTCGCTGATCCCGCCCAGCATCCTCATGGTGGTGTACGCCGTCTTCGCCGGTGTCTCCGTCAGCAAGCTGTTCGTGGCCGGCATCCTCCCCGGCCTGCTGTCCGCGCTGATGTTCTCGCTGATGATCGTCGTGCGGGTGAAGCTGAAGCCCTCGCTCGCCCCCGACATGGAGCATCGGCCGACCATGGCAGAGCGCGTCTCGGCCGTGCGCGATGCCTGGCCGCTGCCGGTGCTGATCGTGGGCGTGCTGGGCGGCATCTATTCCGGCTGGTGCACGCCGACGGAAGCTGGCGCCATTGGCGCCGCCCTGGCGGTCTTGATCGCCATGCTGCGCCGGCAGCTCCGCACCAAGGCCCTGGGCGATGCCGTGCGCCTGGCCGCCGAGGGGACCGCCTCGCTGTTCATCATCGCCGTCGGCGCCGGGCTCTATGCCCGCTTCCTTGGCCTGACGGGGGTGCCCGGCTCGCTGACCGGACTGCTGGTCGGCGCGGAAGCTTCGCCGCTGCTGGTCGTGCTCATCATCTGCGCAGTCTACCTGCTGCTGGGCTGCTTCATCGATTCCATCGGCATCATGCTGCTGACCGCGCCCATCATGATCCCGATCCTCCAGCAGGTGGGCATCGACCTCATCTGGTTCGGGATCATCGTGGTGAAGCTGTTGGAGATCGGGCTGGTGACGCCGCCGGTCGGGCTCAACGTCTTCGTCATAAAAAGTACCCTCGGGAACGCGGTCTCGCTGACGACGATCTTTCGCGGCGCGTTCTGGTTCATCGCCACCGACCTGGTGACGCTGGCCCTGCTGATCTCGTTCCCGATGATCGCCCTTTATCTTCCCAGCTTCATGAACTGACGATCGTGAGAGGCACTGCAGCGATGCGAGTTGGCGTAGAAGTCGGCGGCACCTTCACCGATCTGGTGGCGTTCGACGGCGACCGGATCATCATCACCAAGGTGCCCAGCACCCCCAGGAGCCCGGACATCGGCGCGCACAACGCGCTGAAGGCCGCGGGGCTCGACTTCACCGGCATCGAGGACCTGGCCCACGGGTCGACCGTGGCCACGAACGCGGTGCTGGAGCGCAAGGGCGCGCGGCTGGCCTTCGTCGTCACCGCGGGCTTCCGCGACATCCTCCAGCTCCAGCGCCACGACCGGCGGCAGATCTACGACCTGGAATACCGCAAGCCGGTGCCGGTGGTGGCGCGCCGCGACACCTTCGAGGTGGTCGAGCGGGTGAAGGGCGACGGCTCGGTCGTGACCGGGTTCGACGAGGCGGCCTTCCGCCGCGACGTGCTGCCGAAGCTGGTCGACGGCAAGTACGGCGCCATCGCCGTGTGCCTGCTCAACGCCTATGCCAATCCCGAGCATGAGCGCCGCATCTCCGAGATCGTCGAGGCAGCCCTGCCTGGCATCCTCGTCACCTGCTCGCACGACGTCAGCCGGGTCTTCCGCGAGTTCGAGCGCGCTTCGACGACGACGCTGTCGGCCTTCGTGCAGCCGGTGATAGACCGCTATCTCGGCGGCTTCGAGCAGCGGCTGGCGGGCGACGGCTTTGCCGGCCGTTTCAGCGTCATGCAGTCGAACGGCGGTCGCCTGCCGGCATCGGCCATGCGCAAGAGCGCCATCACGGCGCTCTTCTCGGGTCCGGCCGCCGGCGTCGTCGGCGCGGTGCGCCAGTCGATGCGCTCTGGCTTCGCCGACGTCATCACCTTCGACATGGGCGGCACCTCGACCGATGTGTGCCTGGCCGATGCGGGCAAGGCCGCACTCGCCAACGAGACCGAGATCGACGGCCTGCCGATCCAGACGCCGGTGCTGGACATCGTCACCGTCGGCGGTGGCGGCGGCTCGATCGTCTGGGTCGACGATGGCGGCATGCTGCGGGTCGGCCCGCGCAGTGCCGGCGCCGATCCCGGGCCTGCCTGCTACATGCGCGGCGGCACCGAGCCCACCATCACCGATGCCCAGCTCATCGTCGGCGCGGTCCGGCCGGAGGCGTTCCTCGGCGGGCGCATGACGATCGACACCGAACTGGCGCGCAAGGCCTTCGCGCCGCTGGCCGAACGCTTCGGCCTGTCGATCGAGGGCATGGCCGAAAGCGCCATCAAGCTGGTCAATGCCAACATCGTGCGCGCCATCCAGCTCGTCTCGACCGAGCGCGGGCGCGACCCGCGCGACTATGCCCTGCTGCCGTTCGGCGGCGGCGGGCCGCTGCACGCGGCCTCGATCGCCGACCAGTTGGGCGTGCGCACCATCGTCGTGCCGCCCAATCCGGGCGTCATCTCGGCCTATGGCCTGATCGCGTCGGACTTCACCAAGTACGCCACCCGCACGGCCCTGATGCGGCTGGAGCGCGGCGCCACCGACGGCGTCGCCGTGTTCCGCGGCCTGCAGAAGGAACTGGCCGACAATTTCCGCGAGATGGGCTTCGCGGGCGATCTCGACTTCACCTTCACCGCCGAGATGCGCTTCGTCGGCCAGGCCTTCGAGATCTCGGTCGATTTCGACGAGGCGGGGCTGGGGGCGATCACCCAGCAGTCGCTGCTGAAGTCGTTCGAGGAGGCGCACTACCGCGTCTTCTTCCACGGGCTGGGCGCCAACCAGAAGGTCGAGATCGTCTCCTTCCGGGTCGGCGCCTCGGTGCCGGTCGCCGCTCGCCAGCCGCTGACCATGCCGGCCGACGACGGCACGGCGGAATCGGCGCATGATCTCTACGAGAACGGCGCCTGGATTTCCTGCCGGCACCTGCCGGCCGGGCGCATGGTGGTGGGCGAGGCGGTCGCGGGGCCGCTGATCCTGTCCGGTGCCACCGCCACCACCTATCTGCCGAGCGGATGGTCGGCCGAGCGCGACGCCGCCGACAACATCGTCATGCGAAAGGGCTGAGCCATGAAACTCGATCCGATCGACTACGCCGTCATCAGCCAGAGCCTCCAGGCGGCCGCCCGCGAGATGGGCGTGAAGCTCATCCGTTCGGCCTATTCCACCATCCTGCGCGAGGCGCGCGACGGCTCGGCCGCCCTGCTCGACCGCGACGGCAATGTCGTGGCCCAGGCCGAGCTGATCCCGATGCAGCTTGGCCCCATCGGCGCCACCATCAAGCCATGCCTGGAGCTGCACCCCGCGGACACGCTGTCCGAGGGCGACTTCTTCATCAACAACGACCCCTATGCCGGTGGCCAGCACCTGCAGGACGTCTTCATCTTCACGCCGATCTTCGTGGAGGGCGAGGTCGTTGGCTTCAGCGCCAGCGTCGCCCATCACCTCGATGTCGGCGGCGGCAGTGCGGGCCTGACGGCCGAGGCGACCGATGTCATCGCCGAGGGGCTGCGCATCCCGCCCTCCTGCTGGAACATGGACAAGGATTGGAACGGCGGCCGGCTGGAACGGCTGGTGGCCCACAACATCCGCGTCCCCGACCAGACGATCGGCGACTTCAACGCCCAGTTCGCGGCCAATGCCATGGGTGCCGCGCGCGTCCGCCAGCTTTGCGAGAAGTACGGCGTCGCGGCCTTCAAGGAGACGATGCGCGAGCTGCTCGACTATTCCGAGCGCCGCGTGCGCGCGGCCATCGCCAAGGTGCCGGACGGCACCTATACGGGTGAAGCGGTGCTCGACGATGACGGCATCGGCTTCGAGGCGATCCCGATCCGCTGCCGCCTGACCATTTCGGGCGAGAGCGTGTCGATCGATTTCGAGGGCAGCGCACCCCAGGTCGGCCGCAACATCAACTGCCCGTTCTCGTCGACCATCTCGGCCGCCCTGTCGGCGGTGAAGTCGGTCCTGACCAGCCCCGACATCCCGTTCAACGAGGGACTGAAGCGGCCGATCTCGGTCACGGCACCCTATGGCAGCATCGTCAATCCCAAGCCGCCGGCGCCGGTGCGCGCGCGCATGCTGTCGGCCTATCGCGCCTATGACGCGGTGATGATGGCGCTGTCCCAGGCGGTCCCGGAACTGGTGCCGGCACTGGGATTCAACACCACGACGGTCACCTGCCTCGCCCACATGGGCGAGAACGGCTATGCCGTGCATCTGGAGCCGATGGGTGGCGGCTATGGCGGCTCGCGCGCGGTCGACGGCTGCGATGGCGTCGACAACGGCCTTTCCAACTGCGCCAACACGCCGGTCGAGGCGCTGGATTCCGGCTACGACTTCTTCCGCATCCACAGCTACGAGCTGGCGACGGATTCGTTCGGCCATGGCGCCCATCGCGGCGGGGCCGGCTTCTTCCGCCGGTACGAGATCCTGAAGGATGGCGTCACCTTCTCGATGTATGCGGACCATTTCAGCCACCCGGCGGCCGGCCTGGCAGGTGGTTCGCCCGGCATGCTGGGCCATGCCCGAATCCTGCGCGGCGACGAGACGATCAAACTGCGCTCCAAATCGGCCAACCCGGTGCGCAAGGGCGACATCGTCGAGGTGCTGCTGGGGGGCGGTGGCGGCTACGGCCATCCCGAAATGCGGGACCCCCGCGATGTCGAGCGCGACGTGGCCGATGGCCTCTTGGGTGTCGAGGCTGCGCGACGCTATCGCCGGGCAGAGGCAGCCGAGTAGGGAGCGGACAGCATGGATGGTGCAGCCCTGCTCGGGCGGGGGTCGCTGTGGTCAGCCACGGCCACTCCCGGTCCGGAGCTGCCGGCGCTCGAAGACGCGGTGACTGCCGACGTCGCCATCGTCGGCGGCGGCTTCACGGGCCTGTCGACCGCCCTCCACCTGGCCGAGCGCGGCGTGCGCGCGGTCGTGGTCGAGGCGCGCGAGATCGGCGAGGGCGCATCGGGGCTGAATGGCGGCCAGGTCATTCCCGGCCTGAAGCGGAGCCGCGAGGAACTGGCCCAGCGCTTCGGGGCCGAGCGGGCCGAGCGGATGGTGGCGTTGGGCGACGGTGCGGCCGCCCGCGTGTACGACCTGATCGCCCGCCACGGCATCGATTGCGGGCTGGAGCGCAACGGCTGGTTCCGCGGCGCCCATTCGCCGATGGCCATGGCCTACCTGGAGAAGACCCACAAGGAGATGGCCGCCCGCGGCATCGACGCCGTGCTGGTCGACCGGGCCGGGACCGAGCGCATGCTGGGCACCGACCAGTATGTCGGCGGCCTGCACGACCGGCGCGCCGGCGCGATCCAGCCGCTGTCCTATGTCCGCGGTCTGGCCCGCGCGGCCGTGGCGCAGGGGGCGACGATCTTCGCCCGCAGCCCCGTCACCGGCCTGAAGCCGCAGGATGGCAAGTGGCGGGTCACGGCAGGGCGCGGCAGCGTGACGGCCGGCCAGGTGCTCCTGGCGACGGGCGCCTATACCGACCGGCTGTGGCCCGGCCTGGCCCAGACCTTCATCGGCGTGCAGAGCGCGCAGATGGCGACCGACCCCTTGTCGAGCAACCTGCGGGCATCGATCCTGCCGTGCCGGGCGGTCGTCTCGGACACCCGCAAGCTGTCGAACTATTTCCGGGTCGATGCTACCGGGCGCCTTGTCATGGGCGGGCGTGGCCCGCTGGGCGACACGCCCAGCCCGTCCACGCTGGCGGCCATCGCGCGGGCGGCCGAGCGGCGCTTCCCGATGCTGGGCAAGATCACCTGGAAGCATGCCTGGTGCGGGCGCATCGACATGACCCTGGACGAGATGCCGCGCATCCACCGTCCGGCGCCCGGCCTGTGGACGGTGGTCGGCTACAACGGCCGCGGCATCGCGCTCGCCAGCACCATGGGCGCCGTGATGGCCGACAAGCTGGCCGGCGGCAGCGACCCGGCGCTCGATTTCCCCGATACGCCGCTGGCGACCGTGCCGTTCCACGCCTTCCGCGGCCCGGGCGTGGCCGGGGCCATCGCCTGGTACAAGTTCCGCGACGCGCTCGGCTTCGCGGCCTGACCCGTGCCTAAAGCCGGAGAGCTGCAATGACACTCAGCACCCGACCCCTTGCCCCCGCCCTTGGCGTGGAGATCTTTGGCCTGGACCTGTCGCAGCCGTTCTCCGAGGCCACCGCGGCGGAACTGCTGGACCTCTATCGCCGTCACCATCTGCTGCTGCTGCGCGGCCAGCAGATGGGCGAGGACGAGCAGCTTCGGTTCGCGGAGGTGTTCGGGCCGATCTCGCGCCGCAGTCCGGCGATGCAGAAGGCCAAGACCGCCTATGTGTCGAACTCCCGCGCCGATGGCGTGCTGGGGCAGGGCGAGCTGCATTTCCACTCCGACAACACCTTCTTCGTCCACCCGCTGAAGGCGATCGGCCTCTATGGCATCGAGATACCGCCCGCGGGCGGCGATACCCTGTTCTCCAACTGCGCGGCCGTCCATGCGGCACTGCCGGACGGGCTGCGTCGTCGGCTGGAGGGGCTCAGTTCCTACCAGCTCTTCGACTATGACGGGGACTACAACAAGCGCTCGGTCGAGGAGGGCACGCCCGAGAGTGCGGCCCGTGCGGTGCATCCCCTGGTGTGGACCGATCCGGATACCGGTACCAAGGCGGTCTTCCTCAGCGAGCACACCACTGTCCGGATCAACGAGTTGCCGATCGCCGAAGGAGAGGCGCTGATCGCCGAGCTTCGCGGCTGGATCGCCGATCCCCGCTTCGGCTACCGCCACCGCTGGCAGCCCGGCGACATGCTGCTGTGGGACAACATCATCCTCCAGCACGCGCGCGAGCCCTTCGACACCAGCCATCGCCGCACCTTGCGGCGCACCCCGATCGGCGACCCCGAGGGTGAACGTCGCTTCCCCCAGTCCCGCACGGTCGTCGGCCGTCTACCCTATCGCGAGCCGGCCGCCCAGACAGCTTGAGAACCCGATGGACATGCACAACGACGACGGCTTCGACGGCGAGGATATCCTGGCCGGCATCCGCGAGTGGATCGGGGTCGAGAGCCCGACCGTACATCCAGCGGGCGTCAACCGGATGATGGACCTGGCCGAGCAGGCCATGGCCGCGGCAGGTGCCGCCATCGAGCGCATTCCCGGCACCGACGGCTATGGCGACGTCGTCCGCGCCACCATCCCGGGCCGCAAGGACGGCCCCGGCATCCTGGTGCTGGGCCATCTCGACACCGTCCACCTGGTGGGCACGCTGGACGGGCCGATGCCGATGCGGCGCGACGGCGACCGCTTCTTCGGCCCCGGCACCTACGACATGAAGGGCGGCATGTACCTGGCCTGCCACGCCATGCGCCGGGTGGTGGAGCGCAGCGGCGGGCCGGAACTGCCGGTCACCTTCATGTTCATTCCCGACGAGGAGGTCGGCAGCCCGTCGACCCGACGCCTGATCGAGGACGAGGCCCGGCGCCACGCCTTCGTCCTGGTGCCGGAACCGGCCAAGGGCGAGGCGGGCCGCGTCGTCACCGGCCGGCATGCCTTCCTGCGATACAAACTGCGCACGCATGGCCGGCCGGCCCATGCCGGGTCGGAGAACAATCGCCTGGGCCGGAGCGCGGTGCGCGCCATGGCCAACCTGATCGAGCAGATCGAGGGCTGGTCGGACCGTACCCGTGGCCAGACCTACAGCGTCGGCGTCGTGCGCGGCGGCACCTTCGTCAACGTGATCCCGATCGAATGCTATGCCGAGGTCCTGTGCGTCGCACCGACCGAGGCCGACATGGACTTGGTTCGCGAGCGCATGGCGTCCCTGGCGGGCGAGGCGGACGGCGTCCGGGTCGAGGTCGAGGCCGGCTCGGTCCGCCCGCTGTTCCGGCCCCATGCCGGGACGCTCGACCTCTTCGAATCCGCCCGCGCGGTGGCCGAGGGCCTGGGCTTCGCGCTGGAGCATGGCCAGTTCGGCGGCGGCAGCGACGGCAACTTCACCGGCGCGCTCGGCATCCCGACCCTGGACGGGCTGGGCGTGTGCGGCGATGGCGCCCACACCCATGGCGAACACCTGCTGGTCTCGTCGCTGGCGCCGCGCGCGCGCCTGCTGGCCGGGCTGTTCGAACGGCTGCAGTAGCCCTCGCTACCGCCCATCGGCCAGCGCGATGGCGCGGGCCACCCGCTGGATGCCGGGCTCGATCGCATCGGCGGCGCAGCCGCTGAAGCCGAAGGCCAGGGCATCCTGCGCGACCGGGCCGATGGCGTAGCGGCCGACCCGATCCATGGCGACGCCCATCTCGGCCGCACGCTCCACCACGGCCTGGGCATCGAGCCCCGGCGCCAGTCGGGCAGCTAGGTGCAGGCCCGCTTCCGATGCGATCGGCCGCAGCCGGCCCCCGCAATGGCGGGCCAGCGCCGCCAGCAGCAGCCGGCGGCGCTCGCCATAGCTGCGGCTCATGCGCCGGACATGCCGGGCGAGGTGGCCCTCGGCGATGAAATCGGCCAGCACCAGTTGTGGCAGGGTGGCCCCGTGCCGGTCGGCCGCGCTACGGGCGGCCAGCAGGGCCGGCCGCGCCCAGGCCGGGGCCACCAGGAAGCCCAGCCGCAGGGCCAGGAACAGGCTCTTCGAGAAGGTCCCGACATAGAAGACGCTTCGGTGCCGATCGAGCGTCTGGAGCGCATCGAGCGGGCGGCCGCCGAAGCGGAACTCACCATCATAGTCGTCCTCGACCACCACGGCACCGGTGCGGGCGGCGAACTCCAGCAGGGCGTGCCGCCGACGCAGCGACAGGGCCACCCCGGTCGGGAACTGGTGGGACGGCGTCACGCAGACGATGGCGGCATCGGCCGGTATCCGCGCCACGTCGATCCCCTCGTCGTCGACCGGGACCGGATGCAGCCTGGCACCGGCGGCGGCGAAGGCCGCGCGCACGGGCGGGTAGCCCGGATCCTCCACGGCCACCAGGGTTTCGCCGGGTCGGACCAGGATGCGGGCGATCAGGTCGAAGGCCTGCTGCGCGCCGGTCGTCGCCAGCACGTCCTCGGGTGCTGCGGCGACCGCCCGGGTAAAGGATACATGGGCCGCGATCGCCCGGCGGAAGACGGCCGGCCCGGCCGGGTCGAGGTCGGCCCGCCCGCCGCGCGAGAAGGTGCGCAGCACCCGGTTCGACAGCCGGCGCCACGCGTCGAACGGGAAGAGGCTGCGGTCGGGGATGCCGACGCGCATGTCGATCTCGATCGGCAGGGGCGCCGGGCCGTGGCAGGCCCAGTCGCTCTCGAACGGTCGCAGCGCGATGCGCGGATCGGGCCGGGTGGGCGGGCTTGCCGGTGCCACCGGCACGCCGCTGCGCGGCTGCCCGGCCACGAAGGTGCCGGCGCCGGGGCGCGTGGTCAGGAAGCCCTCGCTCAGCAGCAGGTCGTAGACGGCCAGGGCCGTGTTGCGCGAGATCGCGAGGTGGCCGGCGAAGGCCCGGCTGGATGGCAGGCGCAGGCCGGATTGCAGCCGGCCGGCGACGATGGCGGCGCGAAGCTGGCGATGCAGTTCGCGCAGGCGGGCGCGCGACCCCTGGGCCGGCACGGCCAGGTCGAGCGCGAAGAGCGGGTGCGTCGGCAGCGGGCCGGAATCCATTGGCTCCCCATATTCGACCGCGATTGGCTCTTCAAGGTGGTGGGAACGATCGGTAGCCATGGTGTGGGATCATGGCGGACAGCGACGGAGGCTGGCGATGACCAGGGAGGTAATGGCGACCGCTTTGCTGCTGGCTGCCGCGGTCGGCTGCGGTCTGGTCGGCGGCATCTTCTTCGCCTTCTCGGCCTTCGTCATGGCCGCGCTTGACCGCCTGCCGCCCGCCCAGGCGGTGGCCGCCATGCAGGCGATCAACGTCACGGTGCTGAACCCGCTGTTCTTCGCGGCTTTCTTCGGCACGGTCGGGCTGTCGTTGCTGGCGGCGATCGTCCGGCCGTCGCCCACGGTCCTGGCAGCGGCCTTTGCCTATCTGGCGGGCTGTGTCCTGGTGACCATCGCCGGCAACGTGCCGCTCAACGATCGCCTCGCACGACTGGGGTCGGGGGACCCGGCGGCAGCCTGGCGGCTCTATCGCGGCCGCTGGACGGCCTGGAACCACCTGCGCACGGCGGCCTCGCTGGCGGCTGCCGCCGGCTTTGCGCTGGCGCTGACCCACTGAAAGGAAATCGCATGGGGCGGAGGATCGTCGTCACCCAGTATGTCTCGCTGGACGGGGTCGTGCAGGACCCGGTCGGCATGGAAGGGTCGGGCCTGGGCGACTGGACCGGGCCGTTCCGTCGCGGGGCCGAGGGCGACCGCTTCAAGCTGGAGGAACTGCTCGCCTGCGAGGCCTTGCTGCTCGGCCGTGTCACATACGGCGCCTTCGCCGCCGTATGGCCGCGGGTGCGCGACGAGGTGGGCTTCGCGGACCGGATCAATGCCCTGCCCAAGTTCGTGGCCTCGAACAGCCTGCGCCGGGCCGATTGGCACAACACCACCATCCTGGCGGGCGACGTCATCGGCCAGGTACGCGGGCTGAAGGCCGGGGAGGGCGGCGACCTGCTGGTCTATGGCAGTGCCGCCCTGGTGCATGCGCTGGCGCGGCATAACCTCGTCGACGCCTACACCCTCATGGTCTATCCGACCGTGCTTGGGCACGGGACGCGGCTCTTCCCGGATGGAATGCGATCGACCCTGGCGCTGGAGGAGAGCCGGCGGTTCGGTTCCGGCATCCTCCTCCTGCGCTATGGGCGCACTGGCGATTTGGCTATCGCGGCATGAAGTGATTTCCGCTCCAGCCGCCATCGACCGGGATGATGGCGCCGGCGATGAAGGAGGCGTCGTCCGAGGCCAGGAAGGCCACCACCGAGGCGATTTCCTCCGGCCGGCCGACACGGCCCATCGGCGTCGTCTCGATCATCGCCTTCTGGTACCAGGCGTCCTCGCGGATGCGCCTTCCTGTCATGCCGGTGTCGATGCAGCCCGGCGCCACGCCGTTCACCAGGATGCCCTGGCCGGCATAGTCGGAGGCCATCTGCCGGGTTAGCTGCATGACGGCGGCCTTGGTCGCGCCATAGACAGCACTGCCGGGAAAGCCCGACAGGCCGAAGACCGAGCCCGTGTTGATGATCCGCCCGCCCGGCCGCGGCAGCAACGGCAGGGCCGCCCGGGTCAGTCGCATGATGCTGCGCAGGTTGACCGACAGCATGCGGTCCATGGCCTCGTCCGTCACCTCGTCGATCGGGCGGGAGCCGCCGATGCCGGCATTGTTCACCAGTACGTCGAGCCGGCCGAAGCGGTCGTTCGCCATGCCGACGATGGTGGCGGGCGATTCGTCGGCGGCCACGTCGACGCAGAGGTGCAACAGGTTGGCGAGGCCGGTGGTGGCGATCACCCGCGTCAGCCGCTCGCCGTCGATGTCGACGGCGATCACACCGCGCGCACCCTCCTCGGCGAAGCGGACGGCGGTCGCCAGGCCGATGCCGCTGGCGGCCCCGGTGACGACGACGACCTTCTCGGCAAAACGACCCTTGGCGATCATGTCCCGCTCCCCTTCAGGTGAGCGCGCTGCGGAGCGCGGCCGAGACGCGGGCAAACGCCGCGTTGCACGCCTCGCTGGCGAAGCGCGCGCGCATCAGGCCGTGGATGGTGCCCGCCACCCGGTCCAGTGTCACCGGCACGCCGGCGGCCTCCAGCCGGGCGGCATACTCCTCGCCTTCCTCGGCCAGCGGGTCGTGCTCGGCGGTCTGGACGTAGGCGGGGGCGAGACCGACCAGGTTGCGCGCTTGGTGCGGGGCGGCGATAGGGTCGGTCGTGTCGAGCCGGCCCTGCAGGTACTGCTCCCAGTAGAAGCGCATGCCGGGGCGGCTGACGAACGGGTCCTTGGCGCCCTCGTAGATCTTGCGGTCGGTATTGGTGTCGATGCAGGGATAGAGCAGGGCCTGGAGGCGCAGCGGCGGCGCCTGCCGGTCGCGCGCCTGGATCGCCAGCGAGGCCGCCAGGCAGCCGCCGGCGCTGTCGCCCGCCACGGCGATGCGGCCGGCATCGGCATCCAGCCAGTCGCCGTTGCGCAGCACCCACTGGAAGGCCGACCAGCAATCGTCGGTGGCGGCGGGGTAGGGGCTCTCGGGCGGGCGGCGATACTGCACGCTGACGACCAGCGCGCCGGTTTCTTCGGCCAGGCCCCAGGTGACCGCGTCGTGGCTGTCGATCGAGCCGTTCACGAAGCCGCCGCCGTGGAAGTAGAGCACGACCGGCGGTTTCACCGCGTCGCGGCGGCGATAAAGACGGACGGGGATCTCGTGCCCGCCCATGCCGATCTGCCAGTTGCGGACGTCCAGCGTGTCGGGCGCCGGCCGCCACCACACCCGGCCGCGCCGGTCGAAGGCATCGCGCCGTTCCTCGATCGAGCGCGGCGGCTGCGGCGGGCCGCAGACTTCGGCGATGCGGGCGAGATAGGCTTCGGTTCCGGGCTCGAACATGGCGGGGCTCATGATTGGGGAGGGGCGTGGACGGCAACCCTGGCACGGCCCGGCGCGGGGCGACAACGGCTTCCTCGTGCTTCCTCTCGCGCTGCGGACGAATTGGCGGAACGGTCTGGCGCCGGAAGCGACATTCACGTCATAATGAAATTCCGTGATGCCGGTTTCAGGAACTGCCTTGGCCCAACTCGATACGCTTTTGGCCCTAGACGGGGTGGTGAAGACCTTCGGCCGCCACCGCGCGGTGGATGGGGTGTCGCTCGCCGTGCGCAGGGGAGAGTTCCTGACGCTGCTCGGGCCGTCCGGCTGCGGCAAGACGACGATCCTGCGCATGGTGGCCGGGTTCGAGCATCCCGACTCCGGCACCATCGCGATCGAAGGCAAGCCCATCCAGGGCATCCCGCCCTATCGCCGGCCGATCGGCCTGGTGTTCCAGAACCTGGCGCTGTTCCCGCACCTGACGGTGGGCGAGAACATCGCCTTCGGCCTGCGCGTGCGGCGCCAGCCGGCCGACCAGATCGCCCGCTCGATCGACGAGGCGCTGGCCCTGGTAGAGCTGTCCGGCTATGGCGAGCGGCGGGTGCACGAGCTGTCCGGCGGCCAGCGGCAGCGCGTGGCGCTGGCCCGCGCGCTGGTCATCCGGCCGGCTGTCATGCTGCTGGACGAGCCGCTGGGCGCGCTCGACCTGAAATTGCGTCGGCAGTTGCAGCTTGAGCTGAAGCAGATCCAGCAGCGCACCGGCACGACCTTCATCTTCGTCACGCACGACCAGGAAGAAGCGATCACCATGTCCGACCGCATCGCCGTGATGAATGGCGGGCGGGTGGAGCAGCTCGATACCGCCGACCGCGTCTACAACCGCCCGGCGACCGAGTTCGTCGCGACCTTCGTCGGCGACACCAACCTGCTGACCGGCCGGGTCACGGCGACCAGCGGGCCGGTTGCCACCGTGGCGATCCCTGCTCTCGGCCGCGACGTGCCGGCGCCGGCCGAGGGCACGGCCAGCGGTGCCGGCGTCCGCCTGTCGATCCGGCCCGAGAACATCCGTTTCGCTGACGCCGCAAGCCCCTGGCAGATGGACGCGCGCGTGCTGGAGGTCGTCTATGCCGGGGCGGCCCACCGCTACACCGTCGAGGCCGGCCAGACGCGCCTCCAGGTGGCCGCCCCCGCCAGCCCGGGCACCGCGCCGCTCGCCATCGGCCATCGCGTGTCCTTGACCTGGACCCCGGAGAACGCGGTGCTGTTGCCCGCCTCCGCCCACTGATTGCAGGATAGGGAGATTTCCATGCATCGACGTTCATTCGTGACCGCCGCGGCCGGCTTGGCCCTGGCGCTGTCGGCCGGGCCCGTGGCCGCCCAGGGCAAGGGCGAGATCGTCATGGGCGCCTGGGGCGGCGGCACCAGCGCCACCTGGCGCGCGGGCGTGGCCGAGCCCTTCACCAAGGCGACCGGCATCCCGGTCAAGATCAACGAGTGGCCCGATCCGGAGCCGCAGATCCGCGCCCAGCGCGCCAATCCGCAGTACAACATGGCGGTCGCGACCTACTTCAACGCTGCCAACCTGCATCGCGACGGCCTGCTGGAGACGTTCGACCCGGCTGAGTTCCCCGACCTGAAGAACGTGCCGGAGAGCTACAAGATGAAGGCGGCCGACGGCCGCGTCATCGGCATCCCGGCCTACTTCCAGTATTACGGCATTGCCGTGAACACCGACCTGGCCAAGGTGTCGGATTTCCAGTCCTGGAACGACCTGGCCAATCCGAAGTGGAAGGGCAAGCTGTCGGTCACGCGGCCGATCTATGCCTCGACCTATGACCTCGTGATCTTCGCCAAGATCAATGGCGGCGACGAGAAGAACATCGAGCCGGGCCTGCCGCTGCTGAAGGCGCTGGGGGCCAATGCGCTCAACGTCTACAACTCGATGGCCCACCTCAACACGCTGCTGACCCGTGGCGAGGTGGCGGCCGCGCCCTACTACGTCACCCGAGTCTGGGGCCTGAAGCAGTCGGGCGTGAAGAACATCGAGTTCATCCTGCCCAAGGAAGGCAGCCTCGCCATCCCCTACATCCTGGTGGTGCCCAAAGGCGCCAAGCATCCGGAAGCCTACAAGGCCTTCCTGAAGGCGTCGCTGGAGACGACCCAGCAGGCCAAGATGCTGGACCTGTCGGGCTACATCCCGCTCAACACCACGACCCCGATCTCGGCCGAGCACGAGGCCAATTTCGGCATGAAGCTGCCGGCCCTGTTGGGGCGCCTGTACCAGCCCGACTGGGACGTGATCGCGCAGACCCACAAGGAGCGGGTGGCGCAGGTCGAGCAGTTGCTGTCGCGCTGATCGCGGACGGTTCGGGACGGGTGGGGGGCACGGTCTAGATGCGTCTCGGTCGATGGGCAGGGTTGCTCCTGCTGCCGCTGCTGGGCGTGCTGGCCCTCTTCCTGTTCGGGCTGGTCGAGCTGGTATGGTCGTCCTTCTCCGGCCCGAACGGGCCGGGGCTCGACCTCTACCGGCAGTTCTTCGCGCGCCAGGACTATATCGACGTCCTGTTCCGCACACTGTGGGTGGCGGCGCTGACGACGGTGGTCAGCCTCTTCATCAGCTACCCCGTCGCCTATTTCATCGCCCGCTATCCGGGCCGCAAGGACTGGCTGCTGGTGCTGATCCTGCTGCCATGGCTGGTTAGCGTCGTCGTGCGCACCTATGGCTGGATCGTCATCCTCGGCAATCGCGGGCTGCTGAACGGCTTCCTCGGCTGGCTCGGCGTGATCGACACGCCGCTGCGGCTGCTGTTCAACACCTCGGGCGTGGTCATCGGGCTGGTCCACGTCTTCTGCCCGTTCATGATCCTGGCCATCCTCGCGGTCTTCCTCCAGCTCGAGCGCGCGCTGGAGGAGGCGAGCATGAGCCTCGGCGCCGGCCCGGTGGAGACCTTCTGGCGCGTCGTCCTGCCCCTGTCGCTGCCGGGCGTCATCTCGGGCGTCATGCTGGTCTATCTGATGTCGACCGGCGCCATCATCACGCCCCTGCTGCTGGGCGGCCTGCGCGACCGCATGCTGGGCACCCAGATCTACCAGGAAATGTTCCAGCTCTTCGACTTCCCCAAGGCGGCCACCCTGGCCGTCATCCTGACCGTCACCGCCTTCCTGGTGGTGCTGCCGCTGCAATGGCTGGAGCGGCGGGTGTCGCGCAACCTGAAGGGTGCGGCATGACCGGCTGGATCGCCGCCCACCGCCTGGTCGTCGCCGCCGTCCTGCTGTTCCTGCCGGCGCCGATCCTGATCGTCGTCCTGTCGTCCTTCACCAAGGCCGGCTATATCGGCTTTCCGCCGGGCGAGCTGTCGCTGCGCTGGTATGCGGAATTCTTCGGCAGCGCCGACTGGCTGGCGACCCTGGGCCTCAGCACGCTGCTGGCGGCACTGGCCGCCATTCTGTCGACGTTGGTCACCTTCCTGGGCGCGCTGGTGGTAACGCGCCGGCGCCTGCCCCTGGGCTCGACGCTGGAGACGCTGGTCCTGCTGCCGCTGATCTTCCCGCATGCCGCACTCGGCGTGATCATGCTGGGGCTGGTCGGCATGTTCGGCTGGACGGGCGAGTTCCTGGGCCTGCTGCTGGCCCATTTCATTCTGACCATCCCCTATGCCTGGCGCCCGATCGTGGCCGCCATGCGCAAGCACGACCTGGCGGTGGAGGAGGCGGCGATGTCGCTGGGCGCGCCGCCCTTCTACACCTTCCGCAAGGTGACGCTGCCGCTGCTGCGGCCGGGGCTGGTGACCGCACTCCTCTTCACCTTCATCATCTCGTTCGACGAGGTGACGGTCAGCCTGTTCCTCGTCGGCCCCGACCTGTCGACCCTGCCGGTGAAGATCTTCTCGACCATCCAGGACAGCGGCAGCCCCGTCATCGCCGCCATCTCGGCCATCCTGATCGGCTTCACCATCATCATCATCCTGCTGCTCGACCGGGTGATCGGGCTGGAGCTGTTCGTGTCGGCCGACCAGCGGCGCAAGCCGGCGACCTGAGGGGGCGACGCGCCCCCCGCATTTTCCCCCTGGCCGGGCTTGGTCGCCGCGCCGCGGCGCCTTATACCGGATGGATCTTCGGCGGCCCGGCAACGCCCGGGCCTGCCGCCCACCAGGAGGAAATGCCAGCATGGTCGAGATCGCGAATTCCGCGCGCAAGCGCCTGGAGGCCGGCAAGGTCGCGGCCGGAATCGGCCTGCGCCAGGCCCGTACGGTCGATATCGCGCCGGCGATGAAGACGGCCGGCTTCGACTGGCTCTTCATCGACCTGGAGCACAATGCCATGTCGCTCGACATGGCCGTCCAGATCTCGGTCGCGGCCAACGGCGTCGGCATCGCCCCCATCGTGCGGGTGCCCAACGGCCAGTACGACATGGCGACCCGCGTGCTGGACGGTGGCGCCATGGGCATCGTCATCCCCCATGTCGACACGGGCGAGGAGGCCGCCACCGTGGCCGACCGCCTGCGCTACCCGCCGCAGGGCCATCGCTCGGTCGCGGGCGGCATGCCGCAGCTCAACTTCGCCCCCGTCTCCAACGCCGAGGCCGCCGCCGCCTTCAACAAGGCGATGCTGGTGGTGGTGATGCTGGAGACGCCGACGGCCATCGCCAACGCCGATGCCATCGCGGCCGTCCCCGGCATCGACGTGCTGATGATCGGCACCAGCGACCTCACCATGGAGATGGGCCTGTCGGGCCAGCTCACCCATCCCGACGTGGTCGCCGCCTACGAGACGGTGATCGCCGCCTGCAAGAAGCACGGCAAGTGGGCCGGCATGGGTGGCGTCTATGTCGAGGAGCCAATGAAGAAGTATGTCGACATGGGCGTGCGCATGATCCTGTCCGGCAACGACCTGTCGCTGCTGATGGCGGCCGCCACCCAGCGCGCGAAGTTCGTCGCCAGCTTCTCCTAGCACCAGCCTTCCGGCATTGCCGGCGCGGGCGGAAGTCGGGGAACCGATTCCGCTCGCGCTTGTTCCACGCCCCGTGGTCGGACCCGCCGGACATGCCGTCGGCGGGCGACGAGGGTGCAGGGCATAGGGGCCTGCATCGCAACGCTTGCCGCGGGGACGGGGGCGATGGAATCAGCATGCAAGGGCGCCTGCGCCCGCCAGCCGGAAGCCCGCGTGGGTCCGGCCGCACGTCCGGCCAGTCCATGACGGACGATCTCGACTTCTGCGCCCGGGAGCCGATACGGATCCCCGGCAGCATCCAGCCCCACGGCTGCATCCTGGTGGTCGACCCCGACGACGGCCGCGTCCTGCAGGCCAGTGCCAACGCGGCTTCGTTCCTGGGCATACCCAGCGAGGACTGGCCCGCCGCCGTGGCGGCCCTGCTCGCCGAGGACGACATGGCCGAGGGCCATCGTCCCTGGACGGTCGCCGGGCAGGCTTTTCAGGTCGCCGTTCACCGGACCGCGCAAGGCGCCATCGTCGAGTTCGAGGAAGCGGGGGGTGGTCCCGCCCTCAGCCTCGATGCGCTCCACCCCCGGCTGCGCCGCTTCATCGACCGCATCGATCCGATGGTCGAGATCGCCGAGATCGCGGCGGCGACGGCCGTGGAAGTGCGCGCGTTGACCGGCTTCAACCGGGTGCTGGTCTATCGCTTCGACGACGACCTGCATGGCACGGTCGTGGCCGAGGATGGCGACGGCGTTCTGCCATCCTATCTCGACCTGCGGTTTCCGGCGTCCGACATCCCGGCCCAGGCGCGGCAGCTCTATCTCACCAACCGGCTGCGCATCATTCCCGATGCGGGCTACCAGCCGGTGCCGATCGAGCCGGCGGCGAGCCCGCTGGACGGCGCGCCGCTGGATCTCGGCGCCTGCGGCCTGCGCAGCGTCTCGCCGGTCCATCTCGAATACATGCGCAACATGGGCACCGGCGCCTCGATGTCGCTGTCGCTGGTGGTCGACGGGCGGCTGTGGGGACTGGTGTCGTGCCACCACGCCGATCCGCGCCGCATCGCGCCGCCGATCCGGGCCGCCTGCGATTTCCTCGGCCGCATCGTCTCGCACCAGATCGGCGCGCGCGAACGCAGCCGGATGGCGACCCGGCGAATCGCGTTGAAACGCATCGAGAGCGGGCTGCTGGTGGAACTGGCGCGCGCGCCCAGCCTGCCCGGGGGCCTGTTCGCCAATGCCGCCGACTGGATGCGCCTGACGGGCGCGGCCGGTGCTGCCGTCCTTTTCGAGGGCGAGGTCGTCGCCGCCGGCCAGGCGCCGCCCGCGGACACCATCCGCCGGCTGGCTGCCTGGATCCGGCAGGAGGGCCGCGGGCCGGTCTTCGTCACCGACCAGTCCGGCCACGACCTGGTCGAGATGGAGCCGCATGCCGGGACCGCGGCCGGCATCGTCGCCGTTTCCATCTCGGGCATCCACGACGACGCCATGTTCTGGTTCCGGCCGGAGGTGGTGCGCACCGTGCAATGGGCCGGCGACCGCCGCAAGGCCGAGCCCGGCAGCGACGGGCGCATCCACCCCCGGCACTCCTTCGACCAGTGGAGGGAGCTGCTGCGCGGTCGCGCATTGCCCTGGTCGGAGGCCGAGATCGAGAGCGCGCGCGACGTGCGCAACGCCATCGTCGATTTCGTGCTGCGCCGGGCCGAGGAACGCGCGGCCCTGACCGAGGAACTGCAGCGCACCAACAAGGAACTGGAATCCTTCTCCTATTCGGTGTCCCACGATCTGCGCGCGCCCTTCCGCCACATCGTCGGCTATGCCGAACTGCTGCGGCAGAAGGAGGCCGGGCTGGACGAAAAGTCCCGCCACTATATCGGCAGCATCGTCGATTCGGCCCTGTCGGCCGGCCGCCTCGTCGACGACCTGCTGCGCTTCAGCCATCTGGGCCGGGCCAGCCTGTCGATGACCCGGGTGGACATGACGAAGCTGGCGGCCGAGGTGCGCCGGGCGGTCGAGCATGACGAGCCCGGCCGCGCCATCGAATGGCGCATCGGCCGCCTGCCGCCGGCCTGGGGCGATGCCGGACTGCTGCGGCAGGCGCTGCTCAATCTCGTCGGCAATGCCGCCAAGTACAGCCGCGCGCGCGACCCGGCGGTCATCGAGATCGACGGCCGCGAGCTGGGCAACGAGGTCGAATACAGCGTCCGCGACAACGGTGTCGGCTTCGACATGGCCTATGTCGGCAAGCTGTTCGGGGTGTTCCAGCGCCTGCACCGTGCCGAGGAGTTCGAGGGCACCGGCATCGGCCTGGCACTGGCCAAACGCATCGTGGACCGTCACGGCGGCCGAATTGACGCAGAGGGAACACTGGACCGGGGAGCGACGTTTCGCTTCGCGCTTCCTGCAAGAGGAAAGGAGGATGGCGTTGGCGGACCTTAGACCGATCCTGCTGGTCGAAGACAATCCGAGGGACCTCGAGCTCACCTTGGCGGCACTCGCCAAGTGCAACCTCGCGAACGAGATCGTCGTCACCCGCGACGGCGCCGAGGCGCTGGACTACCTGCATTGCCGGAACGGCTTTGCGGGCCGCGACCCAGGCGATCCGGCCGTGGTGCTGCTCGACCTGAAGCTGCCGAAGGTGGACGGGCTGGAGGTGCTGGAGCACGTCAAGCACGACCCGGAGCGCCGACGCATCCCGGTCGTCATGCTGACCTCGTCGCGCGAGGAGCGCGATCTGGTCCGCAGCTACGAGCTGGGCGTGAACGCCTTCGTGGTGAAGCCGGTCAACTTCAACGAATTCCATGAGGCCATTCAGGACCTCGGCATGTTCTGGGCGATCCTGAACGAGCCGCCGCCCTTGCCGCGGCGCGGGAGTTGACGTGCCGGACCCGCAGGGCCGCGTCACCATCCTCCTGCTCGAGGACAGCGAGATCGACGCCGAACTCACCCGGCTTCATCTCGCCGCCGGAAGACACGAATACCAGATCGTCCATGCGACCGACCGCGCCGGCTTCGTGGCCAGCCTGGAGGCGGGCGGACTCGACCTCGTCCTGGCGGACTATCTGCTGCCCGGGTTCGACGGGCTCCAGGCGCTGCGGCTGGCCCGTATCTACGCGCCGGACGTGCCGTTCCTGTTCGTCTCGGGTGTCGTCGGCGAGGAATTCGCGACCGACGCCCTGAAGCAGGGCGCCACGGACTATGTGATGAAGCGCAACCTGCAACGCCTGCCGGCCGCCGTCGACCGCGCGCTGACCGAGGCCCGCGAGCGCAACGAGCGGCGGCGGGCGGAACTGGCCTTGCGCGCGAGCGAGGTCGGGCTGCGGCTGGCGGTCGATGCTGCGCGGCTCGGTCTGTGGGATTTCGAGCCGGCGACGGGGCGCATGGCCTGCGACCGGCGCTGCCGCAGCCTGTTCGGCATCCCGGGCGACGGCGACTTCGATTTCGACGATTTCCTTGGCGGCTGTCATGCCGACGACCGCGCGGCGGTGCGGGTCGCCATCCTGGCGGCGACCGATCCGACCGGCACGGGCGAAGTGGTCGAGGAGCATCGCACCCTTCGCCCCGATGGCGGGGAACGCTGGGTCGCGACCCATGGCCGGGCCTTCTTCGAGAACGGCGTCTGCACGCGCGTGATCGGCGTCGTCCAGGACGTGACCGAGCGGCAGCGGACCGAGGCCGAGCTGCGCCGCCTGAACGAGGCGCTGGGCGCGCGGGTCGAGGAGCGTACCCGTGAGCGCGACCGCGCCTGGCGCCTGTCGCGCGACCTGATGGTCGTCAAGCGGCTGGACACCACGCCGGTCGCCCTCAACCCGGCCTGGCAGGACGTGCTCGGCTGGCGCGAGGGCGAGCTGATGGGCGGCCGGCTGGTCGAGCTGGTCCATCCCGACGACCAGCCGATCGCCGTGGCGGCGGTCCAGGCGATGCGCGATCGCGGCCTGATCGAGCGGTTCGAGAACCGCTATCGTCGGCGGGACGGCAGCTACCGCTGGATCGCCTGGACGGCGGTGCCGGCCGACGACCTTATCTACGCCGTCGGCCGCGACGTGACGGAGGAGAAGCTGGCCACGGCCGAGCTGGCCGCCGCCAACCGTCAGCTTCTGGCCCAGATCGAGGAGCGCGAGCGGATCGAGGCGACCTTGCGCCAGATGCAGCGGCTGGAGGCGGTGGGCCAGCTCACGTCGGGCGTCGCCCATGATTTCAACAACCTGCTGACCATCATCCTGGGCAATATCGGCTTCGCCGAGCGGGCGCTGGAGCGCGAGGGTGCGGCCGAGCAGCTCCGCCGCCGGCTGGGCCATATGCGCACGGCGGCCGAGCGCGGTGCCAAGCTGACGGACCAGTTGTTGTCCTTCTCGCGCCGCCAGCGGCTGGAGCCCAAGCCGACCGACCTCAACGAGACGGTCGAGGGCATGCGCGAACTGCTCCAGAGCACGCTGGGCGGCAGCGTCCGCCTGCGCCGGATGCTGGCGCCGGACCTGTGGCCGGCCCTGGTGGACCCGACGCAGATCGAGCTGATCATCCTCAACCTGGCCATCAACGCACGCGATGCCATGCGGGTGGGCGGCAGCCTGACCATTTCCACGGCCAACACGACGCTGGCGGCCGAGCACCGCCGGCCGGAGGAGCCGGGGCCGGGCGAATACGTCATGCTTTCGGTCATGGATACCGGCACCGGCATGACGCCGGACGTCCTGGCCAAGGCCTTCGAGCCGTTCTTCACCACCAAGAAGGTGGGGGAGGGATCGGGGCTCGGCCTGGCCCAGGTCTATGGCTTCGCCAAGCAGTCGGGCGGCGGCGTCGCGATCGACACGGAGGCCGGGCAGGGCACGACGATCCGGGTCTACCTGCCGCGCGCGGACGGCGAGGCCGTGCGCCCGGTCGCCCGCATCGCCGATGCGCGCGCCGACGGCAGTGGCGACGGCCGCACCATCCTCGTCGTCGACGACGATGCGGCCGTGCGGGAAGTGACGGCATCGCGCCTCAGGGAACTGGGCTATCAGGTCATCGAGGCCGGCAGCGGTGGCCGCGCCCTGGAGATCCTGGACGGCGGCCGGCCGCTCGATCTGCTGCTGCTCGACTATGCCATGCCCGGCATGAACGGGGCCGAGGTCGCCCGCGAGGCGGCCCAGCGCCGGCCCGACCTCGCCGTCATGTTCATCACCGGCTTCGCCGACCTGGGTGCGCTCGCCGATGTCAGCGACGACCGCATCGTGCCCAAGCCCTACAACGACGCCGAGCTGGCCTCCAAGGTCCGCAAGGCGCTGGCGTAGCGCCCCACGGGCCGGCTACCTGCCGCGGTCCTGGAAGAACTTCACGAAGGTGAAGGTATAGTCCCGCTGCGTCCGGTTGAGATGGCAGGTGAAGCAGCTATCGGTCTTCACCTCGGTGCGAAGCTGGCCCTGCGGGGTGAAGGCCGCATATTCCCAGTCTGCATTGCGCTTGGACGGCGGATAGTCGTCGCCCCAGCCCTTGCGCTTCTCCTGCACCGCGATCGCCACGATCTCGGGCGTGGCGATCCAGCGGCCGTCGCCATCGAGCATCGGCTGGCCATCTGCGCCAAGGGCGGCCTTGCGGTCCTCCATCACCAGGACCGTGCCCTCGGGCGACGGCATGCCCGGCCCCATGGCGGCAAAGGCTTCCGGGTTGGCATAGAAGAAGCGGATGACCGGGGGCTTGCGGTCCGGCCGCTCCACCTGATTGTACTGCACGAAGCGCGTCTGGTAGTCGGCCGGGAAGGCGACGCGCTCAGGTCCGGCCAGTGCCGGCAGCGGCAGGAGGACGGCTCCGGCCAGCAGGGCGATTGCGATGAGGGGGCGGGTCATCGGCTGACCTCCACCACCATCTTCATGTCCTCGTGCACCACGCACTCGACCTCGAACCGGCCGGCACGGCGCAGCACCAGGCTGCGTTTCTCGCCACCTTTCTGCGTGCCGAGGTCGACGCCGTGGCCGACGGTCGGCACGAAGACGGCGTGGCTCATGTCGTCGTCATTGTCGAAGACGACGGTGTCGCCGACCTTGGCCTTCAGGATGTCCGGCCCGTAGATGCTGCCGGCCATGGTGACGGTGTGTTCGGCCGCCGAGGCGCCGGCCGCTGCCAAGAGTGCGATCGCGCCGAAGGCCGGCCCCAGAACCGATTTCCGCAAAGGCATGCATCCCTCCCGTTGCGGCCGCTGCAGGACGGCCGCCTGAATCGGTAGACCCAAGGTTGTGTTCCGGCCAGCGACGGTCACGCGGTTGTGATGTCGGCATCGGACTGTCACGCGCCGTTCATCACCCTGTCATCGCCCCCTGGCAGCTTGCCGGCTGCAAGGATTTTGGTGCGGTGCAGCATGCTCGAACTCCAGGATGTCGGACGGCGCTTCGGCGATCGCTGGGCGGTGACGGGGGCGACCCTCCGGGTGCCGGACGGCCAGTTCGTCGGCGTGATCGGGCGATCGGGCGCCGGCAAGTCGACGCTGCTGCGCATGATCAACCGCCTGGTCGATCCGTCCGCCGGGCGCATCCTGCACAACGGCCGCGAGGTGTCGGCGCTGCGCGGGGCCGAACTGCGGCGCTGGCGCCAGACCTGCGCCATGATCTTCCAGCAGTTCAACCTGATCGGCCGGCTCGACGTGCTGACCAACGTGCTGATGGGGCGCCTCAACCACGTGCCGCTGCATCGCAGCCTGCTGCGCCTGTGGCCGTCCCAGGACCGCGCGCTGGCCTTCTCGGCGCTCGAGCAGTTCGACATCGGCGCCATCGCCGCCCAGCGCGCCGACAGCCTGTCGGGCGGCCAGCAGCAGCGCGTCGCCATCGCCCGCGCCCTGGTGCAGGAGCCGCGCATCCTGCTGGCCGACGAGCCCGTCGCCTCGCTCGACCCGCGCAACACCCGCACCGTCATGGACGCCATCCACGGCATCAACCGGCGCTACGGCATCACCGTGATGGTGAACCTGCACTCGCTCGACCTGGCGCACGCCTATTGCGACCGGCTGATCGGCATGGCGGCTGGCCGGGTGGTGTTCGACGACGTGCCGGCCGCCCTGACCGACGATGTCGCCCGCACCCTCTACGGTTTGGAGGCAGGCGAGGTGCTGGACGCCCCCCAGGCCCGCGCGCCCGGCCCCGGCCTGGGCCACGCCATTCCCGCAACCGTCTGATCTCGTTTCCACCCAGGAGCATCCCATGCTGAGGCGCACCCTGCTGACCGGCCTTGCCGCCGCCGCCGCCATTTCCTTCGCCGGCACCGCCGCCCAGGCCCAGGCCTGGAAGGCCAAGTACCCTGAACTCGTGCTGGCCGCGATCCCGGACGAGAATGCGTCCGGCATGACCGGGCGCTTCGAGAAGTTCGTCGAGTACCTGTCACGCGAACTGGGCACCAAGGTGACGCTGCGCGTCGCCAACGACTATGCCGCCGTGATCGAGGGCCAGAAGGCCGGCAACGTCCATATCGCCAAGTACGGCCCGGCCTCCTACGCGCGCGCCGCCATGACCGGCGTGAAGACCGAGCCGTTCGCCATGGAAGTGAACGCCGACGGTACCGCCGGCTACCACTCGGTCTTCTATGTGCGGGCCGACAGCCCCTACCGTTCGATCGAGGACCTGAAGGGCAAGAACATCGGCCTCGTCGACCCGAACTCCACCTCGGGCAACAACGTCCCGCGCTTCGCGCTCGACAAGATGAAGATCGATACCGAGAAGTATTTCGGCCGCCTCGTCTATACCGGCAGCCACGAGAACGCGATCATCGCCTTGCAGCAGGGCACCGTCGACGTCGCCGCCAACTGGTGGAACGACGAGAAGGAGTCCAACCTGAAGCGCATGGAGCGCAAGGGGATGGCCAAGTATTCGGACTTCCGCATCATCTACAAGTCCGACCAGATCGTGAACTCGCCGTTCGCCTATCTCTCGGACCTGCCTGCCGAGCTGAAGACCGCGATCCGCGATGCCTTCTTCGCGGTCGAAAAGAAGGACCCGGAGGCATTCCGCAAGCTGACCGACGGTCAGCAGCAGCTCTGGAAGCCGACCACGCACAAGGACTACGAGCCGATCGTCGAGCTGAACCGTTTCGTCGACGACATGCGCAAGCGCCGCGCGAGCTGAGCTGAAGGAACGCGATCGGGCCGCGCCGATGCGCGGCCCGGTGGGCTCCCATGCCATGACCCTCACCAGTCCCCAGCGGCTGCCGGACGAGGCGCTGGTGCCTCTCGTCCGTGCCTATGAACGGACCATTGCCGCCCGCCGCCGCCAGACTGTTCTGGGCGGCATCATCCTGGCCCTGGCCACGCTGACGGCGGCCCTGGTCGCCGAGGTCGATCTCGGGCGGCTTGTCGCCAACTTCGACCGGCTGCCGACCTATCTCGCGCGCCTGTTCGTCTTCGACGACGGCGCGCTTGCCGGCCGCTCGGTGCTGCTGGACATCGGCGAATGGTACTGGGGCATCGCGCGCTGGCTGCGCCTCCTGGCCGAAACGCTGCTGGTCGCCTATGTCGGCACGGCGCTCGGTTTCATCGGCGGGTTCACGCTGTGCTTCTTCGCCGCCGCCAATGTCGGCCGCTGGCCGGTCGCACGCTTCCTCGCCAAGCGCTACCTGGAACTGTGCCGCACGGTTCCCGAGATCGTTTTCGCGCTCATCTTCGTCATCGCCTTCGGCCTGGGGCCGCTGCCGGGTGTGCTGGCCATCGCCATCCACACCACCGGCGCGCTGGGCAAGCTCTTTGCCGAAGTGGTCGAGAACGCCGACATGGGGCCGGTCGAAGGGACCACGGCGGCCGGCGGCACCTGGCTCGAGACCATGCGCTTTGCCGTCGTGCCGCAGGTCCTTCCGAACTTCGCCAGCTACACCCTGCTGCGTTTCGAGATCAATGTGCGCGGCGCCTCGGTGATGGGCTTCGTCGGCGCCGGCGGCATCGGCCAGGACCTGATCGAGGCCATCCGCAAGTTCTACTATGCCGACGTGTCGGCCATCCTGCTGCTGATCGTCGGCACCGTCATGCTGATCGACCTGGCGACCGAACGGCTGCGCGGCCGGCTGCACGGGGGACAGGCATGACCGTAGCCACTCCCCCATCCACCATGCCAGGCGCCGTGCATCGCGCGGGCGTGGCGCTGGCGTTCGCGGCCCCGGTGGCACTTCTGCTGTTCGGCCTGTGGTGGGTCGGACTGACGCCCCAGCGTCTGTGGTCGGGGCTGGGGCGGCTCGGCACGTTCGTCGTGCTGATGGTGCCGCCCGATTTCGGCACGGTCGCCAAGCTGCAGCTCTATGCCCATGCCCTGGCGCAGACGGTCGCCATCGCCTTCCTGGGCACCGGTCTGGCCGCCGTCATCGCCCTGCCGCTCGGCTTCCTGGCCGCGCGCAACGTCGTCGCCCAGCGGCTGGTGCATTTCCTGGCCCGCCGCAGCCTCGACACCGTGCGCGGCGTCGACACGCTGATCTGGGCCCTCATCTGGATCAACGTCGTCGGGCTCGGGCCGTTCGCGGGCGTGCTGGCGATCATGTCGGCGGACATCGGCGCCTTCGGCAAGATGTTCTCCGAGGCGATCGAGGCGACCGACCGGCGGGCGGGCGAGGGCGTGGTCGCCAGCGGCGGCGGCCGGCTGCACCGCATCCGCTTCGGGATCCTGCCCCAGGTGTTGCCGGTGATGCTGAGCCAGGTTCTGTACTACATCGAGTCCAACACCCGCTCGGCGACGATCATCGGCATCGTCGGCGCGGGCGGCATCGGCCTGCACCTGGCCGAGGAGATCCGCACGCTGGAATGGCAGGCGGTTGCCTTCCTGATCCTGATGATCCTGGCGACGGTGGCCGCGATCGACTGGTTGTCGTCGATCCTGCGCACCCGCATCGTCGGCACCCGCCTGGCCCCGGTGTAGCGGCCGGGAGGGGCAGGGGGCTTCCATCTGCCGCCGCGCGGCCTATTTCGCTATGCTCCAAAGACGTCGGCGACCGCTCCCGGTCCCGCAGCATTCCGGAGCCTGGACCTCCCTTGCCGCCCACCGGCCCTGACGCGGCCCCCGATTGTGCCGAGCCGATCGCGGGCGACGATGCCTGGACGGCGATGCTTGCGTGCGTGGCCGGGCCGGGTGCCGGCCTTTTCGACGGCGACGGGCGCCATCGTGGCCCGATCCCGGCCGATCCTGCCGCCGCCGAACTGCTCGACCTCTATGGGCCGTTCCTGGCCAGCGGCCAGGCGGGACCTCTGGTCTTCGCGCATCTCGGGCAGAGCCTCGACGGGCGGATCGCGACCGATGCGGGCGAATCGACCTACATCACCTGCCAGGCCAACCTCGACCACCTCCACCGCATGCGGGCGCTGGCCTGTGCGGTCGTGGTCGGGGCCGGCACCGTGCGCCATGACGACCCGCGCCTGACCGTGCGACGGGTGCCTGGTCGCCACCCGCGCCGCATCGTCATCGATACCGAGCGCCGGCTAGACGATCGCTACCGCCTGTTCCGCGACGGCGAGGTGGAGACGGTCGTGCTCTGCGCCCATGACCGGGTCGACCGCGCCACCATCGGCGATGCCCGCATCCTGGGCGTGCCGCGGCGCGGCGACACGATCGACTATGCCGCGGTCATCGACGTGCTGGCCGGCCTCGGCTGTCGCCGCATCTTCGTCGAGGGCGGCGGCGTCACCGTCTCGCGCTTCCTGGCCGAGGGCTGCCTCGATCGGCTGCAGGTGGCCGTCGCGCCGATGATCCTCGGTTCCGGCCGGCCGGGGCTGGCGTTGCCGCCGCTGGCAAATCTTTCCGAGGCGCTGCGTCCACCCACGCGGATCTTCCGTATGGGAGATGATGTGCTGTTCGACTGCGATGTCCGCCGGCTCTGAGCCGCCACCCGCCGCCCACGCCTTCTGGACGGTGGCGGCGGGCGTGGGCGAGATCCGCCCGGCCGCCGTGCCGTCGCCGGAACCGGACGAGGCGGTGGTCGCCACCCTGTGGTCCGGCATTTCCCGCGGGACCGAGACGCTGGTCTTCGCCGGTGGCGTGCCGGAGTCCGAATGGGAGCGGATGCGCTGCCCCTTCCAGGAGGGCGCGTTCTCGGGCGCGGTGAAGTACGGCTATGCCGCCGTCGGCCGTGTCGACTCCGGCCCGCCCGGGCTCCTGGGCACCAACGTCTTCTGCCTGCATCCGCACCAGGACCGCTTCGTCGTGCCGGCCGACGCCCTGCTGCCATTGCCGGCCGCTCTGCCGCCAAGGCGCGCCGTGCTGGCGGCCAACCTCGAGACGGCGATCAACGCGTTGTGGGATTCGCCCGTCCTCCCCGGCCAGCGGATCGCGGTCGTCGGCGGCGGCGTGGTCGGGTTGGCGGTGGCCCGCCTGGCATCGGCGGTGCCCGGTGCCCAGGTGACGCTGGTCGACGTCGATCCCGGCAAGGCGACGGTGGCGGCTGCCCTGGGCGTGGCCTTCGCCCTGCCCGACGCCGCCCCGCGGGACTGCGACGGGGTGTTCGAGGTCTCCGGCAAGCCGGCCGGCCTGGTGACCGCGCTGGACCTGGCGGGCGACGAGGCGGTGGTGACGGTGCTGAGCTGGTTCGGGTCGGCACCGGCGGCTCTGCCGCTGGGTGGCGCCTTCCATGCCCGGCGCCTGACGCTGCGCGCCTCCCAGGTCGGCCGCGTGGCACCCGCCCAGCGCAGCCGCTGGAGCTATCGCCGGCGCCTGGCGCTGGCGCTCGACCTGCTGGGCGACCCGGCCTATGACCATCTGCTGACGGGCGAGAGCGCCTTCGCCGACCTGCCGCAGACGATGCGGCGCCTGGCCGGGCCGCCCGACGGAACGCTTTGCCACGTCGTCCGCTATAGCTGATCCGCTCCGGCCCCCCACCCCTGGCAGCACCGAAGGCGAGCCCGACCCATGTATGCCGTCACCGTCTGCGACCACTTCATGATCGCCCACAGCTTCAAGGGCGAACTGTTCGGCCCGGCCCAGGCGCTGCACGGCGCCACCTACGCCGTGGAGGCGGAGTTCCGCCGTGCCGAGCTCGATGCCAACGGCGTCGTCTGTGATATCGGCCGGGCGATGACGGCGCTGCGCGAGGTGCTGGCCGCCTTCGACTACCGCAACCTCGACGCCGAGCCTGACCTGGCCGGCATCAACACCACGACGGAGTTCTTGTCGGCCGAGATCCATCGCCGACTGGCCGCACGCGCGGCAGCCGGCGACCTCGGGCCCGATACCGCCGGACGGCTGGAGTCGATCAAGGTGATCCTGCGCGAATCGCCGCGCGCCTGGGCCAGTTTCGAGGGACCGGTCGCGGCGCCGCGCTGATGCGGCTGGACCTGGCGTTGCCGGGCCGGCTCGACCGGCGGACCGGCGGCACCATCTATGACCGCCGCATCGTCGAGGGCCTGCGTGGGCAGGGCTGGCGAGTGACGGTCCACGAGATGGCCGGCAGCTATCCGATGGTCGATTCGGCGGCACGCGCGGCGGCTGCGGCGGTGCGCGCGCGTGCGGCGGGCCCGCTGGTCATCGACGGCTTGGCGCTGCCGGCCTTTGGCCTGGGCGCCGATGCGGCCACCGATGGCCCGCCGGTGATTGCGCTCATCCATCATCCGCTGGCCGAGGAGACCGGGCTTGCCGGCGACGTCGCCGCCGCCCTGCGCGCGGCCGAGCGGGCCGACCTGGCGCGCGTGGCCGGCATCGTCGTCACCAGCCCGTTCACCGCGCGCACCCTCCAGGCCGAGTATGGCGTCGCCCCGGATCGCGTCGTCGCGGTGCCGCCCGGCGTCGACCCGATGCCGCAGCGCCGGCCGCGGGCCGATGGCGGCCCGGTGCGCCTGCTGTCGGTGGCGGCCCTGGTGCCGCGCAAGGGACATGCCCTTCTGTTCGCCGCCCTGGCCGGGCTCGCCGACCTGCCGTGGGAGCTGACCTGCATCGGCGCCACCGATCGCGACCCGGCCCTGACCGCGGGCCTGCGCGAACAGTTGGCGGCCAGCGGGCTGGCCGGCCGGGTGACGCTGGCGGGCGAGGCCAGCGACGCGGCGGTGGCCGAGGCCTATCGCGCCGCCGACCTTTTCGTTCATTCCGCCGTCTATGAGGGCTATGGCATGGCGCTCAGCGAGGCCCTGCGCGCGGGCTTGCCCATCGTCGCGGTCGGCGGCGGGGCGGTGCCGGATACCGTGCCGGCCGATGCCGGGCTGCTGGTGCCGCCGGGCGACGCCGCGGCGATGGCCGATGCGCTGCGCCGGGCGATCGGCGACCAGGCCTTGCGCGCGCGGCTGACCGCGGCGGCCGGGGCGGCGGGTGCGGCCCTGCCGGGCTGGGACGACGCCGCGCGTGCGTTCGGCCGGGCCGTCCTGCGGTTCGCGGCATGAGCGGTTTTTCCTCCGACTGGCTGGCGTTGCGCGCGCCGTTCGACGATGCCGCGCGATCCGCTCGTCTGGCGCGCGCGTTCGCGCGGCTGTTGCCGGCCCGTGCCGCCATCGTCGATCTCGGCGCCGGCACCGGCGCCTCGCGCCGCGCCCTGCGCCCCTTGCTGGGCGATGGGGTGCGCTGGACCTTCGTCGAGGGCGATGCGGCGCTGTTGCGCCATGCCGTGGCCGGCGTCCCCGGTGCGCGTGGCGAGTGCCGCGACCTGGCGGCCGGCTGGACGCCGGTGCTGGATCGCGGTGTGGACGCGGTCACGGCCTTCGCTCTGCTCGATCTCGCGACCGCTGGCTGGGTCGAGCAGGCGGCTGCCGCCCTGACCCGTCGGCGCCTGCCGCTCTACGCGCCGTTGATCGTCGACGGGCGCGGGCACTGGTCGCCGCACGATCCGGGTGACGCGCTGGTCGATCACCTGTTCCGCGCCCACCAGCGCCGGCCCAAAGGTCTGGGCCGGGGATTGGCGCTGGGGCCTGCGGCGCCAGCGAGGGTCGCGTCGGCCTTTCGTCACCGCGGTGCCGAGGTGCTGTCGTCCGCCAGCGACTGGCGGGTGCCGCCGGACGCGACGGCCATGCTGGCGGCGATGCTGGAAGGAGCGGCGGCCGCCGCCCTGGAGCAGTCGCCGGCCGACCACGATGCGATCGCCGCCTGGGCTGATCGCCGCCGGCGGCAACTGCAGCAGGGTGCCCTGTCCCTCATGGTCGGGCACCGCGACCTGCTGATCATCCCGCGGCAAGACGGGCACGCAAGCTGAAGGACCGGACGATGGCGGCAGGGGCGGTTTCGGCGGCGGCGATCACCGGCAGGCGGCGGGTCTATGCGCTGGTCTGCGCCGCCAGCACGCTGGCCATGGTGGCGCTGATGGCGGCGGCCCTCATGCCGGGCGGCTTCGTCGCGTCCGACCTGGCGATCCTGCTGCTCTTCGCCTTCACCGTGCCCTGGTCGGTCATCGGTTTCTGGAATGCCGTCATCTTCCTGGTGTTGCGCATGGCGACGCCGGACGCGGTCGCGGCCGTGGCCCCCTTCGCCCGGCTGGCGCGGCCCGACGCGCCGATCGCCGGCCGCACCGCCATCCTCATCTGCGTGCGCAACGAGGACCCGGCGCGGGCCTTTGCCGCCGTCGGCCGGCTGATGGAGGGGCTGGCCGGGGCCGGCTGGGGCGAGCGCTTCCATGCCTTCGTGCTGAGCGACACCGACCGGCCGGACATCGCCGCGGCCGAGGAGGCGGAGGCCCGGCACCTGGCCGCGCGATGCCCGTCCACCTATCGCCGCCGCACGTCCAACGAGGGCTTCAAGGCCGGCAACATCCGCGACTTCTGCCTGCGCTGGGGCGGCGACTACCAGTTCATGGTGACGCTCGACGCCGACAGCATCATGGCGCCCGATGCCGTGCTGCGGCTGGTGCGGATCATGGAGGCCGAGCCGACGTTCGGCATCGTCCAGACGCTGGTGGCCGGCATGCCCAGCACCAGCCTGTTCGCCCGCCTGTTCCAGCTCGGCATGCGGCTCGGCATGCGCTCCTACACGCTGGGCTCGTCGGCCTGGCAGGCCGATTGCGGACCCTATTGGGGGCACAATGCGATCATCCGGGTCGAGCCGTTCACCCGTCACTGCCACATCCCGCGCCTCTCCGGCAGCCCGCCCTTCGGCGGCGACGTGCTGAGCCATGACCAGATCGAGGCTGCCCTGATGCGGCGGGCCGGCTTCGAGGTCCGCGTCCTGCCGGAAGAAGGCGGTAGCTGGGAGGCCAACCCGCCGACGCTGGTGGAGTTCGTGCGCCGCGACCTGCGTTGGTGCCTGGGCAACATGCAGTATGTCCGGCTGGTCGGCATGCGGGGGCTGCTGCCCGGCAGCCGCTTCCACCTGCTGCTGGCCATGCTGATGTTCTTCGGCGCGCCGGCCTGGGCGGCCCTGTTCGCGCTCATCGTCTGGCGCAGCGCCGCCGGGGCCGGGCAGGGGCCGATCTTCGATCCGACCCTGGGGCCGGTCGTCCTGGCGACGATGATCTTCCTGGTCTTCTCGCCCAAGATCGCGACCGCCATCGACGTGCTGGCCCGACCGGCGGAGCGCCGCAGCTTCGGCGGCGCCCTGCGCTTCACACTCGGCCTGGCGGCGGAACTGCTGTTCTCGCTGCTGCTCTTTCCCATCACCACCCTGGCCCACACCGTATTCATGCTGGGCCTGCCGCTGCGCCGACGCAGCACCTGGACGGGCCAGGTGCGCGACGACCATGCCGTGCCCTGGCTCTTGGCCCTGCGCGCCCTGTGGTTCCAGACATTGATGGGGGTCGTGGCGACCGTGGTCCTGCTGGCGTCGTCGTGGGAGGCCCTGACCTACGGCCAGTTCGGGGCCGCCGGCATGTTGCTGGCCGTGCCTTTCGCGGTGGCGACCTCGCTGCCCTGGCTCGGCCGTGCCGCCACCCGCTTCGGCCTCGGCCGCCTGCCGGAGGAGACGACGCCGCCGCCGGCCCTGGCGGCGGCCGGCCTGCCGGCGCTGACCCTGGCTGCGGAGCGCCGGGAATGACGGGCCTCCGTCAATTGTTGCGCCAGGCACGCGGCATCGGCCGCTCGCTCGCCATCTACTATCGCGGGCGCGAGCGTTCGCGGGCGATGGATCGCCTGCATGCCCGCTTCGTGAAATCGGGCGACCTGGTGTTCGATGTCGGCAGCCATGTCGGCGACCGTATCGCGTCCTTCCGGCGCCTGGGCTGCCGCGTCGTCGCCGTGGAGCCGCAGCCGCCCCTGCACCGGGTGCTGCGCCTGCTCTACGGTCGCGACCCGGCGGTGGCGCTGGAGCCCGTCGCCGTCGGCCGGGCGGCCGGCCGCGTCATCCTGCGCGTCAACAGCGCCAACCCGACGATCTCGACCGCGTCCGACCAGTTCATCCGTGCGACCGACGGCGCCCAGGGCTGGCAGGGCCAGACCTGGGACCATTCGGTCGAGGTCGCCCTGACGACGCTCGACCTGCTGATCGAGCGGCATGGCCAGCCGGCCTTCGTGAAGATCGACGTGGAAGGGTTCGAGGCCGAGGCGCTGGCCGGCCTGACGCGCCCGGTCGCGGCCCTGTCGTTCGAATTCACCACCATCCAGCGCGATGTCGCCCATGTCGCCATCGAGCGGCTGACGGCGCTTGGCCCCTATCGCTTCTGCGCCGCCCTGGGGGAAAGCCAGCGCCTGATCGAGGGCGGCTGGCGCGACGGGCCGGCCATGGCCCGCTGGATCGACGGCCTGCCGCAGTCGGCCAACTCGGGCGATGTCTATGCCGCGCTGGCACCGCCCGCCGATTGATCGGCTGGCTGTTGATCGGCCGCCTCCTTGTCGACCGTCTCCGGCGCGAATATGCGGACCGCGCCCGGATGCACCTGGAAGCGGGCCGGGGTCTGGGTCACCAGCTCGCCATCGGCATTGACCCGCATCGGGCGCCGCGTCGTCAGCGTGCAGGCCTTGGTGCGGAGCGTACGCACGTCGCTCCAGGCGCCATGGGTGCCGCGGCGCATCGATGGGGCCAGGGCCACCAGCCGCCACCAATGGTCGATCTCCAGGCTATAGACGTCGAGCATGCCGTCGTCGGGCTGGGCATCGGCATCGACCGTCATGCCACCGCCATAGTTGCGGCCGTTGCCGACCGCCACCTGGATGGTCTTCGTCTGCTCGCGCCCGCCGTCATGGCCGATGATGACGCTGAAGGGGCGCATCCGGCGCAGCAGGCGGAACGCGGTGATGGCGTAGCCCAGCACGCCCCAGCGCTTCTTAGATTCCGACGACAGTTCGCGTGCCAGCACCGCGCTGAAGCCGATGCTGGCGACGTTGAAATAGAGATGGCCGTTGACGTCGCCAAGGTCGATCGGCCGCGCCCGCCCGGCGGCGATGACGCGGGCGGCCTCCACGGGGTCGGTCGGGATCTCGAGCGAGCGGGCAAGGTCGTTGGCGGTCCCCAGCGGCAGGATGCCGAGCGGCAGCCCGGTCGCCACCAGGCCGGGGGCGGCCGCGTTCATCGTGCCGTCGCCGCCGCCGACGATGACCTCGGTGAAACCTTCGCTTGCGCGCGCCCGGATGGCGTCGGCGGCCTTGGTCCCTTCTTCGCAAGGGCATTCGACGAGCGTGATGCCGGCCTCGGCCAGGATCGCCTTGGGGCCGTCGAGCGCGGCACCGCCGTTGCGCGCCCGGCCGTTGACGATCAGCAGCGCCTTGCGCGGACCGTCGGGTAGGCGCTGGCTCATGCGGAACTCCTGCTTGGCGGCTCGCGTTCGCCCGGCTTCCGGGCACTGGGGCACGCGCTACAATGGCGACGGCCACCATCCGGTTCCACCAACGGCAGGCAAGGGAGCCAGTCCGGCGATGACAGCGATGGTGATGGGGATTCCGCGCGGCCGATGGGCCCTGTTCCTGGCGACGGCCGGCATGGCCGTGCTGCTGGCGGCCCTGGTCCGCGGCGGTGGAGAGGGGCCGCTGCATCGGTTCGACGAGGGTGTCCTCCTGGCGCTGCGCAGCCCGCTCGACCGGGCCGACCCGATCGGCCCCTTGTGGGTCGAGATCATGTTCCGCGACCTGACGGCGCTCGGCAGCCATGCCGTGGTGCTGCTGATCGGGCTGGCGGCGGTGGCCTACCTGGCGCTGCTGCGCGAGCGCACGGCGATCCTGCTGCTCGGTGTCTCGCTGCTGGGCGGGATTGCGCTGGGCGCCGGCCTGAAGCTGGTGTTCGCTCGCCCGCGGCCGGAACTGGTGGCGCACCTGGCCGACACCTACACCGCCAGCTTCCCCAGCGGCCACGCCATGCTGTCGGCGATCGCCTACCTGACCCTGGCCGGCTTGCTGGCGCGGGTGCAGCCGCGGGCGTCGCTGCGGCGCTACGTGCTGGCCGTCGGCATCGCCCTGACGGTGCTGGTGGGGGCGAGCCGCATCTATCTGGGCGTGCATTGGCCGAGCGACGTGGTGGCGGGCTGGTGCTTCGGTGCGGCCTGGGCGCTCTTCTGCCGCGGGGTGGTCGACCGCCTGGATGGTGCCCGTCACCGCCGGCCGACCCACGGTTGAGCCGACCGGCCCAATCGCTCCCGGTTGACTTCTGGATTTCCAGGCGGCTAACTCTTGCCGGGCCGGCGCGGGAACGGGGAATTTCCGGGCGCGGCAGTGGGGAAATCGTTTCGGGGGGCGTCGCCGAGCAGGCGGCGGAAAGGGGGGCTTGGTGCCGGCCAAGACGGATCATTGGGCGCTGCTTAGACGTGTTCGCGCCGGCGTGGGGACGCTGGCCTTGATATCCACCCTGGCAGCCTGCGCCATGGACGGGCAATCGCCCGCCATCCAGAGCGCCGCGGTGCCGCCGCAGGCGATCCTGGCACCGCCGGAAAGCACTGTGGAAGAGCTGGACGAGATTTTGCGGACATCCTCGGCCGTGGCCGTGCGCGATACCCCGCGCACCGCGGTCAGCCCCAACATCCTGCCCGGCTGGTCCCAGGACCGCCAGGCCGAGGCGATCCCGGCCCTGCTGAACTCCTGCCGGGTGCTGACCAACCAGCGCATGATCGCGATTGGCATCGACGCCACGCCCGACGACTGGGTCGATGTCTGCCTGAACGCCGCTTCCCTGGCACCCAACGACCAGCAGGCCGCCCGCCGCTTCTTCGAGCAGTGGTTCACGCCGGTCAAGGTCGAGACAGAGAATGGCGGCACCGGCCGCTTCACCGGCTATTACGAGGCCCAGCTCCGCGGCTCGCGCAAGCAGAGCGCTAAGTACAACGTTCCCATCTATGGCTATCCCGGCCGGCCCGAGGGCAAGACCCTGCCGACCCGGGCGCAGATCGCCCGCGGCGCGCTCGGCAAGGGCCGCAAGCCGCTGCTCTGGGTTGACAGCGAGTTCGACGCCTATGTGCTGGAGGTCCAGGGCTCGGGCCGCGTGCACATGGATGACGGCAGCGTCGTCGGCATCGGCTACGCCGGCCAGAACGGCCATCGCTTCGTCGACCTGACGGCGGTCCTGTCGCGCAACGGCGCCATTGCCGACCGCTCGTTCGAATCCCTGCGCCGCTATCTCGATCGCCTACCGGAATCCCGCCGCCAGGCGGCGCTCAACCACAATCCGAGTTATGTCTTCTTCCGCCTGCGCGACGGCAAGGACCCGGTCGGCGCCCAGGGCGTGCCCCTGACTGCCGGCCGCAGCCTGGCGGTCGACCCGCGCCACGTGCCGCTGGGCGCCCTGCTGTGGCTGCACGTGCCGCGCGGCCAGGGGGCGGACGACGTCCGCCGGCTGGTGGTGGCCCAGGATACGGGCGGCGCCATCAGCGGGCCGGTGCGCGGCGACGTGTTCTGGGGCCATGGCGACGAGGCCCGCGGCCGCGCGCTCGCGACCAATGCGGCCGGCCAGTACTACATGCTGGTGCCCAAGACCCACACGATCCTGACCCAGCTGACCGAGCGCACGTCGCGATAGCAGTCGGCTGACGAGACGAAGGCGGGGCACCCATCGGGCGCCCCGCCTTTTTCTTTGCCCCTATGCTGGGGCGATCAGCGGCGGCGAAGCGTCGACACGTCGCGCACGGCGCCGCGGGCGGCGCTGGTGGCGAGCGCCGCATAGGCCTGGAGGGCGACCGACACCTTGCGCTGGCGGACCTTGGGCTGCCAGGCATCGTCGCCCTTGGCCTCCATGGCGGCGCGGCGGGTGGCGATCACGTCGTCGGCCACCACCAGCCGGATCGAGCGGCTGGGGATGTCGATCTCGATGGTGTCGCCGTCCTCGACCAGGCCGATCAGGCCGCCCTCGGCGGCTTCCGGCGACAAGTGGCCGATCGACAGGCCGGACGAACCGCCCGAGAAGCGGCCGTCGGTGACGAGCGCGCACTGCTTGCCGAGGCCGACCGACTTTATGTAGCTGGTCGGGTACAGCATTTCCTGCATGCCGGGGCCGCCGCGCGGGCCCTCGTAGCGCACCAGGACCACGTCGCCGGCGGCGATCCTGCCGCCCAGGATGCCCTCGACCGCCTCGTCCTGGCTCTCGAAGATGCGGGCCGGGCCGGTGAACTTCAGGATGCTGCTGTCGACGCCGGCCGTCTTCACGATGCAGCCTTCCTCGGCGAGGTTGCCGTAGAGCACCGCCAGGCCGCCGTCCTTCGAGAAGGCATGCTCCAGGTCGCGGATGACGCCGCCCTCGCGGTCGTCGTCGACGGCCGTCCAGCGCCGCTCCTGGCTGAAGGCGACCTGGGTCGGCACGCCGCCCGGGGCCGCGCGATAGAAGGTGTTCACGGCCTCGCTGTCGGTGCGCTTCACGTCCCAGCGGTCGAGTGCCGCCGTCAGGCTCTCGGCATGGATCATCGGCGAGCTGCCATGGATCAGCCCGGCGCGGTCGAGTTCGCCCAGGATGCCCATGATGCCGCCGGCGCGGTGCACGTCCTCGACATGGACGTTGGCGACCGACGGCGCCACCTTGCACAGCACCGGCACCCGACGCGACAGGCGGTCGATGTCCTGCATGGTGAAGGGCACCTCGCCCTCGTGGGCGGCCGCCAGCAGGTGCAGCACGGTGTTGGTCGACCCACCCATGGCGATGTCGAGCGTCATCGCGTTCTCGAACGCCTTGAAGTTGGCGATCGAGCGCGGCAGCACCGAGGCGTCGTCCTGCTCGTACCAGCGCCGCGCCAGGTCGACGACCAGGTGACCGGCCTCGACGAACAGGCGGCGGCGGTCGGCATGGGTCGCCAGGACCGTGCCGTTGCCCGGCAGCGCCAGGCCCAGCGCCTCGGTCAGGCAGTTCATCGAATTGGCGGTGAACATGCCCGAGCACGAGCCGCAGGTGGGGCAGGCGGACCGCTCGACCGCGGCCACGTCGGCGTCTGGCACCTTGGCGTCGGCGGCCACGATCATGGCGTCGATGAGGTCGACCGCCCGGGTCTTGCCGTCGAGCACGACCTTGCCGGCTTCCATCGGCCCGCCCGAGACGAAGACGGTCGGGATGTTGAGGCGCAGTGCCGCCATCAGCATGCCGGGGGTGATCTTGTCGCAGTTGGAGATGCAGACCAGCGCGTCGGCGCAGTGGCCGTTCACCATGTATTCCACGGCATCCGCGATCAACTCGCGCGAGGGCAGGCTGTAGAGCATGCCGTCATGGCCCATGGCGATGCCGTCATCGACCGCGATCGTGTTGAATTCCTTGGCGACGCCGCCCGCCGCCTCGACCTCGCGCGCGACCAGTTGGCCCAGGTCCTTCAGGTGGACGTGGCCCGGCACGAACTGCGTGAAGGAGTTGGCGATGGCGATGATCGGCTTGTCGAAATCCGCGTCGGTCATGCCGGTTGCGCGCCACAGGCTGCGGGCGCCGGCCATGTTGCGGCCATGGGTCGTCGTTCTGGAGCGGTAGGTGGGCATGGGGCTCGCTCGTTCCGGTGTCGGCAGGGTGGGGCAGGAGCCCCGTCGGTCGATTTCTAGTAGCGCAATATGCGCGGCCGTGCATTTTCTTCCGCCATCGGGAGGTCTGGAAATGAGCAGCTACGAAGCCGAGATCGTCTGGCAGCGCGGCGAACAGAATTTTGCCGACGGGCGCTACAGCCGCGGCCATGAATGGCGCTTCGACGGCGGGCAGGTGGTGCCGGCCTCGTCCTCGCCGCATGTCGTGCGCGTGCCCTATTCGGTGGCCGAGAACGTCGACCCGGAGGAAGCGTTCGTGGCCGCCATCTCCAGTTGCCACATGCTGTTCTTCCTGAACCTGGCGCAGAAGCGCGGCATCGTCGTCGACGCCTATCGCGATGCCGCCATCGGCCATATGGAAAAGAACGCGGCCGGCCGCATGGCCATGACCCGGGTCGTCCTGCGGCCGCGGATCGCCTATTCCGGCACGCCGCCCTCGGCCGAGACGGTGGCGGAGATCCATCACGAGAGCCACGAGCTGTGCTTCATCGCCAACTCGGTCACGACCGAGATCACGGTGGAATAGCGCCGGCGGGAACGATCCGGCCCGTCTTGCAGTTCGTATCCGTCCGGATATTGGCGGCGCAGAGGACGGCATGAAGCGATTTGCAGGGATGGCGGCGGCGGTGGCGATGCTGGGAGGCTGTGCCGGAACCGGCGGCGCCAACCTGCCGGTGGTGGCGGGCGTCGACCTCGATCGCTATGCCGGCCGCTGGCACGAGGTGGCCGCGATGCCGGCCTGGTTCCAGCGCAAATGCGCCAGCGACACCACGGCCGACTATGCGCCCACGCCCGATGGCCGCATCACGGTCGTCAATCGCTGCCGCGAGGCCGATGGATCGACGCGGGAGGCGACGGGCGTTGCCCGCCCCACAGGCACGCCCGGCGAAGGCAAGCTGGAGGTCAGCTTCCTGTCGGTGTTCGGCATCCCGATCTGGCCGGCGGCCGGCGACTACTGGATCATCGCGCTCGATCCCGACTATCGCTGGTCGGTCGTCGGCCACCCGTCGCGGGAATATGGCTGGATCCTGTCGCGCACGCCGACCTTGCCGGCCGCGACACTGCGGGAACTGCGGGGCAGGCTGGCGGCTGCCGGCTACGACACCTGCAAGCTGGTCGTCACCCAGGACGCGGCCAAGCCGCGGCTCTGCGACGTCTAGGCGCTAGCCGCCCGTCACGCTCATGTGGCGGGAGACGGCGGCGGTGCGGCGGCGGCGGTCGATGATGAAGTCGTGGCCTTTGGGCTTGCGCGCGATGGCGGCCCGGATGGCCGTGTCGAGCTGGCCGTCATCGTCGGTGGCACGCAGGGGCTGGCGCAGATCGGCCGCGTCCTCCTGGCCCAGGCACATGTAGAGGGTGCCGGTGCAGGTCAGCCGCACGCGGTTGCAGCTTTCGCAGAAATTATGGGTCAGCGGGGTGATGAAGCCCAGGCGCTGGCCGGTCTCGCGCACGGTGTAGTAGCGCGCCGGCCCGCCGGTCTTGTGGTCGCTTTCGTCCAGCGTCCAGCTCTGCTGGATCTTCGCCCGCACCATCGACAGCGGCAGGTACTGGTCGAGGCGGGCGTCGCCGCCCAGTTCGCCCAGCGGCATCACCTCGATCAGGACCAGATCGAAGCCCTCGTCGCCGCACCAGGCGATCATGCGGTCGATCTCGTCGTCGTTGACGCCCTTCAGCGCCACGGCGTTGATCTTGATGGCGAGCCCCGCGGCCTTGGCGGCCGCCACGCCCTCCAGCACCTGCTCCAGCCGGCCCCAGCGGGTGATCGCCGCGAACTTGGCCCGGTCCAGGGTGTCGATCGAGACGTTGATCCGCTTGACGCCGCAGGCCGCCAGTTCGGCCGCGTGCTTGGCCAACTGGCTACCGTTGGTGGTGACGGTCAGCTCGTCGAGCGCGCCGCTGCCCAGGTGGCGCGACAGGTTGCGCACCAGGCTCATGACATTGCGGCGCACCAGCGGCTCGCCGCCGGTCAGCCGCAGCTTGCGCACGCCCATGCGCACGAAGGCGCTGCACAGCCGGTCCAGCTCCTCAAGGCTCAGGATCTCGGCCTTGGGCAGGAACGTCATGTCCTCCGCCATGCAGTAGAGGCAACGGAAGTCGCAGCGATCGGTGACCGACACGCGCAGATAGGAAATCCGGCGCGCGAACGGGTCGATCAGGGGGGCGGTGGCGATGTCGGCGGGGGTCATCGTCATATACGGAGATATATAAGGCTCGCCGGGGTGACATGGAAAGGGCCGGTGCGACGGAATGCCGTCTGGCGGGCATGGCCGGCTGCGACGAAACGTGACAAATTCGCGCCGTCACGACCATGATCCGCATTCGCAATACCGCCATCCCCGCCGGAGCCGTCCGCCCTTGACCGACGCCGCCCTGTCCGGCCCCGTCACTGCCGCCATTCCCGACCGGCCGCGCACCCGCTCCGGCGCGCGGGTGTGGGCGTGGCTGGCGATCGGCATTGCGACCCTGGTCAGCATCCCGCTGATGGCGGTCTTCGCCAACCTGCTCGCCCCCTCCGACGGGGTGTGGATCCACCTGGCGTCGACGGTATTGCCGCGCTATGTCGCCAACACCCTGTGGCTGGCCCTGGGGGTCGGGCTGGGCACGCTGGTGATCGGCACGGCGGCGGCCTGGCTGGTCACCATGTACCGATTCCCCGGCTGGCGGGTGTTCGAATGGGCGCTGCTGCTGCCCTTGGCCGCCCCCGGCTATGTCATGGCCTACGCCTATGCCGATTTTCTGCAGTTCGTGGGGCCGGTGCAGACGGCGCTGCGCGCCGGCATGGGCTGGAGCCGGGGCGACTACTGGTTCCCGGAGATCCGCTCGGTCGGCGGGGCCGCTTTCGTCCTGACGCTGGCCGCATACCCCTATGTCTACCTGCTGGCGCGCGCGGCCTTCCTCAGCCAGTCGGTCTGCGTGCTGGAGGTGAGCCGCACGCTGGGCTGCGGCCAGTGGCGCATGTTCTTCCGCGTGGCCCTGCCGCTTGCCCGGCCCTCGCTGGTGGCCGGCGTGGCGCTGGCGCTGATGGAAACACTGGCAGAGTTCGGCGCCGTCCAGCATTTCGGCATCGATACCTTCACGACCGGCATCTATCGCACCTGGTTTGCCATGGGCACGCCGGTGGCGGCCGCCCAGCTCTCGGCCCTGCTGGTCACCTGCGTCGCGGTCCTGGTGGTGGTCGAGCGCTGGTCGCGCGGGCAGGCGCGCTTCCACCACACGACGCCGCGCTACCGCCGGCTGCCGGTGCAGCGCCTCGGCATGGCGGGCTCGGTGGTGGCGATCCTGGTCTGCGCGCTGCCGATCCTGCTCGGCTTCTTCGTGCCGGGCGGCGTGCTGCTGCAAATGGCCATGACCGGCGGCGACCCGCTGTTCGGGCCGCAGTTCCTGGGCTTTGCCCGCAACAGTCTGCTGTTGGGCGCCATGGCGGCCGTCCTGGTGGTGTCGGTTGCGGTCGTGCTGGCCTATGCCGCCCGCCTGGCGCCCGGGCCGGCGGTGCGCACCGCCGTGCGGCTGGCGACGCTGGGCTATGCGATGCCGGGGGCGGTGATCGCGGTCGGCATCCTGATCGCGTTCGGCGCCTTTGACAGCGCGCTCGATGCCTGGGCGCGGCGCACCCTGGGCCTGTCGACGGGGCTGCTCTTCAGCGGCACGGCGTTCGCCCTGCTGATGGCCTATCTGGTCCGCTTCCTGGCGGTCGCCTTCAATGCCGCCGAATCCAGCTTGGCCCGCGTCACCCCGCATATCGACCAGGCGTCACGCGTGCTGGGGCAGGGGCCGCGCGGGACGCTGTGGCGCGTCCACCTGCCGATGCTGCGCGGCGGCCTGCTGACGGGGGCGCTGCTCGTCTTCGTCGACGTGATGAAGGAACTGCCGGCGACCCTGATCGTGCGGCCGTTCGATTTCGACACGCTGGCGATCCGGGCCTATCGGCTGGCGTCGGACGAGCGGCTGGCGGAAAGCTCTACGGCCTCGCTTGCCATCGTGGTCGCCGGTATCTTGCCGGTCATGCTCCTGAGTCGCGCCATCGGCCGGGCTCGTCCCGGCGCCTGATGCAGTTTCGCATCCTTCCTGCCGCGGCCCTGGCCGCCGGCATCCTGTCGTCTGCCGTCCCCGCGATCGGTGCCGACCCCATCGTGATCGGCGTGGTGCTGAGCGAGGCGCCGGCTGCGGCCGCCCTGCCGGCCAGCTTCATCCGCGCCGGCATCGAGGCCGCGGCCCAGGTCGCCAATGGCGAAGAGGCGGGCAAGGCCCTGCCGGTCAGGATCGTCTTCGCCGACGATCGCGGCACGCAGGCGGGGTCCGCCGAGGTGGCCGCCCGCCTGCTGGGCGAGTTCAAGGCGGCCGCCCTGATCGGCGGCCAGGGCTCGCAGACGGCCCCGCCGCAGATTGCCGCCGCGGCCCGTGCCGGCCGGCCCTTCGTCAACGTCAATGGCTGGGACGCCGCGCTTCGGCTCTCCGGCGTGGCCGATGTCTTCCATATTTCCCCCGACAACACCTCCCTGGCCGAGGCGCTGGCGCGGTCTGCGGCGGCATTGGGGGCCGAGCGCGTCGCCATTGCCGCCCCGGCGGCCGACCGTGGTGCCGAGGCCCGGGCCGAGCCGCTGAAGGCGGCCCTGGCCGCGCTGGAGCCGCCGATCGCCAGCAGCTTCCTGTCGCTCGACGTGCCGGCCCTGAAGCCGCCGGCGCTGGCCGCCCTGCGCCGGGACGTGCCCGACCTCGTCGTGGCGATCCAGGGGGGCACGGCCGGCGCCCGCTTCCTGGGCCAGATGCGCCAGGCCGGGATCGCGCCCACCGCGCGCCGCCTGGTACTGGACGGTGCCGGCATCGTCGATTCCGCGGTCTTCTGGGACGACGCGCGCGAAGCAGGGCAGTACCTGCTGTCGATCGCGCTGCACAATCCGGCGATCCCGCTGACGGCGCGCGGCCAGGCCGTGCGCTCGGCGCTGCCGACCGACATGCCCGAGACGCGGCTGTTCCACCAGGGGGCCGACGCCGTGTTCGCCCTCGTCGATGCCCTGCGCCGGGCGCAGTCGGCGGAGGGGACGGCCCTCGTCAAGGCGCTCGACACCGCGCCCGCGATCGGCACCCGAGGGCCGATCCGTTTCCAGGTCGAGAAGGGGCCGCGCCACCGCCAGCGCATCGACATTCCCTTCGCGCTGATCCAGCAGGCAGAGCAGGGGGCGCCCGCCGCCCGCGCGCAGGTGGTGTGGGTGCCGGGTCGCGCGCTCGACACCGCCCGCCTCGCCCGCCCGGCGTCCGCCGCCGTGCCGCCCGCGGCACCCGCCCGGCCGGCGCCCACGCCTGCGCCCGTCCCTCCACCCAAGCCGGCCGGGGCCGTCCGATGACCGTCAATCTCTACAGCGACACCCAGACCCTGCCGACCGCGGCCATGCGGCGCGCCATCGCTGAGGCGCCGGTCGGCGACGAACAGCGGGGCGAGGACCCGTCGGTCAATGCGCTGTGCGAGCGCGTGGCCGCCTTGCTGGGCCAGGAGGCGGCTTTGTTCCTGCCGTCCGGCACGATGTGCAACGAGATCGCGCTGGCGGTCCATTGCCGGCCGGGCGACGAGGTGCTGGCCGACGTCACCTCGCACCTGATCCATTTCGAGGCGGGCGCCCCGGCGGCGTTGGCCGGTGTGCTGATCGGCACGCTGCCCGGCAAGCGGGGGATCTTCCAGGCCGCCGACGTCGACGCGGCCGCCCGCCCCAACACCCGCCACGCGCCGCGGCAGCGACTGGTCTCGATCGAGAACACGGCCAATCTCGGCGGCGGCACGGTCTGGCCGCTGGCGACCGTGGCAGCGGTGGCCCAGGCCGCGCGTGGCCGCGGCCTGTCGGTCCACATGGACGGCGCCCGGCTGATGAACGCGGTCGTGGCCTCCGGCACGCCGGCGGCCGACTATGGCCGGCTGTGCGACAGCCTGTGGATCGACCTGACCAAGGGGCTGGGCTGCCCGGTGGGCGCCGTGCTGGCCGGCGGTCGCGACTTCATCGAGGAGGCCTGGCGCCTGAAGCACCGCTGGGGCGGGGCGATGCGGCAGGCGGGCATCCTGGCCGCGGCCGGCCTCCATGCCCTCGATCATCACATCGACCGCCTGGCCGACGACCATGCCCATGCCCGCATCCTGGCCCAGGGCCTAGTGGGCCTGCCCGGCGTGGCGGTCGATCTTGATGCGGTCGAGACCAACATGGTCTATCTCGACGTGACGGGCACCGGCCTCGGCGCGCCCGAGATCGTCCAGCGCCTGAAGGCGCATGCCATCGTGGTCGGCGCCCTCAGCCCCACCAACATCCGCGCCGTCACCCATCTCGATGTCGACCGCGCCGGCATCGATCGCGCGATCGATGCCTTCGCCGCCGTGCTGGGCCGTTGACGGGGTTCGCCCGCCTCCGCTAGACCCGTTCTGTCGCCGGGGCATCCCGGCGGCGAACGTTCTCGGGGCGGGGTGAAACTCCCCACCGGCGGTGATGGGGCGGCCTGGCCGCGCCTTAGCCCGCGAGCGCCCGGCGGCCCTTGGCGGCCGGGGTCAGCAGATCGGGTGCGATGCCCGAGCCGACGGTCACAGTCCGGATGGAAGAGAACGGGCGGAATCCGCTGCCGGGCCACTGCGCCCGGCGGGGCGGGCACTTCCCGTGCGCCCTTCTGGTCATACGAGGCCGAGGAGCACACCCATGCATCAGCGTATCGCCTTCATCCAGTCCTGCTGGCACCGCGACATCGTCGACCGCTGCCGCGACGCCTTCCTGGCGGCCATGGCGCGGGCGGGCCACCCGCGCGACGCCATCGACCTCTTCGAGGTGCCGGGCGCCTTCGAAATCCCGCTGCAGGCCAAGCTGCTCGCCCGGACCGGCCGCTACGGCGCCATCGTTGGGGCCGGCTTCGTCGTCGATGGCGGCATCTATCGCCACGAGTTCGTGGCCGAGGCGGTCATTTCCGGCCTCATGCGCGTGCAGCTAGATACCGAGGTACCCGTGCTGTCGGCCGTCCTGACGCCCAAGCACTTCCACGACCATGAGGAACACCGCCGCTTCTTCTTCGACCATTTCGTCGTGAAGGGCGAGGAGGTGGCATCCGCCTGCGTGAAGACCCTGGCCAACATGGCAGCGCTACGGCCGGTGCCGGCGGCGGCGTAGCCGGCCCGGCTACTTGCGATAGGCGATCTTCTGCCCCCGGATGTCGTAGGCGCGCGCCAGGGCATCCGGGGCCAGCACGTCGCCCTGCACGGTGCCGGTCTCGCGCATCAGGCGGGCATCGGCGTCCGCGCCCGTCTCGACCGTGCCGTCGTAATGGATGTGCGCCAGCGCCAGCCCGCGCCGGGCGAGGTGCCGGCCGACCAGGATGCAGCGGTGGCAGGTGAGCGGGTCGCGCTCCATGCACAGCAGTGCCACATGCCGGTCGGCCGCACCCTTCCGAACCCGGTCGAGGCCGGCCTGGAACAGCGGGGTGGCGGCCAGCCGGTGGTAGTCGACGGCGCCGTCGCACCAGCAGGACGGGTCGTCGGTGCGTGCCCCCAGCTCGGCGCCCAGGAAGACATAGGCGATAGCGGCTCCCTCCAGCGACTGGCGCAGCGGGTCGCGGCGGAACTGCGGGGCGAAGCGGGAGTAGGGGCGGGAGCGCACGTCGGCCACCGCGTCCACGCCGTGGGCTTTCAGGATCTCCACGAAGCGGCCGATCGGATGGTTGGAATGGCCGATCGTGTGGACGGTGGCGGTCATAGCCGCCGCCGGAAGAAGTGGCGCTGCATGTCCGGCAGGAAACGCTCGGCGACAAACCCGGCCTTCTCCAGCACGCGCCGCGACCCGGGATTGTCCGGATGGGCGAAGGCAACGACCTCGCCCAGTCCGTGCGCGGCGCGGGCGACTTCTAGGCTGGCCCGGGTCAGTTCGCTGGCGTAGCCCCGGCCCCAGCAATCCGGCGTGAAATAATAGGCGATCTCGACCCCCCAGCCGGGGTCGAACGGGTCGTTGTAGAGCCCGCCCCAGCCGACGATGCGGTCGTCGTCGAGTGCACGCACGGTCCAGGGCGCGATCCCCGTCCGTCGCCGCTGCCATTCATGCCCGGCGACGTGACGGCGGCACGCCCGCAGGCTCCGCTGGCGGTGCGTGTGCTGCATGGCCTCCGCATCCCCCATGAAAGCGAACAGCGCCGGCACGTCCGACAGGACCGGCGGGTCCAGCCGCAGCCGCGCCGTGGTCAGCCGGGCCGCCATCGCGGTCAGTAGTAGGGCGCGGACAGTCCCTCGACCGCGAACATCTCGCGCACCGCCGGCCGGCTGGCGATGCGGGCGAGATAGGGGCCGAGGTTGGGCATGTCGCGCGCCTTGCGCGGCAGGTTGCGCGACCAGCGCGCCAGCATGAAGAGGAAGGCGTCGCCGATCGAGAAATGTTCGCCCACCAGCCATTCGCGGCCGGCCAGTGCCGCGTCCAGCGGGGCGAACATGGCGGCCAGCCGCTCCTCGATCCGCACCCGTGCTTCCGACTGGTGCGAATCGTCGGCCACCCGCTCGGGGTAGAACCAGATCATCAGGTCGGCCTGGATGGTGTTGGTCAGGAACATCAGCCACTGGTAGAGCCGCGCCCGGTCGGGGTGGCCGACGGGCGGGGCGAGCCGGGCTTCCGGGTGGCGGTCGGCCAGGTAGAGGCAGATGGCGGCCGCCTCGAACAGCACGAGGTCGCCATCGACCAGCGTCGGCAGGCGGCCGAGCGGGTTGAGGGCCAGGTATTCCGGCGTCTTGTGGGCGCCGGCGTCGCGGTCGACGAAGACCATCTCGTGCGGCACGGCCAGTTCGCGCAGCAGGATGTGGGGTGCCATCCCGGCTGTGCCGGGGCTGTTATAGAGGCGGTACATGGCCGGTTCCGGTCCTTATCTGGCGTGGATCGTCCGCCACAGCCGCTCGGGCGTCAGCGGCATGTCGACATGGCGGATGCCGAGCGGCTTCAAGGCGTCGACGACGGCATTGACGATGGCGGGCGGCGCCCCGGCGCAGCCGGCCTCGCCGGCACCCTTCACGCCCAGCGGGTTGGCGGGTGCCGGGTCCTCGCGCATGTGGAAGGCGAAGTTCGGCACGTCGTCGGCGCGCGGGATACAATAGTCCATGAACGAGCCGGACAGGAGCTGGCCCGAATCCGCGTCGTAGACCGTGTGCTCGAACAGCGCCTGGCCCAGCCCCTGGGCGACGCCGCCATGGACCTGGCCGCCCAGCATCAGCGGGTTCAGGACGCGGCCGAAATCATGGACGATGGTGTAGCCCACGACCTGGGGGCGGCCGGTCTCGGGGTCGATCTCGACCTCGGCGACGTGGCAGCCGTTGGGGTAGGTGTAGCCCGGCACCTTGAAGCGGTTGTCGGCATCCAGGCCCGGTGTGGTGCCGGGCGGCAGGCGGGCGGGATCGTGGGCGGCCGCCGCCACGTCGCGGAAGCTGACGCGCCGGTCGGTGCCGACGATCGAGAAGGTGCCCTCCTGGAACTCGATGTCGACCTCGGCCGTCTCCAGCAGGTGGCTGGCGATCGCGCGCGCCTTGTCGATGACGGTGCGGGTGGCGCCATGCACGGCGCTGCCGCCCATCACCAGCGAGCGGGAGCCGCCGGTGCCCTGGCCGTGCTTCACCCGGTCGGTGTCGCCCTGGATCACGTCGATATGCTCGATCGGCAGGCCCAGCATCTCGGCCACGATCTGGGCATAGGCCGTCACATGGCCCTGGCCGTTGGCCATGGTGCCGACCAGCACGGTGACGCGGCCGTCGGGCGCTACTTCCAGCGTGGCGTCCTCGTGCGAGGCGCCGGCGCAGCGCTCGACATAGAAGGACATGCCGATGCCGCGCAGCCGGCCGGCGGCCTTGGCCGCGGCCCGGCGGGCCTCGAACCCGTCCCAGTCGACCGCCGGCAGGGCGGTGTCGAGGTTGGCTTCGAAGTCGCCGGCATCGTAGGTCAGCCAGATCGGCGTCTTGTAGGGGATCTGGGCCGGTCGGATGACGTTGCGACGGCGCAGCGCCACGCGGTCGATGCCGAGCTCGGCCGCCGCTACGTCGACCAGCCGCTCCACCAGGTAGACCGCTTCCGGCCGGCCGGCGCCGCGATAGACGTCGGTCGGCACCGTGTTCGTGAAGACCCCCGTTACGCGCAGATGGATGGCCGGCGTGGCGTAGGCCCCGACCAGGGCGGGCGCGTTTACGGTCGGCGACAGCAGCCCCTTGTTGGCGATGTAGGCGCCGATATTGGCCGTGGTGGTGACGCGCAAGGCCAGGAAGCGGCCATCGGCATCGACGGCCAGCTCACCCCGCGTGCGGTTGTCGCGCGCGTGGGCGTCGGTCAGGAAGGCGTCGGCGCGGTCGCCGATCCATTTCACCGGCCGTTCCAGCCGGCGTGCGGCCCACATCACCAGGATCTGCTCGGGATAGAGCGAGTTCTTGATGCCGAAGCTGCCGCCGACGTCGCGCACGACGACGTGGATGTCGTCCTCCGGCACATGCAGGACATGCTTGGCCAGTTGTTCCTTCAACTGGTGTGGCATCTGGCTGGCAGTTGCCAGCCGGTAACGCCCGTCGACCCACTCGCCCGTCGCACCGCGCGTCTCCATGGAGGCGACGACGACGCGGTTGTTGACGACGTCCAGCGTGACGATGCGGGCGGCGGCCGCGAAGGCGCGGTCGGTCGCCGGCCCGTCGCCCGTCTCCCAGTCGAAGCAGGCATTGTCCGGCATGTCGGCATGCACCCGGGGCGCATCGTCGGCGCGCGCGGCCTCCGGATCGACCACGGCCGGCAATTCGTCCCACTCGATCTGGATCAGTTCGGCGGCGCTGCGGGCGGCCTCGATCGTCTCGGCCACCACCATGGCGACGCCGTCGCCGACATAGCGCACCGTGTCATGGGCCAGCGCCGGCCATGCCGGCAGAAGGTTCGGGCGGGCGGGTGCCGTGCCCGCGGGCCAGGGCGGCTGGTAGGTGCAGGGAATGCCGCCGATGCCGTCCGCCAGCAGGTCGGCGCCGGTCAGGACGGCGACGACGCCATCGGCCGCCGCGGCCTCGGCGATGTCGATCGAGCGGATGCGGGCATGGGCGTGGGGCGAGCGCACCATCCAGGCATGGGCCAGCCCCTCCGGGCTGTAGTCGTCGATGAAGCGGCCGCGACCCGTCAGCAGCGACTGGTCCTCCTTGCGGCGCACCGGCTGCCCGAAGGCGTTCTGACCCATGGCGGTTTCCTCTGGCCTCTCAGCCGGCAAGATGCTGGACGAACCAGTCGCGGGCGGCACCACCCGCCTCGGCCAGTCCGGCGATGTAGGGATCGAAATGGCCACCCGGCAGCAGCACCAGGCGCTTGGGCTGCAACGCGCGCTCATAGGCCTCCAGCATCAGGTCCGGCGGCGTCAGCCGGTCATGCGGGGCGACGATCAGCAGCAGCGGCGTCGGCGAGATGCGGGGGACATAGACGCCGGGCTCGTACTCGCGCGCCATCTCCAGCGTACGCAGCGTCACCTGGTTGCGCCAGGAGGGCGCGCGCGTCGTCGACCCGTCGAAGAATTCCCAGCAGTCGGCACCAGGCAAGGCGCAGGGCGCGGCGGGGTCGGCCGCCACCACCGGGAAGAGGCCGGGCGGCTCGCCGCGGAAGCGCGCCTCGCGGTCGGCGTCGAAGCGGGCGAGCAGGCCCGGAAGCTGGTCCGGCCGCACCCGCCGCCGGCCGCTCTCCGACCCGCTGATGTGCGGCACCTGGGCCACCACGCATTTCACCCGCCGGTCGATCGCGGCCACCACCAGCGCGTGGCCGCCGGAATAGCTGGTGCCCCAGACGCCGATGCGCTCGCGGTCGGTGGTGGCGAGCGTGGCGGCATAGGTGATGGCCGAACGATAGTCGCGCACCTGGGCCCAGGGGTCCATCTCCTGGCGCGGCTCGCCGTCGCTGGCGCCGAGGTTGCGGTGGTCGTAGACGAGCGCGTTCAGCCCGGCGGCGGCGAACATCTCGGCGAAGCCGTCGAGATACTGCTCCTTCACGGCCGAAAAGCCGTGCGCCATGACGATGGTCGGGGCGGGCCCGGCGGCGCCCGCCGCCCGGTAGAACCAGCCGCGCAGCGTCGTGCCGTCGGCGTCGAACTCGATGTCGCGGCGATCCATGATCGTCCTCACTCCCGCCGGATGGAAACGTCGCGGCCCAGCAGCGGGCTGGAACAGACCACGCCCTTGCCATCGCCGGTGGTGCCGACGGTCGCGCGGATCTCGAACATGGCGTCCACCGTCTCGTCCCAGCCGGGATCGACACGGAACTGGTCGAGGCCGGGATACGAAAAGAGCCCCGCCCAGGCCGATGCCGGCCGGTAGGGTTCGCCCGTGTCGGGATGGACCGCGGCCGCCCGCTTCAGCTCGCTCACGATCGTGCGGCAGCGCGCCTCGGTCGCCGGGTCTTCCTCGGCATAGGCAAAGACGACGATGCGCCCATCTTGGGCGCCGGCCCAGCCGACGAAGCCGAGCGGCCGGCCGGTCTGGTTGACGAAGCCTTCCAGCCGGGCGAGCGACAGGTCGAGCAGGCTGGCGGGGCGGCCGCGCAGGGCGTCCAGCACCGCATCCGGCTTCTGTGCTGCCGCCGGCACGGCAACCAGACCCAGCAGGCCGGCCAGCAGCAGCCGTCTCAATGCCCCAGTTCCCGCATCGCCTCGTCGAGGCCGGCCAGCGTCAGGGGGAACATCCGCCCTTCCATGCGCTGGCGCAGCATCTCGATCGATTGCAGGTAGGACCAGCGCTCCTTCGGCACCGGGTTCAGCCATACCGCATGCGGCCAGGTCGACAGGATGCGCTGCATCCACACCTCGCCCGCCTCCTCGTTCCAGTGCTCGACGCTGCCGCCGGCCTGGACGATCTCGTAGGGGCTCATGCTGGCGTCGCCGACCAGGATCACCTTGTAGTCGGGGCCGTAGGTGCGCAGCACCTCCTCGGTCGGCGTGCTCTCGACCCGGCGGCGTTGGGCGCTCTTCCACAGCCGCTCATAGACGCAGTTGTGGAAGTAGAAGAACTCCATGTGCTTGAACTCGGTCTTGGCGGCTGAGAAGAGCTGCTCGCACAGGCGGATATGGTCGTCCATCGACCCGCCGATATCGAGCAGCAGCAGCACCTTCACCGTGTTGTGCCGCTCGGGCACCATGCGGATGTCGAGCCAGCCGGCATTGCGCGCGGTCGATCCCACCGTGCCGGGCAGGTCCAGCTCCTCGGCGGCCCCCTCGCGGGCGAACTTGCGCAGGCGGCGCAGCGCCAGCTTGATCTCGCGCGTGCCGATGACGACGCCGTCGTCGAGGTCCTTGAACTCGCGCTTGTCCCAGACCTTCACGGCCTTGCGCTGGCGGCCCTGGTCCTGGCCGATGCGCACGCCCTCCGGGTTGTAGCCATGGGCGCCGAAGGGGGAGGTGCCGGCCGTGCCGATCCACTTGCTGCCGCCCTGGTGGCGGTCCTTCTGCTCCTCCAGCCGCTTCTTCAGCGTCTCCATCAGCTTGTCCCAGCCGCCCAGCGCCTCGACCTGCGCCATCTCCTCGGGCGTCAGGAACTTCTCGGCCAGCTTGCGCAGCCATTCCTCGGGAATCTCGGCCGCGATCTCGCCGTCCACGCCCTCCAGCCCCTTGAAGACGCGGCCGAACACGCGGTCGAAGCGGTCGATATGGCGCTCGTCCTTCACCAGGGCGGCGCGCGACAGGTAGTAGAACTCCTCGATGTCGAGGTTGGTGACGCCCGCCTTCATCGCCTCCAGCAGCGTCAGGTACTCGCGCAGGCTGGCCGGCACGCGCGCCTCGCGCAGCTCGGTGAAGAAGCGCAGGAACATCTGCGACTGCCGGCGGCTAGTGGCGTTCGCGCCGGTTGAGGAAGGCCAGCCGCTCGAACAGGTGCACGTCCTGCTCGTTCTTCAACAGCGCGCCATGGAGCGGCGGGATCAGCTTGGCCGGGTCGCGCTGCTTCAGCACCTCGGGCGGGATCTCATCGATCATCAGGAGCTTCAGCCAATCCAGCAGCTCGGACGTCGACGGCTTCTTCTTCAGGCCCGGCACGTCGCGGATCTCGTAGAAGAGGGCCATCGCCTCGCGCACCAGCTCGTTGCGGATGTCGGGGAAATGCACGGCGACGATGCGCTCCATCGTCTCGCGGTCGGGGAAGCGGATGTAGTGGAAGAAGCAGCGGCGCAGGAAGGCGTCGGGCAGCTCCTTCTCGTTGTTCGACGTGATGACGACGACCGGCCGCACCTTGGCCGCGATGGTCTCGCCCGTCTCGTAGACGTGGAACTCCATCCGGTCGAGCTCGAGCAGCAGGTCGTTCGGGAACTCGATGTCGGCCTTGTCGATCTCGTCGATCAGCAGGACGGGTGGCGTCTCGGCCGTGAAGGCGTCCCACAGCTTGCCGCGCTTGATGTAGTTGCGGATGTCGTGGACGCGGGCGTCGCCCAACTGGCCGTCGCGCAGGCGGGCGACGGCGTCATACTCGTAGAGCCCCTGCTGCGCCTTGGTCGTCGACTTGATGTGCCAGGGGATGAGCGGCCGGCCGAGTGCTGCCGCGATCTCGTGCGCCAGCACGGTCTTGCCGGTCCCGGGCTCGCCCTTCACCAGCAAGGGGCGCTGGAGCGAGACGGCGGCGTTGACCGCGACCATCAGGTCGGGCGTGGCGATATAGCTGTCGGTACCGGTGAAACGCATCGGGCAGGGGCCATCGGGCGGGGGACGGGGAGTCGAAGGGCCGATTGTGCGGGAAACGGCCGGCCGTGCCAACCGCGTCAGCGGCGCAGCAGCACCAGATAGACGGCGATCGACCCCAGCGCGAAGGCCGCCATGAACAGCGTCATGGTCAGGGTATCGGTGCCGATGACGGCCGTGGCGTAGCGCCCGGCAAGCGCGCCGCCGGCCGACTGGGCAGCCCCGATCAGGGCCGACACGGTGCCGGCGCGCTCGGGCAGGGCCGCCAGGGCGCCGGCGATGGCGTTGATGCCGACGAAGCTGGTGACGGTCTTGAAGAGGAAGAGGACCACCAGGAAGCCGGCCAGCCCCCCGGCGTCGGTCCATGCGACCAGCACCAGCACGCCCGCCATCCCGGCCAGCACCGGCAGGGCCAGGCGAATCAGCCGCTCGCTGCCGAAGTGGGTGACGAGCCGGCCGTTGAGGGCGGCCCCGGCGATGAGCCCGCCAACCTCCACCATGATGATGAAGCCGAACAGCTCGACCGGCACGCCGCGCCCCTGGATCATCACGAAGGGGGAGGCGCAGACGAAGACCATGACCGCCGTCTGCAGCACGATGTTGGTGGCGACATGGCCGATGGCGGCGCGGTCGCGGAAGACGTCGAGATAGAGCCGGGCCACCTGCCAGACCGGCAGCCGCACCCGGCGCTCGGGCGCCAGCGTCTCGGGCAGGCGCAGGAAGGCCAGCGTGCCCATGGCGATGCCGAACAGGGCCATGGCGACCGGCACCGCGCGCCAGCCGCCCTGCAGGACGAGCTGGGCCGCGACCAGGGGGGCCGCGATCGGCATCACCCCCATCAGGCTCGTCATGTAGGAGAGCTGGCGGGCGGCGGCGTCGCGCTGGTGCAGGTCGCGGATGACCGCGCGCACGATGACGGGCGAGGCCGAGGCCCCCAGGCCCTGGACGAAGCGCCAGAACACCAGCGCCTCGAAATCGGCCGCCAGCGACGCCATCAGGCTGGCGGTCGAGAACAGGCCGATGCCGGCCAGCAGCGGCCCGCGCCGGCCGAAGCGGTCCGACAGCGGGCCATAGGCGAGCTGGCCGATCGCCATGCCCAGCATCAGCCCGCCGAGTGCGGTCTGCGCCTCGCCTGCCGTCAGCCCGAAGGCCACGGCCAGGCCGGGCAGCAGGGGCAGGAAGCCGTCGACGCTGAGCGCGCCGAAGCCGGCCAGCGCCGCCAGGAAGACGATGCCGGGCGGGCGGCGGGTCATCGCGACCCCGCCATGCGCGGCGCGCAGAGGCGGTGGATGGCAATTCCGGCGAGCGCGAAGGCGGCCATGAAGAGCGCCATCGCCAGCAGGTCCTGGCCGATCGCGGCCGTGGCCCAGCGCCCGGCCAGTGCGCCTGCCGCGAACTGCCCGGCCCCGATCAGCGCCGAGACGGTACCCGCCCGCTCCGGCAGCTCGCCCAGCGCGCTCGCGATGGCGTTGATGACGACGAAGCTGAGCGCGGTCTGGAACAGGAACAGGGCCGGCAGGAAGGCCGCCAGCCCCGCCGTCTCCGTGGCCGACAGGGCCAGCAGCGGCGACAGGCCCAGCAGCGCCACCTTGCCCCGGCGCATCAGCACCTCGGCGCCGAAATGGCGCACCAGCCGCCCGTTCAGCAGGGCGCCCGCCATCAGCCCGCCGATCGCCAGCGCGAAGACGAAGCCATAGAGCTCCGCCGGCACCCGCCCGCCGCCGATCAGGACGAAGGGGGACGCCGACAGGAACACGAAGAACGCCGTCGTCAGCACGATGTTGGTGGCGACATGGGCGATGCAGGCCGGGTGCAGGATCGCCTGGCGATAGCCCAGCAGCAGGTCGGACAGCGGCCGCCGCACCGTTCCCGCCCGCGGGTTCGTCTCCGGCAGGCCGCGCGCGACCAGCAGGATCAGCAGGACGCCATAGGCCGCCATGGCGGCGGGCACCGACCGCCAGCCGACATGGGTCAGCAACTGCGCGCCGATGAAGGAGGCGGCGATCGGGATCGTGCCCATCACCGTCGTCATGTACGAGAGCTGGCGCGATGCCTCGTCGCGGGCATGCAGGTCGCGGACGATGGCGCGCGCGATGACCGATCCGGCGGCCCCGCCCACCCCCTGGACGAAGCGCCACCCGACCATGGTGGCGAAGCTGTCGGCGGTGGCCGCCGCCACCGCCGCCACCGTGAACAGCACCATGCCGAACAGCAGCGGCCGGCGCCGGCCGAAGCGGTCCGACAGCGGCCCGTACAGCATCTGGCCGAGCGCAAAGCCGATCATCACCGCGCCGACCGCCATCTGCGCGTCCGCCGACGACACCGAGAAGGTGACGGCCAGCGCCGGCAGAAGCGGCAGGAAGCTGTCGATGGCGACCGCGCCGAAGGCGGTGATGCCGGCCAGCAGCACGATGCCGGGCTTTCTGGGCACGGTTCCGGACGGTGCCGGGTGGGGAAGGGGTCTGGACACCGCTGAGGGGGCAGTCGATTGGAAAAGGATGGCGATTGAAAGATGATGGCGATTGGGGCGTGGCCGGCCAGCATAGGATAGATTGCCGGCGACATGCGCACCTTCTCCGCCCAGGCCGCGACCGCGGGCCTGCTCGCCTCCTTCGTCGGTTTCGCCAGCTCCTTCGCGGTCGTCCTTCAGGGGCTGATCGCGGTGGGGGCATCGCGGGCCGAGGCCGCCTCGGGCCTGATGGCGCTCGCCATCGCCATGGGCCTTTGCGCCATCGTCCTCAGCCTGCAACGGCGCCAGCCGATCAGCGTCGCCTGGTCGACGCCGGGGGCGGCCCTGCTGGCGGCGTCGGGCATGCCGGCGGGCGGCTTTCCCGCCGCGGTCGGCGCCTTCCTCTTCTGCGGCGCGCTGATCGTCGTGGCCGGCCTGTGGAAGCCGCTCGGCCGCTGGGTCGCCTCGATCCCGGCCTCGCTTGCCAACGCCATGCTGGCCGGCATCCTGCTCGGCCTCTGCCTGGCGCCGGCCCGCGCCGTGGCGGCCCTGCCGCTCCAGGGCCTGGCGATCGTCGTCGCCTGGGCGGTCATGGCGCGCCTGCGCCGCATCTATGCCGTGCCGGCGGCCGTCGTGGTCGCGGCCGCCATGATCTGGCTGGGCGCGGACGGCGTGTCGGTGCCGCTGGCCGACATCTGGCCGCGGCCGGTGCTGGTGACGCCGGTCTTCGACTGGGCGGCGATGATCGGCATCGGCCTGCCGCTCTTCATCGTCACCATGGCGTCCCAGAACATCCCCGGCATGGCGGTGCTGCAGGTGAACGGCTACCGGCCGGAGCCGGGGCCGCTGTTCCGCACGACGGGGATCTTCAGCCTGCTCGGCGCCCCCTTCGGCGCACACGCCGTCAACTTGGCAGCGATCACGGCCGCCATGTGCGCCGGCCCCGATGCCCACCCGGACCGCGAGCGGCGCTATTGGGCCGCCGTCGTCGCCGGAATCGGCTACGTCGCCTTCGGCCTGGCCGCGGGGGCGGCCACCGCGTTCGTCGCGGCCGCCCCGCCGGTGCTGATCGAGGCGGTGGCGGGCCTGGCCCTGCTGGGCGCCTTTGCGGCCGCCATGATGGGCGCCGTCAGCGAACTCCGCGACCGCGAGGCCGCCGTCATCACCTTCCTGGTGACGGCATCCGGCATCGCCTTCTTCGGCATCGGCGGTGCCTTCTGGGGCCTGCTGGCCGGCGGCGGCATGCTGGCGCTGAGTAGGTGGCGTGCCTAGGCCGTCACGCGACGCCGGGTGAACCCGCCCCCAGACTCGTGCTAGGCACTGCAAGGTGCAGCAGGTTCGGGGTAGCCCCATGGCCGAAGCGGCCGTCAGGTCCGCCAGCGCCGGGGTCGGGACCGACCCCGGGGGCACGGTGCTGACCCTGGCAGGTCGGCTCGATGCCGACGGCACGGCCGCGGTGTGGGCGCCGGCGATGGCGGCTGCGGCCGGCATTGGCGGGCTGACCGTCGATGCCGGCGGGGTGGACTATTGCGACGGCGCGGGCGTGGCCCTGCTGGCCGCGCTGCGCTCTGCCATGGGCGACCGGCCATTCGCGATCCGCGGGCTGAAGCCGCAATTCGCCGCCCTGGTCGAACTGGTAGGCGAGGTGGCCGCACCCGAGGTCCGCGCCAGCCCCAGGCTGGGGCCGATATCGCGCCTGGGCCTGACGGCCTATCGCATGGGCGGCGAGATGCGCCGCCAGGTGACCTTCGTGGGCGAGGTGCTGGTCTATCTGGTGGAGGTCCTGCGCCGGCCGGGCCGCCTGCGCTGGAGCGACTTCATGATCGCGCTGGAGGCGGCGGGCGTGCGCGCCGTGCCGATCATGGCGCTGATGGGCTTCCTCATCGGCCTCATCATGGCCTTCCAGTCGGCGATCCCGATGCGCAAGTTCGGTGCCGACCTCTATGTCGCCGACCTCGTGTCGCTGTCGATGATCCGCGAGCTGGGGCCGCTGATGGCGGCCATCATGCTGGCGGGCCGCACCGGATCGGCCTTCGCGGCCGAGATCGGCACCATGAAGGTGAACGAGGAGGTCGACGCGCTGACCACCATGGGCCTGGTGCCCGTCCGCTTCCTGGTGGTGCCGCGCGTGCTGGCCGGCATCGTCGTCATGCCGTTCCTGGCGATGATCATGAACGTGGCAGGCCTGCTCGGCTGTCTCGTCGTCATGATGTCGCTGGGCTACCCGCCCATCACCTTCCTGCACCAACTGGTCGGCTCGACCGGCTATGGCGACCTGCTGGGCGGCCTCTTCAAGGCGGCCGTGTTCGGCCTGCTGGTGGCGGGGGTGGGCTGCATGCGCGGGCTGCAGACGACGACGGGGGCGGCCGCGGTCGGCGAATCGACCACGCGCTCGGTCGTCTCGGGCATCCTGCTGATCATCCTGGCGGACGGACTCTTCGCCGTCCTCTTCTTCTATCTCGACCTCTAGGCCGGGTGATGGCTGAAGATCCCATCATCACGGTCGAGCACATGCGCACCGGCTTCGGCCGCGCGGTGCTGTTCGAAGATTTGAGCTTCACGGTCGCGCGCGGCGAGGTCTTCGTCATCCTGGGCGGGTCGGGCTGCGGCAAGAGCACGCTGCTGAAGCACCTGATCGGCCTCTACGCGCCCTGGCAGGGCCGCATCGACATCGGTGGTCGCGACCTCGTGGGTGCGGGCGAGGACGAGCGGCTGGCCATCCTGCGCATGATCGGCGTCATGTACCAGCAGGGTGCCTTGTTCGGGTCGATGAACCTGATCCAGAACGTGCGCCTGCCGCTGGAGGAGTTCACCCGCCTGCCGGAGGACGCGCTGAACGCGGTGGCGCTGGCCAAGCTGAAGCTGGTGGGCCTCGACCGCTTCGCCTTCCACATGCCCTCGGAGATATCGGGGGGCATGCGCAAGCGGGCGGCCATCGCGCGGGCCATGGCGCTCGACCCGGAGATCCTCTTCCTGGACGAGCCCTCGGCCGGCCTCGACCCGATCACCTCGGCCGAGCTGGACGAGCTCATCCTCCAGCTCCGGCGCAGCCTCGGCATCACCTTCGTCGTCGTCACGCACGAGCTGGCCAGCATCTTCGCCATCGCCGACCGCGTCATCATGCTGGACAAGGAGGCCAAGGGCATCATCGCCGAAGGGCCGCCCGCGCAACTGCGCGACGAGAGCACGCACCCCTTCGTCCGCCGGTTCTTCCATCGCCAGACCGCCGAAGCCCAGGCGGTCGCGGATGCCGAGGCAGCCGGCAAGGCCGAAACCCCGCCCGCCACGGCACCGGCGGCATAGGAGAGAACGGGATGGCGGCACCCAGTCGCAACTACTTCCGGGTCGGGCTGTTCGTCTTCGGCGCCCTGCTGCTGATCATCGCCGGCATCATCGTGCTGGGCGGCGGCACGGTCTTCCAGAAGACGATCACGCTGGAGACCTATGTCGAGGAATCGGTACAGGGCCTGGATGTCGGCTCGGCGGTGCGCTATCGCGGCGTGAAGGTGGGCGCGGTCAGCCAGATCACCTTCGTCGGCACGGCCTACAAGCTGACGCCCGACGACCCGCGCTACTTCCAGGCGGGCCAGCTCGTCGCCGTCCGCATGCGGCTCGACGTCGACGCCATCGCCGGCGGCCAGGCCTCGGGCCAGGAGCTGGAAGGCATCATGCGCCGGCTGGTGACCAACGGCCTGCGCGTGCGCCTGGCCTCCCAGGGCGTCACCGGCACCTCCTACCTGGAGGTCGACTATGTCCCGCCGGAGCGCAACCCGGCCCTGCAGATCTCGTGGACGCCCGACTTCTTCTACCTGCCGTCGGCGCCCAGCGTGATCTCGCGCCTTAGTTCGGCGGTCGAACAGGTCTTCACGAGGTTGGAGGAAGCCGACCTGGAGAAGGTCGTGGTCGAGACCGGCCTGCTGCTGAGCGAGTTGCGCGAGACCAACCGCCGGGTCCAGGTGCTGGTCGGCGGCGAGAAGGTGACGGCGGCCCTGTCCGACGTGGCCGAATCGGCCAAGCATATCCGCAGCCTCGCCGCCTCTGCCGACGACACGGTCGGCCACGTTATGGTCGACCTGCGCGAGATCACCATGCGGTTGAACACCTTCTCGCAGGAGATCGCGACGCAGTTCAACGGCGCCACCATGCGCGCCATCGCACAGGGCGTACGCGACACGGTGGCCGACCTGCGCACTTCGGTGGCCGCACTGCCGGACATGGTGGCGACGGCCGGGCGCACCACCCGGCGCGCCGACAGCATCCTGGCCACCGGCCAGCAGGACCTGGAGGGGCTGCTGGTCAATCTCGCCGCCATCTCGCAGAACCTGCGGGAACTGACCGAGACGGCCAAGCGCTATCCGTCCCAGCTTCTCTTCGGCCAGCCCCCGCGACGGAGCGAACCCTGATGCTTTCCCCCATCCGCTGGGTGCCGGTCGCCCTGGCCGCCGCCCTCGCCGCCGCCTGCTCGTCGCCGCTGGAGAAACCGCCGATCGAGCAGCGCTACTACACGCTGGATGCGACCCGTCCCGAGGCCACCACGTCGGTCCCGCGCGGGGCCGACGTGGTGGCGGTGCGCCGCTTCCGCGCCTCGCCGGGCTATGAGGGGCGGGAACTCGTCTTCGCGACCGGGACGGGGCAGTTCCGCACCGATTTCTACAACGTCTTCTTCGCCCCGCCGGCGGCCATGCTGGCCGACGAGGCGCGGGAATGGCTGGACCGCAGCGGCCTGTTCCGGGCCGCCGTGCCGGCCACCAGCCAGGCCGACGCCCGCTATGCGCTGGAGGGCAGCCTGACGGCGGTCCATGGCGAGGCGACGGGCGGCGGCCATCAGGCGGTGCTGGACGTGCAGTTCCTGCTGCTCGACATCCGGGCGGCAGAGACGCCGATCCTGTTCCAGCGCCAGTATCGCCGGACGGCACCCGCAAGCGGGCCCGGCGCGCCCGCCCTGGCGGCCGGCCTGAATGCCGCGCTGGCCGATATTCTGGGGGCGCTGGAAGCCGACCTCGCCCCGGTCGTCAATCGTCCGCCGCCGGTGCCGTTGGCGGCGCCGACCGTCAGGGCGCCTGGCGGTCGAGCAGGGCGGCGCTGATCTCGCGCCACTCGTCCTGCAAGGGTGCGGTAGACTGCGGCCGGCCGGCGTGGCGATACCAGTAGCCGGCGTTGGACAGGTCGCCCTCGATCCGGTGCAGATGGGCATGCACCCAGGCACCGCTGCGGCCGTCGTCGGCCTGGGCCAGTTCGTGCGCGTGGCCCCAGCCCTCGCCCATGGCCCAGCCGCCCTTGCCCGCCCACCACAGGGCGGACAGGGCGTTGCCCAGCCCGCCTGGCGGCTGCGGCTCGGCCAGGCTGGCCTCGAACGCGGCCAAGGTGAGGTCGGGCAGGGGCATCGGCGTCTTCCTTACTTGGGCAGGAACAGCTCGTCGCGCGTGACCACCCCGGCGGCGGTGGCGGAGCGCACAGCGGCGTCATGCAGCGGCAGCACGTCGTTGTCCACCAGCAGCGACTTGGCCGTGATGCGGCGCAGCGACGGGTGCGTGCGCTTGAAGCGGTCGATATTGGCGCGCAGGCCCTCGCTGACGGCCGCCACCGTGGCGTCGCCCTGCCGCTCGGTCGTCGCCAGCAGCATCTGCAGGCCGACCGTCTGCACGGCTTCGGTCTGCCAGGGATAGGTGCCTGCCGGGATCGTCTCGCGGTCGATGGTCGGATAGCCCACGACGACGGCGTTGATGACCGGCCCTGCGGCCGAAAGCAGCCGCACGGGGCAGGCCGACGCGGCCGCTTCGACCGCCGGGTTGGGCTGGGCACCAATGAAGGCGACGGCATCGATGCGCGACTGGCAGAGCGCGTCGGCGTGGGTCCCGGACGGGATGGCGGCGACCCGCACGTCGCGTCCCACGGTCCAGCCATGGCTCAGCATCAGCCCGCGCATCGTCAGCTCGGTGCCGGAGCCCTCGACGCCGGGGTCGATGCGCTTGCCCTTCAGGTCGGCGAAGCCGGCGATGGCCGAATCCGCGCGCACGACCACCGTCAACGGCTCGACGCCGAGCGCCAGGACTGAGCGCAGGCTGCGGTCGGGCCCCTTGTCCTTGAACGGACCGACGCCAAGCTGGGCGGCCAGCGCCGTGTCCGCCTGGGTCAGCGCGAAGCCGGCACTCCCCCGCTGCAGCGCGAGCAGGTTCTCGACCGAGCCCTCGCTGGCGACCAGCGTGCAGGGCAGGGCGGCCGGCCCGGCGGCCACGGCCTCGCAGATGGCCGACCCGATGCGGTCGTAGGTGCCGCCCGGGACGCCGGCCCCGATGGTCACGACCGCGGCCGGGGCGTTGCCGGTCACCGGACCGGCGCCGGGCATGTCGGCGCAGGCCGAGACGAGGGAGGCAAGCGCGAGGAACGGGACATACCGCAGCATCATTTTGGGCACCGGAAAGAGGGCCGGGCGAACCCCCCGATGGGGCGCCCGGCGGGATTGCAGGTCGGTGGGGCCGGGCCGCCAGGGCCCGGCCGGTAGATCTGGCCCGATGTCGGGGTCAGTTGATGGTCTTGATCGGCGTGCCCGGCGCCACGGTGACCGGCCCGGTCGGCAACTGGCCGCCCGGCAGCACCGGCCCGGGCTGCACGCCGGTGCCGGGTGGGGTCGTCGGCACGATGCCGGCGGTGGGATTGGGCTGGCGCAGCCGGTCGCGGATCACCTCGGCCGGCAGGGTGCCGTCGATGACGATGCCGCCCTTGGTGTCGACGCCGGACGGCAGCGGCATGTCGCCCACCGTGGCGAGCTGGCGGCCGGTGGGTGCCAGCACGCGCAGCCGGTTGCGCACGGCATCGGACGGCGGCGCCGGCGGCGTCGGCGCCGACTGCCGGTTGGAGACGGTGGAGGCGAGGCCAACCCGGTCCAGCGCCTCGATCCGGCCGGAGCCTATGGCGCGCAGGTCGGCCGCGCCCTCGACCACCATCACGGTCGTGGCGCCGTCGCGGGCGACCAGGATGTCCAGCACCGTGCCGCGCACGCCCACCGTGGCGACCGGCGTGCGGATCTGGAAGGCGCGACTGTCGCCGCGGCCGGACACGAAGCGCAGCACGCCGTGCGTCGCCTCGATGACCACCGAATGGCGGCTGCGGTCGGGGTCGTAGACGAAGGTGTCCAGCACCACGGACGAATTGGGTCCGACGGTGATCGTCGTCTCGTCCAGGAACATGATCTGCGTCCGGCCGTCCTGCCCGGTCTCGATCCGTTCGTTCTGGAACACCCTGTCGCCGACGCTGAGCGTCCGGTCGGCGCCGCCGAGTGCGGCCTGCACCTTGTTGACGACGATCGCACTGACCCCGATGTCGCGGTCGGCGGCGACGGCGGCGAGCGGCAGGATGGCCGCACCCGCGGCCAGCCCGCCCAACAGCAATGGAACCATGCGGCGCATCAGAACCTCCGATAGACCACGAGGCTGACCGTGTGGTTGGTGTATTCCTTGTCGGCCTCGTTCGAGCGATTGTTGTCTATATAGTAGCGCAGCACGACCGACAGGTCTTGTTCCAGGAATCCGGTGCCGATCAGCCGCAATCCGGGGCTCAAACGCCAGTCGCGACGGTCGTCGTCGCCGGCCACCGTCGCCGATGCATATTGCCGGTGCTCGATCGTCAGCTCCGGCCCGGCATGGATCTGCTGGAACCCCGCGACCGGCCCGAACAGGGGCGCCATGTAGAAGCCGGCCGCACCCGCCGACCAGTAGCGATAGCGGTGGCCCTCGCCTCGGGCGGCATTGTAGGCGATCTCCGGGTCGACCGTCAGGCGGTCGCCCGTGGCCAGCAGCCCGTTCCAGGCCAGTTGCGGCCGCAGCCGCAGCAGCGCGCCGTCGCGGCCCGGATAGCGGTCGTCGAAATCGGCATAGGACACCAGCGTGTCGATGGCGCGCAGCGGCCCCATGTCGCGCAGGGCCAGTTCCACCCCGCCATAGGCGGATGCGAAGAGGGGGCCGTTGCCGAGCCTGGCATATTCCAGCCCGAACAGCGGTCGTGCCTCGCCCCACCGGCCGATATCCAGGACTGGCCCGGTGTCGGCCCCGGCATAGGCCAGCGATCCACCGCTGAAGGTGCGATAGAGGCGCCCCTGGGCATTCAGCCGGCTGCGCCAGCGCTGGCCGAACAGCATGCGTTCGTCCTCCAGCCGCAGCACGCCCACCGCCGACAGGTCCTCGTTGCCGGACAGCCCGTCGTCGAACAGGCGCGGGTTGCTCTCGAACTGGGCGCCTAGGCCGACGATCAATTCGGTGCGCGAAGCGCCCTGGGCCGTCTGCCGGCCGCCGCCGGCCAACCTCTGCAGGCCCCGGCGGGCATCGCGGTTGGCGGGTTCGACCGATAGAACCCGCTCGTAGGCCATCATCGCCTTGCGCGGGTCGCCCTCTGCCTCGACGGCGCGTGCATAGCGCAGGTTGAGGCCGACATCGGTGGGGCTCGCCAGAAGCGCGCGGAACAGCGCACGCGCGTCGTCACCTTGCGCCGCGGCCGGGCCAGCGAGCCCGATGCCAAGGAGCAAGGCCATGACGATGCTGGCGAATCGACCCCCCTTGCTGGTCACCGCACCCCGTGCCATCGACGCCGAACTTGCTGTGAAGCCCTACACCGGGCCATCGTCCGGCTCAAGGCTGTTGGGGATAACGGAGCTGTCGGGGGACCGGGGATTGCACCGCTGGTGGGGGCGACGGGGTACGGCTGGGCGGGGACGGGGCGACGGGGCGGTGGCCGGGTGGGCCTGGTGCAGGCCGCCGTTGCCGCCGCGATCCTGATCGCGCTGTCGCTCGTGCGGGCGGGCGATCCGGTGGTGCTCGAATCGCTGCGGTTGGCCGGGTTCGACCAGCTCCAGCGCTGGTACCCGCGCGAGGCCGAGCCCGTGCCGGTGCGAGTCGTCGATGTCGACGAGGCATCGCTGTCGCGTATCGGCCAGTGGCCCTGGCCGCGGTCGGTGCTGGCCGATCTTTCGACCCGGTTGACCGAGGCGGGGGCGGCCGTCGTCGTCTTCGACATGCTCTTCGCCGAGCCCGACCGCGGCGAGCGGGGGGCGGACGGGGCGACTGCCAGCGACCGCCGCTTTGCAGAGGCCTTGTCGGCGGGCCGCGGCGTGCTGGGCATGGTGCTGGTGGCCGAGCCGACGGGGGCAGAGCGGCCGACCAAGGCCGGGATCGCGGTCGTGGGCGCGGACCCCGTGCCGGGCCTGGCGCAGTTTCCGGGCGCGGTCGGCGCGCTGGCGCCGCTGGCGGCGGCAGCCAAGGGCGAGGGCGCGATCAATGTCGTGCCCGATCGCGATGGCGTCGTCCGCCGCCTGCCGCTCTTCCTGGCCCAGGGCCAGCGCGCGATCCCGTCCCTGTCGGCCGAGGCGCTGCGCGTCGCCCAGGGGGCAGCCGGCCATGTCCTGCGCAGCGAACCCGACGGCCGCATCACCGCGCGCATCGGCAACCTGATGGTGCCGCTCGATGCCCGGGGCGAGATCTGGCTGCGCTTCGCCGCCGCGGCCGAGGGCGCCCGCACGCCCGCTTGGCAGGTCCTGGACGGCAGCGGCGCGGCCGCCACCATGAAGGGGGCGATCGTGCTGGTCGGCTCCAGCGCCGCCGGGCTCAAGGACCTGCGCGCGACCCCGGTCGCCCAGGCCGTGGCCGGCGTCGACATCCAGGCCGAGGCGATCGCCGGCATGCTGCTGGGGCAGGGCCTGATCCGCCCGACCTGGGCCGCCCTGGCGGAGGCGGGGTACGCTGCCCTGATCGTGCTGCTGGCGATGGCGCTGGCGGCCTGGCGCGGGCTGCCGGCGGCGGCCGCTGCCACGCTGGCCGGCCTGGGCGGGGCTGCCGTCACCGCCGCGCTCGCCTTCTCGGGCGAGGGGCTGCTGCTCGATGCCAGCTATCCCATGCTGGCGGTGCTGCTGGCCTTCGCCGGGCAGTCGGCCGTCCTCTACCAGCGCCTGGAGAGCGAGCAACGGCGGGTGCGCGACGCCTTCCAGCACTATCTGTCGCCGGTGCTGGTGGAGCGTCTGGCCGCCCGGCCGGACCAGCTCGTCCTGGGTGGCGAGACCCGGCGGCTCACGGTCCTGTTCTGCGACATCCGCGGCTTCTCGCGCCGCGCGGGCGGGCTCGACCCGCAGGTGCTGACGGCCTTCGTCAACAGCGTGATGACACCCCTGTCCGATGCCGTGCTGGAGTCCGGCGGCACCGTCGACAAGTTCATGGGCGACGGGCTGATGGCGTTCTGGAACGCGCCGCTGGACGAGCCCGACCATGCCGCGCGCGCCTGTGCAGCCGCCCTCGACATGGCCGGCCGCATGCCGGCCATCAACCAGGCGCTGGAGGCGGTGCTGCCGGCCGCCATGCTGCCGGTCGAGGTCGGCATCGGCATCGACACCGGCGATTGCTGCGTCGGCAATTTCGGATCCACCCGGCGGTTCGACTATTCGGCCCTGGGCGAGACGGTGAACTTCGCCGCGCGCTTCGAGGGCCTGTCGCGGATCTATGGCGTGCCGATCGTGGTGGGCGAGGCCACGCGCGCGGCCGCCCCGGCGCTCGCGATGATCCCGCTGGATGAGACGGTGGTGCGGGGCGCGGTGCGGCCGGTCACCGTCCATGCCCTGCTGGGCGATGCCGAGCAGGCTTCGGCCGGGGGATTCCCGGCGCTGTCGGCAGCCCACGACGACTTGCGCCGGGCGATGGCGGCCGAGGATCGTATGGCGTCGGAGGCTGCACTCGAGCGCTGCCGCACGCTCGATGCCGATGGGCGGCTGGCGCAGTTCCACGCGGTGATGGCGGCCCGGATCGCCGCCGGTGGCCCGCTGCGGGGTGTCGGGCTATGATGGGGGCCGAGCCCATGACCGCCGCCTCATCCTTTCCCCAGTCGCTCGACGGGATCGACATCCTGGCGAAGCTGTCGGTCGACGACCGCGCGGCCATCGCCCGGCGCTGCCACTGGCGGCGCTTCGGCGCGCAGGACCAGATCATCGACCGCGACGGCGGCAGCCGCGACGTGCTGTTCGTCACCAGCGGCCGGGTGCGGATCGTCAATTTTTCGTCGAACGGGCGCGAGGTCAGCTTGGACGACGTGCCGGCCGGCGGCTTCTTCGGCGAACTGGCAGCGATCGACGGGGCGGCGCGCTCGGCCAACGTGGTGGCGCTGGAAGACACGATCATCGCCAGCCTGGTCCCCAGCGCCTTCCTGGCCCTGCTGCGCGAGCATCCCGAGCTGGCGCTGGCGATCATGCGCCGGCTGGCCGGCATCATCCGCCAGGCCAATGCCCGCATCATGGACCTCAGCACCGTGGGTGCGCAGAGCCGGGTCTGTGGCGAGTTGCTGCGCCTGGCGCGCGAGGACGGCGACGACGAGGACTGGCGCATCAGCCCGGTGCCGCGCCATTCCGACGTTGCCAGCCGCGCCAGCACGACGCGCGAGACGGTGGCCCGCGTGCTGGGCGAACTGACCCGTCACGCCGTGGTGAAGCGCGAGGCCGACGCGCTGCTGATCGCCGACCCCGAGCGGCTGGCCGCCCTGGTCGAGCACTACCACATGGCCGACTGACCGCCGCCTCAGGCGAACGGGAACGGCCCTGGCGCTGCGTCGATCGGGCAGTAGTGGGTGATGAGGCCCGCTTCCGGCCGCCAGTGGTGCAGCAGGAAGGCCGGCGGATCGAGGTAGGAGGCGGGCTCCGCGTCCGGGCGCAGGGCGAGTGCGATCTGCGTCACCGTGCTGGGCGCCGTCACCAGCAGCGTGCCGGCCCAGCGCAACTGGAACACGCGGTGGACATGGCCGCAGACGACGCGCTCGACATTGGGATGACGGGCGACCACGGCGGCCATCCGGTCGGCCCCATGGCAGCGGTAGAGGTCGAGATAGGGGACGCCGACCTCGACCGGCGGCTGGTGCATCATCACGATCGTCGGCCGGCCGGGATCGGCCGCCAGCGTGTCGGCCAGCCAGTCCGCGGCCGCGTCGTCGACATCCCCATGATGCAGGCCGGGCAGGGTGACGTCGAGCGCGACCACCCGCACCGGGCCGCGGTCGCCGATCGCGTAATGCAGCGGCCCCGCGGGCGGCAGGTAGGGGTGGGCGGCGGCGAAGGTGGCGCGGAACGCCTCGCGCTCGTCATGGTTGCCCGGTTGCAGCAGCAGCGGGATCTCCAGCCGGGCCAGGATGGCGGCCGCCGCCGCGTATTCCGCCGGCAGCCCTTCCTCGGTCAGGTCGCCCGTCAGCAGCACCAGGTCCGGTCGCGGGTCGAGCCCATGCAGGCGGGCAATGGCCGCCTCCAGCATGCGGTTCGACGGCGCCACGCCCTTGTAGAGAACCCCTTCCGGCCGGACATGGGGGTCCGATATCTGGGCGATCAGCACCGGCCCGTCCCTCAGCTTGCCAGCGACAGGCCGACGATCTCGCGGCAGTCGGGCGACAGGCCGGGGGTAGCCGCGATCCGTTCCATCGCGTCGCGCATGAGGGCCTGGCGGTCGGCATCGAAACGCCGCCAGCGGCCGAACGCCTTCAGCAGGCGCGAGGCGACCTGCGGGTTCTGCGGGTCGAGCCGCAGGATCTGGTCGACCATGAAGGCGTAGCCGGACCCGTCCGCGGCGTGGAAACGCAGCGCGTTGCCCGCGAAGCCGCCGACCAGCGCATAGATCTTGTTGGGATTGCCGTAGGAGAAGGCGGGGTGATCCAGCAGCGCCCGCACCGTCGCCAGCGTGTCCGGCAAGGACGAGCCCGCCTGCAAGCCCAGCCACTTGTTCAGCACCAGCGCATCCCCGGCATGGCGGTCGTGGAAGTCGGCCAGGGCCGCTGTCCGCTCCGGTACGTCCAGTTCCGACAGGATGGCCAGCGCCGAGAACCGGTCGGTCATGTTGTCGGCCGCGCGGTACTGGGCCATCGCGGCGGCAGGGCCGTCGATGGTGGAAAGATAGCCGAGCGCCATGTTGGCCAGCGCCCGATGGCCGGCCGAGGCGGCATCGGGTGCGAAGGGGCGGGGTGGCCCGGTCCGCACATGGCGCAGCCGGTCCACCAGGCCTTGGGCGACGGCCGCGCGCAGGGCCTTGCGGGCGGCGTGGATGGCCTCGACGTCGATCACCGCAACCTGCTCGGCCAGGTACAGCTCGCCCGGCAGGGCCAGAAGCTCCGCCGCGAACGCCGGATCGCCCTCGACCGCGTCGAACGCGGCGGCGAGTGCCGCGACGAAGGCATCGGTCGGCGGCGGCGGCCGGCCCTCGGCGGCGGCCGCGATGCCGGCCAGCAGCAGGCGGGTGGCAAAGCTCTGGGCCGCCTCCCAGCGCGAGAAGGGGTCGGCGTCGGCGCGCATGCGCAGGGCCAGATCATCCTCGCTCTCGCTGCTTTCGACGACGACCGGGGCGGCGAAGCCGCGATTGATGGACAGGACAGGCGGCGCCTCGACGCCGACGAAGCGCCAGGTCTGGCTGGCCTCGGTCAGTTCCAGCACCCGCGACGTGCCCTGGGGAGCGTTCTCGCCCTCGAGCCGCAACGGGATCTCCGCCCCGTCGCGGCCGATCAGTCCCATGTGGACGGGCAGGTGCAGCGGCAGCTTGTCCGGCTGGCCGGGGGTGGGGGGCGTGCGCTGCGACACGGTCAGGGCGTAGGTGCCGGTCGCGGCGTCGTGGCTCTGCTCCAAAGTCAAACGCGGCGTGCCGGCCTGCCCGTACCAGCGCAGGAAGTGGGAGAGGTCGCGGCCGTTGGCATCGGCCATGGCCGCCACGAACTGGTCGCAGGTCGCGGCCTCGCCGTCATGGCGGGCGACATAGAGGTCCATGCCGCGGCGGAAGCCGTCCCGGTCGAGCAGGGCCTCCAGCATGCGGATGACCTCCGCCCCCTTCTCGTAGACGGTGGCGGTGTAGAAGTTGTTGATCTCCAGGTAGCTGTCCGGCCGGATCGGGTGGGCCAGCGGCCCGCCATCCTCGGGGAACTGGCGCGCGCGCAGGACGCGCACGTCCTGGATGCGCTTGACCGCGCGCGAGCGCTCGTCGGCCGTGAACTCCTGGTCGCGATAGACGGTCAGCCCTTCCTTCAGGCTGAGCTGGAACCAGTCGCGGCAGGTGATGCGGTTGCCGGTCCAGTTGTGGAAATACTCGTGCGCGACCACGCCCTCGACATTGGCATAGTCGAGGTCGGTCGCGGTCGCGGGGTCGGCCAGGATGAAGCGGTCGTTGAAGACGTTGAGGCTCTTGTTCTCCATCGCCCCCATGTTGAAGTCCGACACGGCGACGATGTGGAAGACGTCGAGGTCGTATTCGAGCCCGTAGGTCTCCTCGTCCCAGCGCATCGATCGCTTCAGCGAATCCATGGCGTAGCCGGCGCGGCCTTCCTTGCCATGCTCGACCAGGATCTTCAGCGCGACATCGCGGCCCGAGCGGGTGGTGAAGCGGTCCTCGACCACGGCCAGGTCGCCCGCCACCAGCGCGAAGAGATAGCTGGGCTTGGGGAACGGATCATCCCAGACCGCCTCGTGGCGTCCGTCGCCCAGGTCGCGGGCCGCGGCGAGGTTGCCGTTCGACAGCAGGATGGGGAAGCGCGCGCGCTCGGCGCGGATGGTGGTGCGGAAGACCGACAGCACGTCCGGCCGGTCGAGGAACCAGGTGATGCGGCGGAAGCCTTCCGGCTCGCACTGGGTGCAGAAGACGCTGCTGGAGATGTAGAGCCCCTCCAGCGCGGTGTTGGCGGCCGGGGCGATGGCTCCGTCGATGACGAGCTCGAATGCATCGGGCACGCCGGGGATGGTGAGGCGGGTCGGCTCCAGCCGGTAGCGGTCGGCCGCCAGGGCGTTGCCGTCCAGCGCGAGGCCGAGGAGTTCCATGTCCTCGCCGTCCAGCACCAGCGCCGCGTCGGAGGCGCCGATGCGCCGGATCGCCAGGCGGGCGCGAACCAGGGTGCGGGCGGGTTCCAGGTCGAACTCCAGCTCCACCCGGTCGATGCCGAAGTCGGGCGGCAGGTAGTCGGCACGGCGGATCGGCTGGTGGCTCATGTCACTTCACTTCCGGACGAAGGGCGGTGCGCTCGGCCCGCCGGCGCGTTTCACGGTAGGCAATATAGAGGCCGCTGGAGATGATGATGGCGACGCCGACCCAGGTCCAGATGTCGGGCAGGTTGCCGAACATGAGGTAGCCCAGGACCGTGGCGACCGCGATCTGCCCGTAGTTGAAGGGCGATATCACCGAGGCCGGTCCCCACATGAACGCGCGGGCGACGAAATAGTGGCCGAGCCCGCCCAGGATGCCGAGCGACAGGAACAACACCGCATCCACCCAGTCGTTGGGCCAGATCCAGAAGAACGGCACGACCATGGACATGATGAGAGTGCCGGCGACGCCGCTGTAGATGACCGACGTCTCGGGCCGGTCCAGCGCCGACACGCGCTTGGTCAGGATCTGGTAGAGCGCATAGGCGCTGGCACTGCCGAACAGCAGGATCGCCTCCGGCGGCACCGCGCCCGATCCCGGCCGGGTGACCACCAGCGCACCGCCGAAGCCGACCACGACCGCCGACCAGCGGCGGATGCCGACCTTCTCGCCCAGCATCGGCCCCGACAGGGCCGTGACCAGGAAGGGCGCCAGGAAGGTTATGGCCGACGCTTCGGCCAGCGGCACGAAGGCTATTCCGGTGAAGAAGCACAGCATCGAGGCCAGGTGCAGCAGCGAGCGGCAGACCTGGAGCCCAGGCCGCTGCGTGCGGAACAGGCTGGCCAGCCCGGCGGCTGGCGCGAACAGCAGCAGCGCGAAGATGAAATGCCCGGTGGTGCGCGCCCAGATGATGGCGAAGGGATGGTATTCGGCGTTGAGATACTTGACGAAGGCGTTCATCACCGGCAGCACCGTCGCCGCCAGACACATGAACAGGATGCCCCGCAGGATGTCGGTCCCCAGCTTCTCCTGCGCCATCGTCATGGCTGGACCGGACCGGGGTCCGGCCGATACGAGGTCGGACTAGCGTGGCCCCCCATTCCGTCGCCATCCGCATCGCCATCTTCTATGCGGCGATCTTCGCGGTCATCGGGTTGCGCATGCCGTTCTGGCCGGTATGGCTGTCGGGGCGCGGGCTCGGCCCCGGCGAGATCGGGGTGGTGCTGGCCGTGGGCTCTTGGATGCAAGTGGCGGCCGCTCCATGGGTCGCGTCGCGCGTGGACCGCCGCGGCGAGCGGCGAAAGGTGCTGGCGATCCTAGCGGCGGCGGCCGCCCTGGGCTACGCCCTGTTCGACCTGACGGGCGGCTTCGTCGGCATCGTCCTGGTGGCGGGGCTGGTGGCGGCGGTGTTCACGCCGATCATGCCGCTCGGCGACAACCTCGCCATGCTGGCGGTCTCACGCTACGGCATCGACTATGGCCGCGCGCGTCTGTGGGGGTCGATCAGCTTCATGGTCGTGGCGACCGTGGGCGGGGCTGCCATCGCCGGCCATTCGGAGCGCGTGCTGTGGATGATCGTGGCCGCGGTCGCCGCCACCGCGGCGGCCGCCCTGCTGCTGCCGGACATCCGCACTGCCCGCCAGCGCGACCGCACGGGCGCCCTGCGGCCGCTGCTGCGCGACCGCCGCTTCCTGGCGTTCCTGGCGACGGCCGGCTGCCTGCAATGCAGCCATGCCATGATCTACGGCTTTGGCACGCTGCATTGGCAGGGGGCGGGGCTGTCGCCTGCCTTCATCGGTCTGCTGTGGGCGGAATCGGTGGTGGCGGAGATCGTCTTCTTTGCCTGGGGCAAGCACGCCCTGACGCGCATCGGGCCGCTCGGCCTGCTGGCGGCGGGTGCCGTCGCCGGCCTGGTGCGCTGGCCGCTGACCGCGCTCGGCACGGACCCGGTGACGCTGCTGCTGCTCCAGCCGCTCCACGCCGCCACGTTCGGCGCGGCCCATCTGGGGGCGATGACCTTCATCGCCCGCACGATCCCGCCCGAGCGATCGGCCAGCGCCCAGAGCCTGCACAGCGCGATCGCCGGCGGCATCGCCTTCGGCATCGCCATGCCGCTGGCGGGCATCCTCTATGGCTTCTTCGGCGGGGCGGGCTTCGCCGCGATGACGCTGTTCTCCGCCCTCGGGCTGGCGGGAACGTGGTGGCTGTCGCGGACGCCATGAGCCCTGTCGCCACGCCCGGGACCGATGGGTAGAATGGGGCGACATCTGTTCGATCTGGAGGGGCGATGCGTCTCGATCACCGGTTTGCCGCGCTGGCGGGGGCGCTGGCGCTGGCGGCACTGCCATCGGCGGCAATGGCTTTCTCGCTGTGCGTGACGGTCGACACCCTGCGCAGCGAGGCCCTGTGGACCCAGGTCGGCAGCGAGCCCGCCCAGAAGTTCACGTCGGCCGGGGAGTGCAAGTTCTTCCTGCGCGGGGCGGGGCCGATCAAGGCCTGGGCGGCGGACAGCCGCATCCTGGGCGGCGGCATCGACGAGCAGGAATGCGAGGGCTTCACGGTCAGCCCGAGTTACCAGGGCGAGATCGAGCTGAAGGTGACCTATTCGGAGGCGCTGCAAGGCGCCGGACCCGCCTACATCGGCACCTGTACCGTCGCCAAGTGGTAGGCGCCCCTCGCGGCCGAGCGGCCGCGAGGGGGTGACCCGGCCCCGGGGCTAGCGCGCCGGGCCCTTGCCCGCCAGCAGCGGGGTGATCCGGCGCACGGCGACGCGACGGTTCTCGCGCTCCGGCCCGTCGACCGCGACCTTCGGGAACTGCTCGCCATAGCCCTGGGTCGTCAGGTTCTCCGGCGGCACGCCGAAGCGCTCGGTCAGCACGATCGCGATCTCCTCGGCCCGGCGATCGGACAGCGACAGGTTGTCGATGTCCGAGCCGACCGTGTCCGTATGCCCCTCGATCAGGAAGACCTCGGCCGGGTTGGCGCGGATCGCCTGCATCATCGCCTGGGCGATGAAGTCGAGCTTGCTGGTCTGGTCGGCCGAGATCGCCCAGGAGCCGGTGTCGAAGGTGATCGTGTCGATATCGACCCGGCGCATGCGGTCGCGCACGCCGGCGCTATAGCGGATCTCGTCCAGCGCGTATGGCCGCTCGATGCGGTCGACGGGCGGGGCCGACAGGGTCTCGTAGATCACGGCGGCGCTGACCGCGCCCGCCGCCACGATGTAGCGGTCGCGCGGGATGCGCAGCATCGGCGGCGGCAGGTCGACATAGCGCCGCACGCCCGGCCGCGCGGCCCGGCGGTTGTCGATCAGTACCAGCTCGCGGCCGCGGGCATCGAAGCGGCTGCGCCGCAGCAGGCGGCCGTCGTCGTCCAGCGTGTTGACGATGCGCACGCCACCCGGGCGGACGATGGTCGAGACCGTCTCGCGGCCGCGGCGCTGCACCTGTACGTCGCGGGAATCCGCGCGGAAGCGGCTGGTCTCGTCATGCCGGATGATCGAGCGGTCGCCGTCGCGGATGATGGTCCGGCCGCCTTCGCGGATCACGGTGCGGCCGCCTTCCTCGCTCTGGGTGCGGCTGCCGCGGACATCGTCCATGCGGCGTGCACGCAGCTCGTCTGCCGTGGCCGGGCGAGGTGCCACCATGGCCGGTGGCACGCCCGGCCGGGCCTGATCGAGGGGGGCGTTGGGCGGCAGGCGCGGGCGGTCGGGCTCGCCTCGCCGGTCCGGCTCGCCCTGGCGGCGCTCGGCCTCCCCGCGCGTCGGCGGTCGGTCGGGGGATGCCTGCTCCCGATTGCGGTCGCCCTGGTTCCGGTCGCCCGCGGATGGCGGCTGGCCCGGACGGGCATCGCGTTCGCCAGGACGCTGCACCGTGGGCGGGGGTGCCGGCGGCGTGGGCGGTCGTTCCGGCGCGCGTTCGGTGGCCGGCGCCTGCTGCGGCATCGGTCGGCCAGCATCGCCCGGTCGGGTCGGCGGGCGCTGCTGTTCGGATTCGGCTTGCGGCCGGCGGCCGGCGTCGCCCGGCTGTGGCGGGCGCTGGCCGGTGGGCGGCGGTGCGGCCTGGTCGCGCTCTGGCCGGGCCTCGCGCTCTGGCCGTCCTTCACGCTCTGGCCGTCCTTCACGCTCGCCCGGCCGCTGCGCCGACGGGGGCGGAGCGGGAGGTGCCGGCGGCCGGGCGGCAGGCGGCTCCGGCTGGCGCTGCGGTGCTGCCTGCGGCTGGGCCGGCGGCGGTTCCGGCCGGCGCTCGGCTGCCGGCGGCTGGGGCGGGCGCGGGGCGGGCTGGGGCTGGGCCTGTTCGCGCTGCGGCTGCGGCTCGCGCTGCGGCGGCGCTGGGCGGCTCTCGCGCTCGGGACGCTGGGAGTCCGGGCCTCGCTGGGGCTCGGGCGCGGCGGCGGCGGAGCCGCCGAAGGATTGCCCTGCTGCTGGCCTTCCTGGCTGCGCTCGCGGCGCTCGCCGCGACGGCGATCCTGATCCTGGTTGTCGGGCTGGGCCTGGGCCATCTGGGTGGCCGGCGCCGCATCGCGCATCGGCGCCTGGGCGATCGCGGGCGCCCAGCCGATGGCCAGGAGCGGCATCACCGTGCCGGCGAGGAGGACGGATTTCAGTTTCATGTTCTTCAGCTTTTCCCGCCGCATGGCGCGCGACGCATCCGCAGTCATCGACTGTGCATGAACGTCCCGGCGCGGAGAATGTTCCGGGCGGCGGCCCCGGCCAGGCTTCAGGCCTGGGCGCGGGCCAGCCGGCCGAGAAGCCGCAGCATCGCCTTTTCGTCGGCGCAGCGGCGCGGCAGGCGCCCCTCGACATAGGCGTCGAGCACGCCCGGATGGATGTAGCATTTGCGGCAGACGGCCGGCGTGTTGGCCAGCTTCGCTGCCACCCCGCGCACGCAATCCATGACGATGCGGCGGGCGGCCGTCTGCGACAGGCCGCGCTCGGCGTCGGCCAGATGGCAGGCCGCCAGCAGCGTGCCGGCCCAGGTGCGGAAATCCTTGGCGGAGAAGTCCTGGCCGGTCGCTTCCTTCAGGTAGAGGTTCACGTCCTCCGAGCCGACTGGATGGCGTTGCCCGTCGTCATCGAGATACTGGAACAGGCGCTGCCCCGGCAGCTCGCGGCAGGCGGCAACCAGCCGGGCGATGCGCCGGTCGGCCAGTTCGGTCGCATGCAGCCGGCCGCCCTTGGCACGGAACTCCAGCCCGATGCGGTCGCCGGCCACGGCGGCGTGGCGCTTGCGCAGCGTGGTCAGGCCGAAGCTGCCGTTCTCGGCCGCGTAGCGGTCGTTGCCGACCCGGATCAGCGTGCGCTCCAGCAGGCGGACGACGCCGGCCACCACCTTGGCCTTGGTCAGTTCGGGCCGCGCGAGGTCGGCCGCCACCTGGGCGCGGATCGCCGGCAAGGCCCGGCCGAATGCGGCCATGCGGCCGAACTTCGCCTGGTCACGCACCTGCCGCCAGTCGGGGTGATAGCGGTATTGCTTGCGCCCGCGGGCGTCGCGCCCGGTTGCCTGCAGGTGGCCGTCGCCGCGCGGGCAGATCCAGACGCTGCGATAGGCGGGCGGGATGGCCAAGGCCCGGATGCGCGCCAGCGTGCGCGCGTCCTTGATGGGCGATCCGTCGGGGCGGAGATAGGCGAAGCCGCGGCCCCGGCGGCGGCGCGCGATGCCGGGTTCGTCGTCGCTGCTATGGACGAGGCCGCTGCCCTCCAGCGCCTCGACGACGGCCTCGGGCAGGATGTCGCCATCGCGGGGCATCGGCCCGGCCTCTCGCTCGGGCTCAGCCGTTGACCGGCGTGCCGCCGTTGGGGTGCAACACCTGCCCCGTCATGTAGGAGGAATCCTTGCACGCCAGAAAGACGTAGCAGGGCGCCACCTCGTTCGGCTGGCCGGCGCGACCCATCGGCGTCGCCTGGCCGTGCTGCGCCACCCGGTCCGGCGGGAAGGACGCCGGGATCAGCGGCGTCCAAATCGGACCCGGCGCCACCGCGTTCACGCGGATGCCACGCTGGTTGAGGGAATCCGCCAGCGAGCGGGTGAAGGCGACGATGGCGCCGCGGGTGGCGGCATAATCGATCAGGTGGCCGCTGCCCTTGTAGGCGGTGACCGAGGTCGTGTTGATGATGGCGGCCCCATCCCCCAGGTGCGGCAATGCCGCCTTAGTCAGGAAGAAATAGCCGAAGACGTTGGTGCGGAACGTCCGCTCGAGCTGGGCGGCGCCGATCTTGGTCAGGTCGTCCTGCGGGTGCTGCTCGGCCGCGTTGTTGACCAGCACGTCGAGGCGCCCGAAGCGGGCGAGCGTGGCGTCCACCGCCGACCGGCAGAAATCCTCCGAGCCGATGTCGCCGGCCATGGTGAGCGCCTGCCCGCCCTCTGCTTCGATCAATTCCACGGTGTCGATGGCGTCGCCCGCCTCGCGGTCGGTGTGCAGGATGGCGATCGACGCGCCCTCCCGCGCCATGGCGACGGCGACCGCACGGCCGATGCCGCTGTCCCCGCCGGAGATGAGGGCCACCTGGCCGGTCAGCCGCCCGGCGCCTGGATAGCGCGGCGCATGGTCGGGCTCCGGCCGCATCTCGGACTCCAGGCCCGGCTGGCGGGCCTGCTGCTGGGCGGGGAACTGTTCGGGCATCGCGAGTGGCCTCGGCGTCGTGCGGGTGGTTGAAGCTGCAACCGGACGAGGCCTGCATCGTTCCCGGGGATCTCCATGGTTGCCTCGCTCTCTTTCTGTAATGTAATAAGATAACATTGCATCAATGGGGGAGATCCATGCGGAAGACGGAGGGGCGCGGCGGCATCGCCGCCCGTGCGGTGGTCATGCTGGGCACGCTGGCGGCGTCGGGGCCGGCCATGGCCCAGACGCTGGTCGAGGGCGGCGCGGTGAACCTCGGGTCGATCCTGGTGACGGCGCCGCTCGGCCAGTCGCGCTCGGACATCGTCGAGGGCACGACGCTGCTGGAGGGCGACGCACTGGATCGCCGCCGGGCGCTCACCATCGGCGAGACCTTGCGCGGCACGCCCGGCGTTGCCTCCAGCGGCTATGCCGAGGGCGCCAGCCGGCCGGTGATCCGCGGCCAGTCCGGCCCGCGGGTGCGCGTGTTGCAGAATGGCCTCGACACGTTCGACGCCTCCAACGTCAGCCCGGACCATGCCGTGGCCGCGCCGATGGCGGGGGTCGAGCGGGTGGAGGTGCTGCGCGGCCCGGCCACCCTGCTCTATGGCAGCTCGGCGGTGGGCGGCCTCGTCAACGTCATCGACGGGCGCATTCCCGAGCGCCGGCCAAAGGGCGGGCTGGCCGGCACGGCGCGCTTCGAATACGGCACCGGCGCCCACGACCTGACGGGCTTCGGCGCGGTCGACGCAGCACTCGGGCGCAACCTCGTCCTCCATGCCGAAGGCTTCGCGCAGAATTCCTCGGACTATGCCATCCCGGGCTTCGCCAACGACGAGGCGCGCGAGCGCGGCGTGAAGGGCCGGGTCGAGAACAGTTTCGTGCGAACGCGCGGCGGATCGGCCGGGGCCAGCTATATCGGCGACTGGGGCTATGCCGGGCTGTCCATCGCGCGGTTTGCCAGCAAGTACGGCATCCCCTCGGGCGGTCATGTGCATGCCGACGAAGGGGAAGACCACGACCACGAGCATGAACACGACCACGAGCACGACCACGAGCATGCAGAGGAAGCGCCGGAGCGGGTCACCATCGACCTCCGCCAGACCCGCTACGATGCGAAGTTCGGCCTCACGCGGCCGTTCTCAGGGGTGGAGGAGGTACGCGGCCGCGTCGGCTATGCCGACTATCGCCACAAGGAGTTGGAGGACGGAGTGGCCGGCACCGTCTTCAAGAACCGTAGCTGGGAGGGCCGGCTGGAGGCCGAGCATGCACCGATCGGCGGGTTGAAGGGCGTCGCCGGCATCCAGGGCGGCCGGCGTGACTTCCGGGCGATCGGCGACGAGGCATTCGTGCCGCCGACCGTCACCGACAGCTACGCCGCTTTCCTGCTGGAGAAGTACGAGCTGGGTCCATGGCTCTTCACCGCCGGTGGGCGGCTGGAGCATACGCGGGTCGAAGCCGCGGCGCTGGGCAGCGAAAGGAACTTCACTGGCGCCAACCTGGCGCTGGGCGCCACCTATCGCCTGGGCGATGGCTGGCAGGTCGGGGCATCCCTGTCGCGCACCGAGCGCGCGCCATCGGCCGAGGAGCTGTTCGCCAACGGCCCGCACCTGGCGACAAGCTCGTTCGAGATCGGCGACCCGACGCTCGGCAAGGAGACGGCCTGGACAGCGGAACTGTCGTTGCGGCGGCGGCGGGGCGACGTGACCGGCGGGATTAACCTCTTTGCCTCGCGCTACCAGAACTTCATCTTCGGCGACTTCACCGGCAGCTCTGTCGATGGCTTGGACGTACTGCGCTACCGCCAGACCGACGCCGACTTCCGGGGCTTCGAGCTGGAGGCGGGCTGGACCGTCCTGCGGCGCGACGGCCTCGTTCTCTCGCTCGACGGACAGCTCGATTTCGTCTGGGCCGAGAACCGGTCGTCGGGAGATCCGCTGCCGCGTATCCCGCCGGTCTCCTACACCGTGGGGGCCAATGCCGACCTGGGCCAGCTCACTTTGCGGGGCGAGGTGCAGGGCGCGCTGCGCCAGGGCCGCAATGCGCCGAACGAGACCGACACGGGGGGCTATGCCTTCCTCAACGTTTCCATGTCCTGGCGGCCGCTGCCGGACAACGACGCCTTCACCTTGCAGCTCCAGGGTCGCAACCTGACCGACGCTGAGGGCCGCAACCACGTCTCGCTGCTGAAGGACGTGGCGCCGATGCGCGGGCGCGAGGTGCGGCTCGTGGGGCAGGTGCAGTTCTAGGCGGCGACCGGATGGACTATCCTGCCCGGCGTTCAACCGGTTCGCGCCGGGCAGGATGGAGGAGTTGGGCATGAAGCACATGTTGCGCGCCGGGCTGTTGCTCCTGGCGCTGGCCGGCCCGGCAGCCGCCCAGACCGAGACCGTGGTCGAGGTCGAATCGCGCGGGCAGCAGGTCCGCGCCCTGCTGCTGATGCCGGCGGGCGCACCGGTCGGCTCGGTCATCCTGCTGGCCGGCGGGCACGGCAAGCTCGACATCGGCAGCGACGGCCAGATCGGCTGGGGCCGCGGCAACCAACTGGTCCGCACGCGGGCGGCCTATGCCAGGGCCGGCTTCGCCACGCTCGTGCCCGACATCGCGCTCGACCTCAAGACCGCAGGCGGGGTGGTGCAGGGGTATCGCTCGGCCGCCCCGCATGGGCGGGACCTGGGGGCGCTCGTGCAGCGCATGCGGCAGGTGAAGGCGCCGGTCGTGGTCGTCGCCACCAGCCGCGGCGCGCCCTCGGCCGGCGCCATGCTGCGCCACGCCAGCGCAGGAGCGGTCCCTGATGCCTTGGTGATGACGGCTGCCATGCTGGTACCGACCGGCGACAACCAGCCCAACTTCCAGAACGCCATCGGCGGCGATCCGACCCGTGCCAGCCTGCCGCTGCTGGTCGTCGGCCACCGCAAGGATGCCTGCCGCTACACCCTGCCTGCCACCATCGACCAGTTCCGCGCGTGGCATGGCGGCAAGGTCGACGTGATCCTGCTCGACGGGCCCGACGGCAGTGGCGACCCGTGCGAGGCCCAGTCCGCCCACGGCTTCATCGGCCTCGACGGGGCGGTGGTGGCTGCCGTCACCGGCTGGATCGGCCGGCTGCCGTCGCGCTGACCGGATCGGCCGAGAAGGGGGATTTAGCCAGTCCCGCCGTTCGGCTAGAACTGCCCCAGCAACCCCGGCGGCGCACGCATGGGGAAACGGACCCCGGACGGAGGAAGACCCATGAAACGCATTTGGGCGGCGGCGGCACTTGCAGCCGCGCTCGGCCTGGCGCTGCCCGCGTCGGCGCAGGACCATGTGAAGATCGGCGTGCTCAACGACCAGACCGGCCTCTATGCCGAGTTCGGCGGCATGGGCTCGGTCGAGGCGACCAAGATGGCGATCGAGGATTTCGGCGGCAAGGCGCTGGGCAAGCCGATCGAGATCCTGGCGGTCGACCACCAGAACAAGCCCGACATCGCGGCCGCCACGGCGCGCAAGTGGTACGACGCCGACGGCGTCACGGCGATCGCCGACCTGACCAACTCGGCCGTCGCCCTGGCCGTCCAGGCGATCGCCAAGGAGCGCGGCAAGATCGCGCTCTTCTCCGGCCCGGCGACGACCCGGCTGACCAACGAGGACTGCTCGCCGACCGGCTTCCACTGGGTGTTCGATACCTATTCCCAGGCCTACGGCACCGCGCGCGCGGTGCTGGCCGAGAAGGGCGACACCTGGTTCCTGCTGGTCGCCAACTATGCCTTTGGCCACCAGATGGCCAAGGACCTGGAGACGATCGTCACCACGGGCGGCGGCAAGGTGCTGGGCAATGTCCGCCACCCGATCAGCAATGCCGACTTCTCGTCCTTCCTGCTGCAGGCCCAGGCCTCCAAGGCCAAGATCGTGGGCCTGGCCAATGCCGGCGCCGACACCATCACATCGGTGAAGCAGGCGGCCGAGTTCGGCATCGTCGAGGGCGGGCAGAAGCTGGTCGGCCTCGTCATCGTGCTGAGCGATATCCATGCGCTGGGCCTGAACGCGTCCAAGGGCCTGCTGACGACGACGGCCTTCTATCATGACCGCGACGACGCCAGCCGGGCCTGGTCGAAGCGCTACTTCGCGCGCACCCAGAAGATGCCGGGCATGATCCAGGCCGGCGTCTATTCCTCGGTCCTGCACTACCTGCGTGCGGTCGAGGCGGCGGGCACCACGGACGGCGCCAAGGTCGCGGCCAAGATGCGCGAGACGCCGGTCGACGACTTCTTCGCGCCCAAGGCCAAGATCCGCGCCGACGGCCGGCTGGCCAACGACATGTACCTGGTCGAGGTGAAGGCCCCCGGCGAGTCCAAGGCAGCGTGGGACTATCTCAAGGTCCTGCGCACGATCCCGGCGGCCGAGGTGACGATCCCGCTGGCCGAAAGCCAGTGCTCGCTGGTGAAGAAGTAGAACTGCCGGTGGCCGACCCCGGGCGTGGCCCGGGGTCGGCGCCGTCGAACTATTTCGGCACGATGACCGAGAAATAGGGCGCCTTGGCCGGCTGGCCGGCGCCGACCATCGCCGGGGCGGCATTGGCCACCGGCTTCAGGCTCTTCAGGTAGGCGGCCAGCGCCCGGGCATCGTTGTCGGTCAGGGCTGCATAGGCGCGCCACGGCATGATCGGCGCCAGTTCCCGACCGTCCGGCCGCACACCGGTCCGCACCGCCTTGATGATGTCGGCCTCCGTCCATTTGCCGAGGCCCGTCTCTCGGTCCGGCGTCAGGTTCGGCGGGTAGAAGATGCCCAGCCCCGGAATCTCGAACCCGACCGACTCGCCGCCCAGCGGACGCGTCATGTCCGGCTTGCCCATGAACACGCCCGGCGTGTGGCAGCCGCCGCAATCCATGATCGACGCCAGGTACTTGCCCCGCGCCAGGCGGTTGTCCTGGGCGGTGGCGGGAAAGGCGGCTGCAATGGCGGCCGCTGCCAGCAGGGCGGCGGCCAACGGGCGGAATTCACGCATGGGCAGGGATCCTTGGGTCCAGGAGACGCCGGGTGGCCGGGACGGTCAATCGGCGGCGGTCAGTCGCGGCGCCATGGAAAGCGGTTCTACCGCCGGGTGACAAGAGCCACTGCATCCAGGAAGGCACAAGCCCCCGGCCGCGCCGACCCTATGCCCAAAAATTAGGCTCGTTGCCGCAGCGTGCCGGCTTTCCTTCGGCCAATTCCGTCCCGCGCGTCCCCCAACCTGCGGGTGGCACACCCCTTGCTGCTGTGCAGCATACGGGCGTGACCAGCACCGACGAATCGGCTGCGGCACCCGTCCGGGAGATTGGGGACGAGGACAGCCATGAAGATAGGCACTGCAAGCATCATTGCCGGCGCCACGATGGCCGTGGCCGCACTGGCCACTCCGGCACTGGCACAGGACACCATCAAGGTCGGCGTACTGCATTCGCTCTCGGGCACCATGGCGATCAGCGAGACGACGCTGAAGGACGTCATGCTGATGCTGGTCGAGGAGCAGAACAAGAAGGGCGGACTGCTGGGCAAGAAGCTGGAGGCGGTCGTCGTCGACCCCGCGTCCAACTGGCCGCTGTTCGCCGAGAAGGCGCGCGAGCTGATCAGCCAGCAGAAGGTCTCGGTCGTGTTCGGCTGCTGGACCTCGGTCAGCCGCAAGTCCGTGCTGCCGGTGTTCGAGGAGCTGAACAGCCTGCTCTTCTATCCGGTGCAGTACGAGGGCGAGGAATCCTCGCGCAACGTGTTCTACACGGGCGCCGCCCCGAACCAGCAGGCGATCCCGGCCGTCGACTACCTGATGAACGACGAGAAGGTCGTCCGCTGGGTGCTGGCCGGCACCGACTACGTTTATCCGCGCACGACCAACAAGATCCTCGAATCCTACCTGAAGTCCAAGGGCGTGAAGTCCGAGGACATCATGATCAACTACACGCCGTTCGGTCATTCCGACTGGCAATCGATCGTGGCCGAGGTGAAGAAGTTCGGCTCCGCCGGCAAGAAGACCGCCGTCGTCTCCACCATCAACGGCGACGCCAACGTTCCCTTCTACAAGGAACTGGGCAACCAGGGCGTGAAGGCGACCGATATCCCGGTCGTGGCCTTCTCGGTCGGCGAGGAAGAGCTGGCCGGCATCGACACCAAGCCGCTGCTCGGCCATCTGGCCGCGTGGAACTATTTCATGAGCGTGAAGACGCCTGAGAACGACGCCTTCATCAAGCAGTGGCAGACCTTCATCAAGAACCCCAAGCGCGTCACCAACGACCCGATGGAGGCCCACTACATCGGCTTCCAGATGTGGGTGCAGGCGGTCCAGCAGGCCGGCACGACCGACGTGAACGCGGTGCGCCAGGCGATGTACGGCCAGAAGGCGAAGAACCTGACCGGCGGCGTCTCGGTGATGGGTGTCAACCACCACATCTCCAAGCCGGTGCTGATCGGCGAGATCAAGGCCGACGGGCAGTTCAACACGGTGTGGAAGACGAGCGGCCTGGTCGCCGGTGCGGCCTGGTCCCCCTACATCCCCGAGTCCGCCAAGCTGACGGCCGACTGGACCTATCCGTGGGTCTGCGGCGGCTGCGAGAAGCCCAAGTTCTGATCGCTGTCTCGACCGGGGCCGGCCGCAAGCCGGCCCCGCTTCTATCCGGAAACGCCTTTCCCCGCTGAGACGTGAGAGACGGAACCCCGCCCATGCTCTCGTTCTTCCGCGCCATCTTGCTGGCGCTGGCCGTGGCGCTCGGTGCCCTGCCCGCAGCCGCCCAGGACATGGCCGCCCCGCTGGCAGCCCTCGTCGGCGACGACTACCAGGCCAAGGGCGAGGCGATCGAGGCGCTCGCCAAGGCCGGCGGGCCGCGCGCGGCGGCCGCCCTCAAGGCCCTGTCCGAGGGTCGCCTGTTCCAGCGCCGATCCGACAAGCTGGTGGTGATCGGCCAGACCAGTTCCGGTGGCGCGCTTACCGATGCCGCGACGGGTGCCGCCGCCGGTTCTGCCGGCGACCGCGAGCTCGATGCCGCCAACCTGAACAACCGCCTGCGTCGCCAGCTATCCGGCCTGCTCGGCAGCCTGACGCTCAGCGTCGGCACGCCGGCCGAGCGCAAGGCAGCCGCGGAATCGCTCTTCAAGCAGCGCGACGCCGCCGGCCTGGCCGCGCTGACGACGGCACTCGCCCAGGAGAAGGACGCCGGCGTACGCCGCGCGATGGAGATCGCGCGCGCCGCCATCGTGCTGGCTTCCGACGCGCCCGAGGCCGAGCGCGTGGCGGCGGCCGCCACCGTCGGCACCCGCACCGACCGCGAGGCGCTGGGCCTGCTGCTGTCCGTCGCCAACGGCGCGCCACCGGCCGTGGCCGAGGCCGCGCGCACCAATGCCGCCGCCATCCAGCGCCACCTGGCGATGCTGGACTATGCCCAGAACCTCTATTACGGGCTGTCGTTGGGGGCCGTACTGTTGCTGGCCGCCGTTGGTCTCGCCGTTACCTTCGGCGTCATGGGCGTCATCAACATGGCCCATGGCGAGATGGTCATGCTGGGCGCCTACACCACCTTCGTGGTGCAGGAGATCTGCCGCACGGCCGCCCCGCAGCTCCTCGACTATGCCCTCTTCATCGCCCTGCCGGCGGCCTTCCTGGTGACGGCGGCCGCTGGCGCCATCCTGGAACGCTCGGTCATCCGCTGGCTCTACGGCCGGCCGCTGGAGACGCTGCTGGCGACCTGGGGCCTCAGCCTGATGATCCAGCAGGCGGTGCGCAGCATCTTCGGCCCGACCAACCGCGAGGTCAGCAACCCGAGCTGGATGTCGGGCGCGGTCGATTTCTACGGCCTGACGCTGACCTGGTCGCGGCTGTGGATCATCGTCTTCGCCATCATGGTCTTCGTGCTGCTGCTCGTGGTGCTGCGCCGCACGGCCTTCGGGCTGCAGATGCGGGCGGTCACGCAGAACCGGCCGATGGCCAGTTCCATGGGCATCCGCACACACCGGGTCGACATGCTGACCTTTGCGCTCGGCTCCGGCGTGGCCGGCATCGCCGGCGTCGCCCTGTCGCAGATCGACAATGTCAGTCCCAACCTCGGCCAGTCCTACATCATCGATTCCTTCATGGTCGTGGTGTTCGGCGGGGTCGGCAACCTGTGGGGCACGCTGGCGGGGGCGCTGACGCTGGGGGTCGCCAACAAGCTGCTGGAACCGGTGGCGGGCGCGGTGCTGGGCAAGATCATCATCCTCGTCCTCATCATCCTCTTCATCCAGCGCCGGCCACGCGGGCTGTTCGCGCTGCGCGGCCGCGCGGTGGAGGCGTGATCCGATGCTGACGCGACACCTGCTCGCCGGCTGGCCCGGCATCGTCTTCCTGGCCCTGCTGGCGGCCGCCGCCATCCTGGTGCCGCTCGCCAACCTGACCATGCCGGTCAGCTCGCCCTGGCACGTGCCGACCCATGTCGTGGTGCTGGTGGGCAAGTGGCTGTGCTACGCGCTGCTGGCCATCGCGCTCGACCTGGTGTGGGGCTATTGCGGCATCCTCTCGCTCGGCCACGGCGCCTTCTTCGCGCTGGGCGGCTATGCGATGGGCATGTACCTGATGCGCCAGATCGGCACGCGCGGGGTCTATGGCCACCCGACGCTGCCGGACTTCATGGTGTTCCTCAACTGGAAGGAGCTGCCCTGGTACTGGTGGGGCTTCGACCAGTTCTGGTTCGCGGCCATCATGGTGGTGGCGGTTCCGGGGCTGCTGGCCTTCGTCTTCGGTTGGCTCGCCTTCCGCTCGCGGGTGACGGGGGTCTATCTCTCGATCATCACCCAGGCGCTCACCTTCGCGCTGATGCTGGCCTTCTTCCGCAACGACATGGGCTTCGGCGGCAACAACGGGCTGACCGACTTCCGCGAGATCCTGGGCTTCGGCGTGCGCGAACGCGGGACGCGGGCAGCGCTCTTCGCCGCCACCTGCGTGGCGCTGGCGGGCGGCTTCCTGATAGCCCGCTTCATCGTCACCTCGCGCTTCGGGCTGGTGCTGGTGGCGGTCCGCGACGCCGAGAGCCGGACGCGGTTCCTGGGCTATCGCGTTCACCAGTACAAGCTGTTCGTCTTCGTCGTCTCGGCGATGATGGCGGGCGTGGCGGGCGCCCTCTACGTGCCGCAGGTCGGCATCATCAACCCCGGCGAGTACGCCCCCACCAACTCGATCGAGGCGGTGATCTGGGTGGCGGTCGGCGGGCGCGGCACGCTGGTGGGGGCGGCACTGGGTGCGGTCGTCGTCAACGCCTTCAAGACCTGGATGACGGGGGCGATGCCGGAGGTGTGGCTGTTCGCGCTGGGTGCCCTCTTCGTGGTCGTCACGCTCTTCCTGCCCAAGGGCATCCTCGGCACCATCCGGGCGATCCGCTGGCGCAAGCCGGCACCGCCGCCGGCAACCGCACCCGTCACGGCGGAGCAGGGCCCATGAACGCCACCGTAGAAACCACGGCCATCCTCTATGTCGACGGCGTCTCGGTGTCGTTCGATGGCTTCCGGGCGCTGAACGGCCTGTCGCTCTTCATCGAGCCGGGCGAGATGCGGGCGATCATCGGACCCAACGGGGCGGGCAAGACGACGATGATGGACGTCGTCACCGGCAAGACCAAGCCCGACACGGGCACGGTCCTGTTCGGCGGCCGGCACGACCTGTCGCGCATGGACGAGGCGTCGATCGCCGACCTCGGCATCGGCCGCAAGTTCCAGCGCCCGACCGTGTTCGAGATGCACACGGTGTGGGACAATCTGGTGCTGGCCGTGAAGCAGCGGCGCGGCGTCTTCACCACGCTCTTTGCCCGTCTCACCGGGGCCGAGCGCGACCGGCTGGACGAGATCCTGGCGATCACCCGACTGACCGAGCTGCGCGACCGGTCGGCCGGCACCCTGTCGCACGGGCAGAAGCAGTGGCTGGAGATCGGCATGTTGCTGGCGCAGGAGCCGGCCCTGCTGCTGGTCGACGAGCCGGTGGCCGGGATGACGGATGCCGAGACCGAGCAGACGGCCGAGCTGCTGCGCGACATCAACCGCACCCGCTCGGTCGTCGTCGTCGAGCACGACATGAGCTTCGTGCGGGCGCTGGGCGTGCGCGTCACCGTGCTGCACGAGGGCTCGGTCCTGGCCGAGGGGTCGCTTGATGCCGTCAGCGCCAACGAGCGCGTCGTCGAAGTCTATCTGGGACGCTAGCCATGCTGACGGTCGAAGCGGTCGACGTGCATTACGGGGCAGCGCAGGCCCTGAAGAAGGTCTCCCTGGCAGCGGCGCCCGGACGCGTCACCTGCGTCATGGGCCGCAACGGGGTGGGCAAGACCTCGCTCCTGCGCGCGATCGCCGGCCATCGGCCGACGACCGGCGGGCGTATCGTCTGGGAGGGGCGGGAACTGGCGAACGCGCCCCCACACGAGCGCGCGCGGCGCGGCATCGCGCTGGTGCCGCAGGGGCGAGAGATCTTCCCGCTGCTGACGGTCGACGAGAACCTGCGCACCGGCTTTTCCTGCCTGCCGCGGTCCGAGCGCACCATCCCGGGGGAGATATTCGACCTGTTCCCGGTCCTGCGCTCGATGCTGGGCCGGCGCGGCGGAGACCTGTCGGGCGGGCAGCAGCAGCAGCTTGCATTGGCCCGCGCCCTGGTCATGCGGCCGCGCCTGCTGCTGCTGGACGAGCCGACCGAGGGCATCCAGCCCTCGATCATCAAGGATATCGGCCGGGTCATCGTCCACCTGCGCCAAGTCGGCACGATGGCGATCGTCCTGGTCGAGCAGTACTTCGATTTCGCGCGCGAGCTGGCCGACGATTTCGTCGTCATGGACCGCGGCGAGGTGGTGCTGGCGGGGACCGGCGAGGGGATGGACGAGGCCGCGGTTCGCCGCTATCTCAGCGTCTGAAATTTCCCGCCACCCCCTCGCTGGCCCGCGTTCTTCCTGTCCGGGCGGAGGCTTCTCCCATGCGTATCTGTATCTATGGCGCCGGCGCGGTCGGCGGCAACTTCGCCGCGCGCCTGGCGAAGGCCGGCATCGATGTGACGATGATCGCCCGTGGTCCGCACCTCGAGGCGATCCAGGCCCGCGGGCTGACCGTCCAGACGCGCGAGGACCGCATCCATGTCCGCCCGTTCGCCACGGACGACCCGCGCCGGGCCGGGCCGCAGGATGCGATCATCGTCACCCTCAAGGCGCCGGCACTGCCGGCCGCGGTCGATGGCATGGCGCCGCTGCTGGGGCCGGACACGGCCGTCGTCTTCGCCACCAACGGCGTGCCCTGGTGGTATTTCCACGGCCATCCCGGCCCGCAGGCCGAGCGCCGGCTGACCCGGCTTGACCCGCAGGGGGTCCTCTGGGACCGGCTGCCGATCTCGCGCGTCGTCGGCTCGGTCATCTATTCGGCCAACGAGATCGTGGCGCCGGGCGTCGTCGACAACAAGTCGGTCCGCAACCGCCTGCTGCTTGGCGAACCGGACGGCAGCCGGACGGCGCGTGTCGAGGCCATCTCCAAGGCATTCGATGGCACCGGCATCGAGGCGCCGGTCTTCGACGACATCCGCGCCCAGGTGTGGATCAAGCTGATGGGCAACCTCGCCTGGAACCCGATGTGCGCCCTGACGGGCCTGTCGATCCCCGACATCGCCGGCGACCCGGCGCTGCGCCCGATCGCGCTCGGCATCCTCCAGGAAGGCCAGCGCGTCGCCGAGGCCCTCGGCCTGACGCTCGACACCGACGCCGAGACCCGCCTCAACAACATCCTGAAGCCCGGCCCCACCGGCGGCCACAAGCCCTCGATGCTGCAGGACTTCGAGCTGAAGCGCCCGACCGAGCTGGACGCCATCGTGCTGGCCGTCCAGGATTTCGCTCGCGAGCTCGGCATCGCCACGCCGAACCTGGATTCGGTGGCCGCCCTGGCTGTCGGCCGGGCGAAGGCGCTGGGGATCTATTGAGCGCCGCTCGATATTGTAGAATGGACCTTTAAGGTGTACATTGCGGCCGGTGATCAAGCGCCGGCCGCATCACGATTTGACCGCCGTCCAGGCGAAGTTTGCGCGCGTCGAAACGCTGGAACTCACGCGCAGCGCTGCCCAGGGCGCACACGCCCTGGGTTTCACGCTGTCCGACGTAGTGGCCGTCGTCCAGGCCCTCAAGCCTCGTGACTTTATCAAGTCCGAGACTGCGCATAGCCCACCCAATCCCAGGGTGTGGCACGATACCTACAACCTCCCTTGGGAGGAGTTGGTGCTCTATCTCAAGTTTGCAGGCGAAACCCTGATCGACATCACGCTCACGTCGTTCAAAGAGATGGACAATGGTTGAGACCCGCATCCACCCCGAAACCGGCCAGCTTCTGCGACGGGGCACCCGTATCCGGACCATCGTCTTCGGTTCGATGTCGCGCGCTGTTGAAGTGCCGGGCTGGTATCCGGACGATGAAGGCGATTCCATTCATTCGGGGACAGACCTCGCTGAATCCGATCGGGTCTTCCAGGCATTGCGGGCCGCCTATGCTGCGCACGTGCGGAAGGTGCGCAAGCAATTGAACCTGACCCAGGAAGAAGCTGGGCGGTTGATCGGCGGCGGGCGGCGGGCGTTCCAGAAGTATGAGAGCGGGGCCACGCCGCCCAGCGACGCGGCGGTCGGCCTTATAGAGATCCTTCATCGCCATCCGGAGGAATTGGAAGTCCTGCGATCTATCCGCACCGACCCGAAGGCGGCCTGACGGGCAGCGCGTTCCCTTACCGGAAGCGCAGGTTCTCCCGCGTTAGCTGGTCGACCGAGGTGCAGCCCATCAGCCGCATGCCCCGCTCGAGTTCCGTCTTCATCAGTTCCAGCGCGCGCTCGACGCCGGCCTGGCCGGCGGCGGCGAGCGGGAAAAGGTAGTAGCGGCCGACGCCGACGGCCTTGGCGCCCAGCGACAGGGCCTTCAGCACGTGGGTGCCGCGCTGCACGCCGCCATCCATGATCACGTCGATGTGGTCGCCGACCGCGTCGACGATCTCGGCGAGCTGGTCGAAGCCGCTGCGCGAGCCGTCGAGCTGGCGGCCACCATGGTTGGAGAGCACTATGCCGGTGCAGCCGATCTCGACCGCGCGCCGGGCGTCCTCGACCGACATCACGCCCTTCAGGCAGAACTGCCCACCCCAGTGGCGCACCATGTCGGCCACGTCGTCCCAGGTCATCGACGGGTCCAGCATCTCGGTGAAGTAGCGGCTGATCGACATGACGCCGCCGCCCATCGAGACGTGGGCGTCGAGCTGCGGCAGCTTGAAGCGCTCATGGGTGAGGTAGTCGATCGCCCAGGACGGCTTGATCGCGAACTGGGCCATGCCCGCGAGGTTCAGCTTGAAGGGGATGGCGAAGCCCGTGCGCTTGTCGCGCTCGCGGTTGCCGCCGGTGATGCTGTCGACCGTCAGCATCATCACCTCGACCCCGGCCTCCTTGGCGCGGGTCATCATGTCCCGGTTCAGGCCGCGGTCCTTGTGGAAATAGAACTGGTAGACCTGCGGCCCGTTGCTGATCCGCCGGGCCTCCTCCAGGCTGACGGTGCCGAGCGACGAGACGCCGAACATGGTGCCGTACCGGGCGGCGGCGGCGGCCACCGCGCGCTCGCCCTGATGGTGGAACAGCCGCTGCAGCGCCGTCGGCGAGCAATAGACCGGCATCGCCAGCTTCTGCCCCATCACCGTCACCGACATGTCGACCTCGGTCACGCCGCGCAGGACGTTCGGCACCAGGTCGCAACTGTCGAAGGACGCCGTGTTGCGCCGCAGGGTGACCTCGTCGTCGGCGGCGCCGTCGATGTAGTTGAAGATCGGCCCCGGCAGGCGCTTCTCGGCCATCCGGCGGAAATCGTGGAAGTTGTGGCAGTCCTTCAGGCGCATCGGACGGGTCTACTGCTTCATGGTTCTGGAAGTCCGACATTCGGCCAGTTTGACGATCGGGTACAGAACTATCATCTTGTCACCAGTGCTATCATCGCTATCGTTCCCAGGGGGTGCCATCATGGCTGCCGTCACCATCCGCAATCTCCCCGAGGCGGTGCATCGTGCCCTGAAAGTCCGGGCCGCACAGCACAATCGCAGCGCCGAAGCGGAAATGCGGGCCATCCTGGAGGCCGCCGTGCGTCCTGCCGACCGGCTGCGCGTCGGTAGTGCGCTGGCCGACTTGAGCCGCAAGGTCGGGTTGACCAATGCCGATGTCGAGGCTCTTGACCAGGTCCGGGACGACAAGCCCGCCGACCCTATGGGCTTCCGATGATCCTGCTCGACACCCATGTCATCTGCGAGGCCATGAAGCCTGAGCCGGATCCAGCGGTCCGCGAATGGCTCGACGATCAGGCGGCGGAGACATTGTATTTATCCAGCGTCACCATCGCCGAGTTGCTGTTTGGCATCGGCGCGCTACCGATGGGCAAGCGCAAGGCCAAGCTCGCGGCTGCGCTCGACGGTGTGTTGGAAATCTTCGTGGGCCGCATCCTGCCGTTCGACATGAGGGCAGCACGCCTCTATGCCGATCTTGCCGTCCGGGCGCGTGCCGCTGGAAGGGGGTTCCCAACGCCCGATGGCTATATCGCGGCGATCGCCGCTGCCCATGGGCTTGCCGTGGCGTCTCGCGATTCCAGTGCTTTTGCCGCCGCCGGGCTCTCCGTGATCGATCCCTGGACGCCGGCTGCATAGCCGCCAGCCCGGGCCTCACCCCAGCACGAACGCCACCCCCGCCCGTTCGGCGATCGCCTGCACATGCTCCACCAGCTTCACCGGCATGGGGATGCCGTCGACGCGGCGGCGGTCGAAATTGGCCCATTCCGGGTCGCCGGCCACCAGCACCGGCTTGGCCGGGTCGACCGGCGGGGCGGCGCGCAGCAGGTCCATCATCTCGTCCAGTTCGTCCTCGAAGGCGCCGTCGGGGCGGAAGGCCCGGGGGTCGACCGCCAGGAAGAAATGGCCGAGGTCGTCATAGGGGGTGGCCTTGGCGCGCGGGTCGTCGGCGGCCGTGCCGCAATAGATTGCACCCGACAACTGGGTCGACAGGATCTCGATCATCGCCGCCAGGCCATAGCCCTTGTGGCTCGACATGGCGGGCAGCCCGCCCAGCGGCGTCACCCCGCCCTCGACCAGGCGCAGGCAGTAGCGGCGCGCCGCCTCGGCGTCGGTCACTGCCCGGCCCTGCTCGTCGACGACCCAGCCGGCCGGCACCGGCCGGTCGTTCAGCCAGCAGATGTTGACCTTGCCGACGGCGACCGTGCTGGTCGCCATGTCCAGCACGAAGGGCCGGTTGCGCCGGGTGGGCGCGGCGAAGGCGATGGGGTTGGTCGCGAACATGGCGTCGCGCGCGCCGGTCGGCACGACGCAGCGGGTGCGCGACCCGGTCCCGGTGATGCCGATCAGCCCGGCCTCGGCCGCGCGCAAGGCATAGGCGCCGGCCGCGCCATAGTGGTTGCTGTTGCGCACGGCCACCAGCGCCACGCCCATCCGCCGTGCCTTGTCGATCGCCAGGTCCATCGCCGACAGGGACGGATAGTGGCCAAGGCCGCCGCCGGCATCCATCAGCGCCGTCACCGGGCTCTCACGCACCACCCGGGGCACCGCCTGCATGTTCAGGCGGCCGGCATGCAGCCGCTCCTCATAGCCCAGCAGCATGGTGACGCCGTGCGAATCGATGCCACGCAGGTCGGTGTCGACCATCACACCTGCGGTGGCGGCGGCGATGGCCTGGTCCATGCCCCAGGCGACGAGGATCGTCTCGATCTGCCGATGCAGACGGTCGGCGGGGACGAGCGGCAGGGGGCTGATCGTGTCCATGGCGCAACTATGGCTGGCGGACCGGACCCCGGCAATGCCCGCCGCCACGGCCGATTGACAGGATCTGGGCGCAAAGTACCGTGCGCGCGGATGTTTTTCGTAGTGCCGGGGAAGCGATGGCGGGCCAGCCTGTTGCGGCGGACGAGGATGCGAGCGTGGGGAGATCGCCGGTGGTGCGGCGCATCGCCATGTGGTCGGGCCCGCGCAACCTGTCAACGGCCCTGATGCGGGCGTGGGAGAACCGGCCGGATGCCTGGGTGGTGGACGAACCGCTCTACGCCTTCTACCTCGACCGGACGGGCAAGGATCATCCGGGCCGCGATGCCGTGATCGCGAGCCAGCCGACGGACTGGCGGCCCGTGGCCGATGGCCTGGCCGGCGGTTGCCGCCAGGGTCGGTCGGTCTTCTACCAGAAGCACATGGCCCATCACCTGCTGCCCGAGGTCGACCGGGGCTGGATCGATGCGCTCGACAACTGCTTTCTGATCCGCGATCCGGGCGCGGTCGTTGCCTCCTACGTCCGCTCGCGCGAGGCCGTCGCGCTCGAGGACCTGGGCTACGAGGTGCAGGCTGAGCTGTTCCATCGCGAGCGGGCGCGCACCGGCCGCGTGCCGCCGGTGGTGGACGCGGCCGACATCCTGGCCGACCCGGCCGGCGTCTTGGGTGCCCTCTGCCGGGCGCTGGACGTGCCGTGGGACGAGCGGATGCTGTCCTGGCCGGCGGGCCCGCGCGACAGCGACGGCGTCTGGGCCACCCACTGGTACGCATCGGTCTGGCGCTCGACCGGCTTCGATCCGCCACGGCCCGGCCGTGCCGCGCTCGCCGACGGGCTGCTTCCGCTGGCGGCCGCGGCCGAGCCATACTATCGCGAACTTCACCGCCACCGCCTTACCGGGTGACAGATGGTCCAGGGCTCCCAGGGTTTCGTCGAGGATCCGCGCAACGACCGCGTGCTGCTCTACGTCAACGGCGACATGGTTCCGCGCGCGCAGGCGACGGTGTCCGTGTTCGACGCCGGCTTCGTGCTGGGCGACGGGGTGTGGGAGGGCTTCCGCCTGGTCGGGGGCAAGATCGCGTTTCTCGACCGGCATCTCGACCGGCTCTACGAGGGGGCGGCCGCCATCGACATCGACATCGGCATGGACCGCATGGCGCTGGCGGGCGCGCTCTATCGCACCATCACCGCCAACGACATGGTGGATGGCGTCCATATTCGGCTGATGGTGACGCGCGGCATCAAGCGCACGCCCAACCAGGACCCGCGCTACACTATCGGCCAGGCCACCATCGTCATCGTCGCGGAATGGAAGGAGCCGAACCCGGAGGTGAAGAAGAAGGGCCTGCGCCTCTTCACCTCGGCCATCCGCACCACCCCGCCCGACATGTTCGACATGCGGATCAACTCGCACAGCCGATTGCCGCTGATCACCGCCCTGATCCAGGCGCTGAAGGCCGGCGCCGATGAGGCCTTGATGCTGGACCCGCACGGCTTCGTCGCCAGTTGCAACGCCACCAATTTCTTCATCGTGCGCCGGGGAGAGGTCTGGACCTCGACCGGGCGCTTCTCGTTCAACGGCATCACCCGCGGCAACGTCATCGCGCTGGCCGAGGCCAACGGCATCCCCATGCACCAGAAGGACTTCACGCTGGCGGAGGTCGCCACGGCGGACGAGGCCTTCGTCACCGGCACCTTCGGCGGGGTGACGCCGGTGTCGGCGGTGGACGGGCGGGTGATCGGCGGCGGCCCCGGCGGGCCGGTGACGCAGCGGCTGGACGCCCTCTACCGCACGCTGCTGGCGGCAGAGGGCGCCTGAACCTCAGTAGGGGGTGCCGTCCTTACGATAGTAGCGGAAGCGGCCGGCCGCATCGGTCTTGCCGTGCATGTCGATGTCGGGATAGCCCACCTCCTCGTCGGGGGTGCGGTCGCCCACCACCAGCAGCAGCACGTCGGCGTCCGAGCGGTTGAGGAAATGGTGGCCGTTGCCGGTGCCGGCCGGGAAGCCCGCGCACATGCCGGCCGTCAGCACCTCTTCGCCGGCATCGGTCACCAGCACGGCCTCGCCCTCCAGCACATGGACGAACTCGTCCTGGCGCGTATGCCAATGGCGGTGCGACGACTGCCCGCCGGGCACGATCCGGGTCAGGTTGACGCCGAAGGCGGTCAGCCCGGCATGGTCGCCCACCCGCGTGTACCAGCGCTGCATGTTGCCGTCGCGATAGGGGGCGGGGTAGCTGGTCGAATTGCTTTCGGGCAGCGATTTCGGGTCGAAGCCCGATCGTGCGGTCATCGGCGGTCTCCGGGCAGGGGAAGCCCGGGGCGGGCCCGCGCGGCCACCCCGGGATCGCGGTTCAGGCAACGGCGCCTCAGGTAATGGCAACCGGGCAGCCGGCCGATCCGGTGCCGCCCTTGATCGGCACGGGCGTGAAGGAATAGACGAAACGGTGCTTGCGGTCGGCCAGCAGCGTGTCGAACGTCAGGTTCTCGTGGAAGAAGATGCCGTTCTTGGTCTGCATCTCGGCGTGCACGGCAAAGGCCAGGTTCTTGTCGGGGTTGGGGATCACCTCGACCGGCCAGGTGTCCGCACCCACCAGCGTCACGTTACGGCTGATCAGCCAGCGCGCGACCTCGAAGCCGATGCCGGGGCAGCCGGCATTGTAGCGGTCGTTGTTCTTCATCCACAGGCTGCCCCAGCCGGTGTTGAAGCAGACGGCCGCCCCTTCGCCGATGTCGTTCTCGCTCATCTGCTGCAGGGCCAGGGCGGCACGCACGTCGGCCATGGTGATCTCCTGGCCGGCGTCCATCATGCCGCCCTTCACCGCCACCATGTCGATCAGCGTGCCGACCGCGAAGATCGGGTTCAGCTTCTCGATCCCTAGCTTCTTCAGGCCATAGGCATCGGCGATGTCCTGCTCGCTGTGGCCGTTGTAGTAGCGCATCTCGTTCTTGTCGCCGTCGCGGCCGAGCTGCAGGCCGATATGGCCCAGCCCGTCGAACTGGGTGCCGACCTGGCCGATCTCGGTCGCCAGGAACTCGTCATGGTAGATCAGCTTGTTCGAGCCGAACGGGCCGCCGGTCGGCGATCCCGGGATGCGCAGGGCGAAGGCGCGTGCGCCGAACATCGGCATGCCGGTCTCGTAGGTGCGGCCCAGCCGGTACATGCGGCCGTCCTGGATGGTGCGGGCGGCGCGCAGCACGTTCTGCGGCGTCATCCAGTTGCTGGCGCCCTTCTCGTCGTCGGCACCCCAGCGCGACGGCCACCAGGGCGGCGTCGTGGCCGCCGGCGTCTGCGCCTGGGCGGTGGCGATGGGGGCGGCGGCGAACTTGCCGACCGCCAGCCCGGCGGCACCGGCCAGCCCGGCCGTCTTCAGGAAGTCTCGCCGGGCAGGACCTTCGTCGCGCGTGTCGCTCATGGTCGTTCCTTCCTTGCGGGTATCCGATTGATTCGGATGCTGAACGGCGCTTTCGCGGCATTTTCGGACGCCGGCCTCGCGCCTGGGGCGAAGGCTCGGCGGCGGCCCGGCCGATGTCAATATGGCGCGGGCGGCAATCGGCGAAGAATCCACACCATTCTCGCCACCGATAGCCAATCGCGTGGCGGCCGATCCTGGTCGACGCTCGGCCTCGGGGTTCCGTATAACGATCTGCGCAGAATCCGCCCTTCGCCTGGGCCGACCGGCAGGAGACACCGACCCGCATGAGCAGCGTTCCCCTCGTCGACGCCATTCTGCCGGCCGGCCTGATCACGCCCCTCCAGGAAGAATTGCTGACGATCATCTACGGCCCCGAGGCAGAGGCGCCGGACCGCTTTCACGCCTGGCAGGCCGGCATTGACCTGACCGATCTCGACGACGCGTGCTACCGCCTCTATCCGCAGCTCTATCGCCGCATTCGCGGGTTCGCGGGCGGCCACCCCTTCATCGGGCGCATGAAGGGTTATTTCCGACGCACCTACTATCGCAACCAGCTCCTGTTCCAATGGGCACTCGCCGTGGTCGAGCGGCTGGAGGCGCAGGGCATGGATTGCCTGATGCTGAAGGGGGCGGCATTGGTGCCGGCGACCGGCCTTTCCTCGGGCTTCCGGCCGATGGCCGATGTCGACCTGCTGGTGCGCACGGGCGATGCCAGGCGCGCGCTCACGGTGGCCGATCCGCGCTTCGCCGAACTGCTGGTCGACCGCACCACCACCGACGCCCATGTCGAGCTGCGCCACGGCTTCACGGTCTTCGACCAGAACCGGCTGGAAATCGACCTGCATTGGCGCCTGGCCGGCGCCTGGGCCCCGGGCGAGGCGCCCGACGCACCCTTCTGGGAGACGGCCCGCCCGGTCACGCTGCAGGATCGGCCGGTGCTGGCGCTGGCGCCGACCGAACTGCTCTACCACGTCATCGTCCATGGCATCCCGCGCAACCCGGTCCCGGCGATCCGCTGGGTGTCGGATTCGCTGGAGCTGATCGCCGCCGGCCCGACCCGCATCGACTGGGACCGGCTGGCCTTCCTGGCGACCCACTATCGCCGGCGGCTGCTGTTGCGCCGGGGGCTTGCCTATCTCCACGCCCGCTTTCCCGGCGTCGTCCCGGCGCATGCCCTCGACCTGCTGGCGGGCGACGTCGAGGCCGACGAGGAGGCGGAGTTCCGCATGGTAACGGCCGAGCAGCGGACCAGGCCCGACCAGGCCGATGCCCGTCGCCTGGTCGAGGCCCGCCTGCCGATGGTCGATGCCCGGCTGCCCGGGCGCCGACGCCTCATCTACCTGAACGGGCGCGACGCCGATCCCGGCATGTTCGCGTGGCTGGAAAGCATCGGCGCGGATTTCGTCTGCGAGTTCGACCGGGAAGCTGCCCTTTGGCGCATGGCCTGGGCACAGCTCCAGGCGCAACCCGAAACGGCCCGGCCGCCCGCCGCCGGCCAGGGGCGGCTCTACCGCTTCGACGCGCCCATCGACCTGCCGACGAATTCGCTCTATGCCCGGGTCTACCGCAACGCGCAGGGGCAGTCGGGCATGCGGCTCTTCTTCACCAATCTCACCGCCTGGCCGCTGGGCGCGGTCGTGTTCCGCGTCGACGACCTGGGCGGCCTGCCGTTTCCGTCGATCGTCGGCGCGCACGGCACGGTGCCGATCCGCGGCCTGCCGATCTGGCCGGATTTCTTCGCGTCGCGCACGTTCCAGCCGGATTGAGCCGGCCGATGAGCCTGTTCGATCGCGACAAGTCCGCCGGTCGCCTGCCGGTGTCGCTGATGACGGGCTTCCTCGGCAGCGGCAAGACGACCCTGGTCAACCGGCTGCTGCGCCAGCCGGGGATGGCCGACAGCGCGGTGATCGTGAACGAGTTCGGCGACGTCCCGCTCGACCATCTGCTGGTCGAGGCTGTCGCGGGCGAGGTGCTGGTGCTGCCGTCGGGCTGCATCTGTTGTGCGGTGCGCAGCGACGTGGAGACGACCTTGCGCGACCTGCTGGCCCGGCGCGAGGCAGGCCTGGTGCCGCCCTTCGCCCGTGTCCTGATCGAGACGACGGGCCTGGCCGACCCTGCGCCGCTGGTACAACTGCTGCTGGCCAACCCGCTGATCCTGCATTCCTATCGCCTGGACGCGGTCGTCGCCACCGTCGATGCGCTGCATGGCGCGGACCAGCTCGCCCGCCATGCGGAGAGCGTGAAGCAGGTGGCGATCGCCGACCGCCTGGTCCTGACCAAGGCCGACCTGGCGACGACGGCGGTCGTGGACGCGCTGCGCGACAGGCTGCATCGGCTGAACCCGGCCGCCCCGATCTTCCACGCCTTGCAGGGCGAGATCGACCCCGATCGGCTGTTCGGCGCCGGCCTCCACGATCCGTCGCGGCCGGTGCCGGATACGGTCCGTTGGCTGGCGCTGGATGCCTTTGCCGGCGTGCGGCACGACCCGGCCGTGCAGGCCGTCTGCCTCCAGGCTGATGCGCCGCTGGACTGGATGGCCCTCTCGGCCTGGCTGGCGGGGCTGCGCGCCGCCCGCGGCCCGGACCTGCTGCGGGTGAAGGGCATCCTCGACATCGCGGGCGAGGCGACGCCCCTGGCCGTCCACGGCGTCCACCATGTCTTCCATCCGCCGACCCTGCTGGCCGCCTGGCCGCCGGGGCCGCGCCGGTCTGCCCTCGTCATGATCGGCCGCGACCTCGATCGCGCGGCGCTCGAACCCGGCTGGCGGGCGGCGGTGGCGGCATGAGGCTCGCCATCGTCGCGGCACTGCTGTCACTGGCCGCTTCCGGCCCGGCCTACGCCCAGAAGGCGACGCTCCCCGGTATCGTCGGCACCGACGATCGCCGGGTGGTGGAGCCGGGGGAATATCCCTGGAGCGCCATCGGCCGGCTCAACACCAGCATCGGCCAGCGCTGCACCGGCACGATGATCGCCCCGCGCCTGGTCGCGACGGCGGCCCACTGCCTCTACAACCGCCGCACCGGGCAACCGCTGCGGCCGGAAGCCGTGCATTTCCTGGCCGGCTACGGCCGCGGCGAATGGGCGGCGACAGCGCCCGCCATCGCCATCCGTCGCGGCCACGATGGCCCGCCCGGCGATCCTGCCGGCGACTGGGCGATCGTCACCCTGGCCCAGCCCGTCGGCAACCAGGTCGGCTGGATCGCGCCCGCCTTCGCGCTGCCGAGTGCCGATGCCGCGATCCTGCGGGCGGGCTACGGGCAGGATCGGGCCCATCTGCCGATGGCGGTGCTGGGCTGCAATGTCCGGCCGGCCGGGGGCGGGCGTCCCTTGCTGGCACATGACTGCGACGCCGTTCGCGGCGATTCCGGGTCGCCCATCCTGGCGATCGTGGATGGCCGCATCCACCTGCTGGGCGTCCATTCCGGCCATGGCCAGGGGCCGAAGGGCACCATCGGGGTCGCCGTCCCGGCGACGGCTTTCCGGGATGCCGCGGCAGACTGGCCGGAATCGCACCCGCCGCCGGCCCGTGCTGGGCTCGACCCCGTGCCGACCGCCACCGTGCGCGCGCTGGCGCTCAGGCTGCGCCAGCCGGTCCCCGTTCCCTCCATGGCCGCTCTGGGCCGACTGGTGGAAAAGCCGCAATGAGTGCACACGACGCCGGCGACAGCGGCATCCTGCCGCCCGGAATGATCACGCCCGTCCAGGAGCAGCTGCTGGCCATCATCTATGGCCCGCGCGAGGAGGCCGCGGCCCTGTTCGCGGACTGGGATGCGAACGTCGACATGACGGCCATGGACGATGGCTGCTACCGCCTCTACCCGCTGCTCTACCAGCGCCTGCGCGATGTCGCGCCCGACCATCCCTTCCTTGGCCGGTTGAAGGGGATGTTCCGGCGCTCCTACTACCGCAACAATCTGCTGTTCGGCTGGGCGTGCGAGATCCTTCGGCGGTTCCGGGCCGAAGGCATCGAGTGCATCTTCCTGAAGGGGGCTGCACTGGTGCAGTCGACCACGATGTCGGCCGGCTTCCGGCCGATGGCCGATGTCGACCTGCTGGTCCGCCCGGCCGATGCGCGCCGCGCCATGGCCGTGGCCGATGCGCGCTTCCGCCCCGTCCTGGACGACCCGCTGCTGGGCGACCTGCATCTCGAACTGCGCCATGGCTATTCGGTGATGGACGAGAACCGGCTGGAGATCGACCTGCACTGGCGCCTGGCCGGCACCTGGGCCGCCGGGCCGGACCCCGACCGGCCGTTCTGGGACACGGCCGAGCGGTTCGAGCTGTTCGGCATCCCGGCGCTGACGCTGGCGCCGACCGAACTGCTCTACCACGGCATCGTGCACGGCATTCCGCGCAACCCGGTGCCGACTATTCGCTGGATATCGGATTCGCTCGACATCCTCGCCTTGGAGGAGGAACGGATCGACTGGCAGCGCCTGGTCGATCTGGCCGGGCGGCAGGAGCAGCGGATCGTGGTGCGCACAGCGCTCGCCTATCTCCGCCGCAAATTTTCAGCCCCCGTGCCGGACTTCGTGCTGGCCGCGCTGGCCGTGCCCTATGGCCCGGCCGAGTATGCGACCTTCGCCCTGCGGGCGCGCTCGTGGGGGGCGGCCGTGCGGATCGAGGAGGTTCGGGCGCTATTGCCCGGCTACCTCGCCATTGCCGCCGAACGCCTGCCAGGTCGCCGCCGGATCGCCTTCCTGCCCGACGACCTGGCGACGCCCGCCATGCGGGCCTGGGTGCGTTCGCTGGGCCTCGATCTCATCTGCGAACACGCGCCGCAATCGCCGACCGGGGCTGCCGTCCGTGCCGCCGTGCTTGCATCCTCCGCTTGGCGGCAGCGGTTCGAGCGATCGCTGGACGGGCTTTTCCGGTGCGACTTCCAGCATGTGGCCCAGGGCAGCCCGCCGGCCCAGGTCTATGTCTCGATCCGTCCGGCCGGCGACGGCAAGTGGGCCATGCGCGCTTTCGACACGTCGCTCGCGGACTGGCCGACGGGCGCGGTCGTCTTTCGCTGCAATGCGGCTATGGCCTTCCTCCATCCCGGCATTCTCGGCGTCGACGACGTGCTGCCGACGCCGATGCTCTCGGGCTGGACGGGCTTCCCCGATGCGGTGCCGCGGCTGGCCTAGCTAGACCTTCTGCCCGTGCACGGCCCGGGTGACGGCGTCGCCCATCGCCTCCGTGCCGACCAGGCGGGCGCCCGGCTCCATGATGTCGCCGGTGCGGTAGCCCTCGGCCAGCACCGTGCGCACGGCGCGTTCGACGGCCTCGGCCGCCTCGGGCTGGCCCAGCGACAGGCGCAACATCATCGCGAAGGACAGGATCGAGGCCAGCGGGTTGGCCAGGTCCTTGCCGGCGATGTCGGGTGCGGAGCCGTGCACCGGCTCGTAGAGCCCCTTGCCGGTCGGGCCGATGGAGGCCGACGGCAGCATGCCGATGGATCCGGTCAGCATGGCGGCCGCGTCCGACAGGATGTCGCCGAAGATGTTGCCGGTGACGATCACGTCGAAGTCGCGCGGGCTGCGGATCAGGTGCATGGCGGCGGCATCGACATAGAGGTGGGTCAGCGCCACGTCGGCATACTCGCGGCCGACCTCGGTCACGACCTCGCGCCACAGCGCGGTCGTCTCCAGCACGTTGGCCTTGTCGACCGAGCACACCTTGCTGCGCCGAAGGCGGGCGGCTTTGAAGGCGGCATGGGCGACGCGGCGGATCTCCGATTCCGTGTAGCGCATGGTGTTGATGCCCACGCGCTCGCCGGTCGCCTCGTCGCGATGGATGCCGCGCGGCGTGCCGAAATAGATGTCACCCGTCAGCTCGCGCAGGACCACCAGGTCGACGCCCTCGACCACCTCGCGCCGCAGGGTGGACGCCCCCAGCAGCTCCGGGAAGGCGAAGACCGGGCGGAAGTTGGCATAGAGGTCGAGCGCCTTGCGCAGCCGCAGCAGCCCGTGCCCGCCGCGCTTCTCCGGCGGCAGCAGGTCGCTTTCATAGGTGCCGGCGGCGCCGAACAGGATGCCGTCGGCCTTGCGCGCGGCTTCCAGCGTCTCGGCCGGCAGCGGGTCGCCGGCGGCGGCTAGGCCGGCATCGCCGATCGCGGCCTCGGCGATCTCGAACTGGGGGCCGTTGGCCGATACCGCGCGCAGCACCTTGACCGCCTGGGACGTCACTTCCCGGCCGATGCCGTCGCCCGGCAGCAGAAGAATCTTCATGGGGGCTTCCTCGAAGATGGGGTGGGGCGGCTCAGCGGTTCTCGCGGCCGTAGCGGTTCATGAAGGCGTCGATCTCAGGGGCGAGCTCGCGGGTGTATTCCAGCTCGTCGACCCCGTTCAGCAGGCAGTGGCGCGAGAAGGGGTCGATCTCGAACGGGTGCACCGTGCCGTCCGGCAGGGTCACCGTCTGCGCCTCCAGGTCGATGGCGACGCTGGCGCCGGGCTCGGCCTGCAAGGTCTCGATCAGCCCCGCCACCACCTCTTCGGGCAGGCGCACCGGCAGCAACCCGTTCTTCAGCCCGTTGGCGGCGAAGATGTCGCCGAAGCTGGGGGCGATGGCGGCCCGGAAGCCATAGTCGTAGAGGCCCCAGACCGCGTTCTCGCGCGACGAGCCGCAGGCGAAGTTGCGCTCGGCCACGATGATGCGGGCATCGGCATAGGCGGGGCGGTTCAGCACGAAGTCCGGGTCCTGGGTCCCGTCCGGCAGGCGGCGGACGTCATGGAACAGGTAGTTGCCATGGTTGTCGCTGCGCGGCTTGTGCAGGAAGCGGGCAGGGGTGATCTGGTCGGTGTCGACGTTGGGCCGCGCGATCGGCACGGCGATGGCGTCGAGCCGCTGGAAGCGCTCCATGGCTCAGCCCCCCGCCTGCAACGTGCGCACGTCCGTCAGCCGGCCGGTGACGGCGGCGGCCGCCGCCATCGCCGGGCCCATCAGGTGGGTGCGCGCACCCGGCCCCTGGCGGCCGACGAAGTTGCGGTTGGAGGTGGACGCGCAGCGCTGCTGCGGCCGGGCGATCTCGCCGTTGGTGCCCAGGCACATGGAGCAGCCGGCCTCGCGCCACTGGAATCCGGCCGCCTTGAACACCTGGTCCAGCCCCTCGGCCTCGGCCTGCTCTTTCACCAGCCCGGATCCCGGCACCACCCAGGCCTCGACCTGTTCGGGCACGCGGCGGCCGGCGACCACGGCGGCCGCCGCCCGCAGGTCCTCGATCCGGCCGTTGGTGCAGGAGCCGATGAAGACGCGGTCGACCGGGATGTCGGCCAGCCGCATCCCCGGCTCCAGCCCCATGTAGGCCAGCGCCCGCTCCATCGCCCCGCGCCGCTCGGCATCGGCGGCATCGGCGGGGTCGGGCACCACGCCGCCGATCGGCAGCGCATCCTCCGGGCTGGTGCCCCAGGTGACCATCGGCTCGATGGCACGGCCGTCCAGCGTCACCTCGGTGTCGAACACCGCACCGGGGTCGCTCGGCAGGGCCTTCCATTTTGCCAGGGCCGCATCCCATTCGGCGCCCTTCGGCGAATAGGGGCGGCCGGCCAGGTAGGCATAAGTGACCTCGTCCGGCGCCACCATGCCGGCCCGCGCGCCGGCCTCGATCGACATGTTGCAGAGGGTGAGTCGGCCTTCCATCGACAGGCCGGTAATGGCCTCGCCGGCATATTCCACCACATGGCCGGTGGCACCGGCCGTGCCGATCTTGGCGATGATGGCCAGGATGACGTCCTTGGCCACCACGCCCGGCCCGAGCGGCCCGTCGACGGTGATGCGCATGCTCCGGGCCTTGCGCTGCCACAGCGACTGGTGGGCCAGCGCGTGGGTCGTCTCGGTCATGCCGACGCCGAACGCCAAGGCGCCCAGCGCGCCATGGGTCGAGGTGTGGCTGTCGGCGCAGACGATGACCATGCCGGGCTGGCTCAGCCCTTCCTCGGGGCCGATGACATGGACGATGCCCTGGCGGCGGTCGTCCAGGCCGAACATGGTGATGCCGTGCCGGCTGGTGTCGCGCATCAGCGCCTCGACCATGCCGCGCCGCTCCGGGTCGGCGATGGCGGTCACGTCGCGATGGCTGGTCGGCACGTAGTGGTCGGGCGTGGCGAAGATGCGCTCGGGCGCCTTGGGCGCCATGCCGCGGCCATGCAGGGTGGCGAAGGCCGGTGCAGTGCCGTCATGGATGAAGTGGCGGTCGACGAACAGCAGCACCTGCTCGTCCTCGCGCTCGATGATGCGGTGGCGGTCCCAGATCTTCTCGAACAGGGTTCGCGGCGCGGCGGAATCGTTCATGCCGCTCTCCTCCCAAGACTGCTTATTTCATGCATTGTGCATCGGCGGGGTGGCGATGGGAACCCCGCCCGGCATCAGGCCGACCGCTTGCCGCCGTCGCCGTAGCTGACATCCATGCCCTCGCCCGGATCCATGTTGGCGCCATAGGGGGGGATCGGATAGCGCAACCCGACCTTGGACAGCGCCTCCAGCCCCTCGACGCCGCGGCGGAACTCGTCGGGCGGACAGGCGACCAGCATTTCGTCGTCGGCCACCCCGCCATAGCGCCGCTCGGCATAGCAGGGGATGGAGATGGAGGTCTTGCGCGTGGCCAGCGCCCGGCCCCAGGAATCGGCACAGGCACTCTCGCCGGTGATGCTCATGTCGTACCGCTTGTAGCGGCCATGCTGCAGCCCGTTGACGAAGAGGATGGTCTGCCCCGGCGTGCCGTAGAAGAGGCAGATGTCCGGCGGGTCGAGCCGGGCCGAGCGCAGGGGCGACACTACCAGCCCGACATGCCGGCCGGGCGCCACGCGCGGCATCTGCGCCTGGTGCAGGCGGGCGTTCTCGCGGTCGGCGAACCACACGCCCTCCATCTTGCGGCCCGACAGGTAGTCGTCGGACGGCGCGTTGAGGCCGATGACGCCGCCGCAATTGCTCCAGGGGCGGACATTGTCGTGGGTGATGCCGATGGTGAGGCCGGCGACCCGCGCCTGCGTCACGATCTGGCAGGTCGAGAAGGCCCGGCCGGCGCGCGGCCGGCGCAGGCCGGGCACGGCGGCCATGCTGTCGTGGTCGTCGAAATGGCGCATGCCGATAGGCAGGGTGCGCAGCCGCAGCAGGGTCTCCAGGCGCTGCGCCAGGTCCTTCAGCTCGGCCGCGGTCGGCGGCGGGCTCTTCTTTTTGGCCATGGTCATGGTCTCCTTCCCAGTGCCGCCAATTCTGCCTCGCCTGCCCGGCCGCGGCGACGGATAATCGGCCGGACGACTATCCGGGGGTGGCGATGGCAGCGCAGGGCAGGGTTCTCGTGGTCACCGGCGCCAGCCGCGGCATCGGTGCCGCCGTTGCCCGCCAGGCCGGGGCGGCCGGGTGGCACGTCGCCGTCCACTTCGCGGGCCAGGCCGTGGCGGCGGACAAGGTCGTGGCCGACATCCGCGCCGCCGGCGGAACGGCCGCCGCCTTCCAGGCGGAGATCGCCGATCCGGCCGAAGTCGCCAGCCTGTTCGCGGCCGTCGACCGCACCCTGGGTCCGCTCGGCGGGCTCGTCAACAATGCGGGCATCATCGGTGGACGGTTCCCGGTCCTGGAGCCCGAGGCCGGCGCCCTGGAGCGGGTGCTGGCGGTCAACGTGGCCGGCACCTACCACGCCATGACCGAGGCCGCCCGCCGCATGGCCACCAGTCGCGGCGGGGCGGGCGGGGCGATCGTCAACCTGTCCTCGATCGTCTCGCGCACCGGCGGTCTGCCACAGGAAACCCACTACGCCGCCAGCAAGGGTGCCGTCGACAGCCTGACCCTGGGCCTTGCCCGCGAACTGGCGCCCGAGGGCATCCGCGTCAACGCGGTGCGCCCCGGTATCATCGCGACCGATATCCACGACGTGCATGGGGGCGCCGAGTTCCTGGCCGGCTTCGGCCCCCAGATCCCCGCCGGCCGCCCCGGCACGCCGGACGAGGTGGCATCGACCGTGCTCTGGCTGCTGTCGGATGCCGCCGCCTACGTCACCGGCGCGCTGTTCGACGTGGGTGGCGGGCGGTAGGGGGCTGCGCCGCCGGCTTGGTACCCATATATTGGTGACGGCAAAGGATGAGGTTTGGCAATGCTAGTCGTGACCTCCGCCGAGCTTCGGAAGAGGTTCGGGCAATACCAGGAAGCTGCGCAGAACGAACCGGTGTCGATCACGAGCGATGACCAGGGCGGATTGGTCCTGTTGTCGGCAAAGGAATATGAGCGCCTGAAGCGCCGCGACCGGGAGGTGCGGCGCGTCGAAGACATGGGCGAAGATTTCCTACAGGCGCTTGCCACTGCGGAAGTCCCTGCGGAGCATGCGCATCTGGATGCGGAACTTGGTGACTGGCGGCCGTGAGCCTGCCGGAGCCGAAGCCTGGATTGGTAATCCGCTACAGCTACCTCTGGTGGGACGAACAGCGCCGGGGCATGGAGCAGGGGACGAAGGACCGCCCATGCGCGGTGATCCTGACCATCGAGGATCGCGACGGGGGCTTGGAGGTGACGGTCGCTCCGATCACCCATAGTGCGCCGGTCGACCCTTCGACAGCCGTGGAGATTCCGCCGGTTGTAAAGCAGCGGCTGGGGCTGGATCACGCACGGTCCTGGATAGTCGTCACGGAAGTGAATCGCTTTCGATGGCCTGGACCCGATCTCCGTGCGGTCCCCGGGATCCGGCCGTGGCGTCCCGACTATGGCTACCTGCCGCCCCGTCTTTTCGCCTACGCCCGGCAGGCGATCGCGGATCGTGTCCGGAACGGCCTTAGGGCCGTGAAGCGTGAATAGATCGGCCAGCGTCTATTGGGGGCGGGGGCTCAGACCAACCCGCGCCCCAGTTCGATCGGCTGCCCGTGCGGCGTCGCCCGGACCGCGCGGTTCCAGGCGTCGCGGCGGTCGGTCATTTCTTCGGTCGTCAGCACGCCCTTGGCCCGGACCAGACGTTCGAGCGCGGCCAGCCAGTGGCGGTAGTAGGTGTCGCCCAGGTCGGGATCGCCCGCGGACTGGGCGGCGGTGATCTCGCCGGCCAGGGCCTCGGCCCATTCCGTCCAGGTGAAGACGCCCTGCTGGTGCAGGCGCACGGCCATGGCGAAGGCCGTGGCCTCCCAGGGCTCGCGGAAGACCGGGCCGTCGGCATCGCGCGGCAGGTCGGGGGACTGGGCGAGATCGGCCATCACGCGGCCTCCAGATAGGGGTCCCACAGGTCGACCATGACCTGATCCACGGGCGACGCATCCGGCCCCCACAGGGTCCGCGCGGCGAAGCCCACGGCATAGCAGCGCTGGGGGGCTTCGCCATGGCCCATGGCGTTGCTGTCGGGGAACACATGGACGCCGTGGTCGCGGGCGATCGTGCCCACTTGGCCCCGGCAGTAGCGCGGCATGCGGGTGTGGCCGCGCGGGTGGAGGTTGCGCACCCGCACGCGGGTCCCGACGGCAAAGCGAGGCGGGGCGGATTCGGGCGGCGCGCGCAGCGACGACCGGCCGCGGGCCAGGATCTCCGGCACCCGTTCGGCTGGTACGGCGGGAACCGCGCCCGGGCCCTCGGCCACGCCGGTCGCCAGTTCCTGCGCGCCCACCAGCCCGCGCTCGACCAGCAGCCGTTCGAGCCCGCGCAGCCACTGTTCGTAGTAGGTGGCGTTCAGGTAGGTGACGGGGCTGGTGTCCTCGCGCGCGAAGCGGGCCATGTCGATGTTCCAGCGCCCGAGCAGGCCGGCCGCCAGGGTAATGCCGAAGGCCCGGCGCTCCCACGGGTGGTGGAACAGGGGCTCGTCGACCTCGCGCAGGACGGGGCCGAAGCCGTCGACGCCGCCCAGGTCGTGGGCGCCGTTCAAGATGCGTCCCCCGGCGGCAGCGGCTGGCCGACGCCGATCATGGAGTCCCGGGTGACGAGGCCGGCCAGGGCCTCCTCGTCCATCCCCTCGGTGCCGGGCGGGCGCTGCGGCAGGACGAGGTAGCGCAGCTCGGCCGTCGAATCCCACACCCGCACCTCGCGGTCGGCCGGCACGTCGACGCCGAACTCGGCCAGCACGGCGCGGGGCTCGCGCACGGCCCGCGCGCGGTAGGGGGCGGCCTTGTACCAGGCGGGCGGCAGGCCCAGTACCGGCCACGGATAGCAGGAGCAGAGCGTGCAGACGACCATGTGGTGGACGGCCTCGCTGTTCTCCAGCACCACCATGTCCTCGCCCTGGCGGCCGGTGTAGCCCAACTCGGCGATGGCGGCGCTGCCGTCCGCCAGCAGGCGTGCCTTGTAGGCGGGGTCGGCCCAGGCGCGCGCCACGACGCGGGCGCCGTTGCGCGGGCCGACCTTGGTCTCGTAGGTCTGGATCAGCACGTCCATCGCCGCCGGGTCGACCAGGCCCTTGTCGACCAGCAACGATTCCAGCGCCTTCACCCGCAGCTCGACCTCGGTCCAGTGCTGCTCTTCGCCATGGTCGTGGTCGTGGTCGTGGTGGTCATGGTCATGCCCATGCCCATGACCATGACCATGGTGGTGATGGTGGCCGCTCATCCTTCCCCTCCCTTGCGTCAGGCCCGCTTGCGGGCGAGCGTCAGGCCGTCGCCGATCGGCAGCATCGACAGGCTGACCCGTGGATCGCCGTGCAGCTTGCGGTTCAGGACCCGCAGCGCCTGGGTGTCGGCGTCCACCTTGGCCGGGTCGGCGACGGCGCCGCTCCACAACACGTTGTCGATCAGGATCAGCCCGCCCGGCCGCAGCAGCAGCAGGCAGCGCTCGTAGTAGCCATCATAGTTCGCCTTGTCGGCGTCGATGAAGGCCATGTCGAAATCGCCGCCGAAGCCCTGGCCCAGCAGGTCGTCGAGTGTCGCCATGGCCGGGCCGATGCGCAGGTCGATGCGGCCGGCGACGCCGGCCTTCTCCCAATAGGGACGGCCGATGGAAGTCCACTCCTCGCTGATGTCGCAGCAGATCAGCTTGCCGTCGGCGGGCAGGGCCTGGGCGACCGACAGGGCGGAATAGCCGGTATAGGTGCCGACCTCGATCACCCGACGGGCGCCGGTCAGTTCCACCAGCAGGGCCATGAACTGCCCCTGCTCGGGCGATATCTGCATCAGCGCGCCCCGCACGGACAGGGTCGCCTCCCGCAGTTCGCGCTGTGCGTCCGTCTCGCGCAGCGACACGGACAGGAGATAGTCGCGAAGATGCTCGGTCATCGGCAGAAGGCGGGCGGACATGGCGATCTATGCACCGGGACGGGTTGCCAGGATGGCCATGATGCCAAAGGATGCCGGCCTTGCCCATCCACCCCCGGGGAGCCGACCGATGGTCCGGCCAGTCGCGGCCCTGCTGGCTGCCCTTCTTGCCGTCGCCGCAGCAGCGGCCGCGGCCGACGACCGCCCGGCGCTGCGCATCGGCGTGCAGCGCAACCCGCCGCTGTTCGACCCGGCCCACAGCGTCAGCAACGTCGCCTGGCGGGTGAACCACAACCTGTTCGACACGCTGATCGGGCTCGACCCCACCGACGGCTTCAAGCTGGTCCCGGCCCTGGCGACCGCCTGGCACCGCGTCAACGAGCGCACGCTTGAACTGACCCTGCGGCCCGGCGTGCGCTTCCACGACGGCACGGCCCTGACGGCGGCCGATGTCGTCTTCACCTTCGGGCCGGAGCGGATGTCGGGCGAGACCGCGCCGTTGCGCGCCCAGACCCGGCCGCTGCTGGGCGGCATCGAGCGGGTGGAGGCGGTGGACGAATCGACCATCCGCGTCGTCACCCGCCGGCCCGACCCGCTGATCGAGCAGCGGCTGGCGACCTTCCCGGCGCAGATCGTGTCGGCCGCGGCCTATCGGGCGGCGCCCGATTTCCAGGCATGGGCCCGCCGGCCGGTCGGCACCGGCCCGTATCGACTGGTCGACTCGCGCGACAACGACTTCGTGCAACTGGCCGCCCACGACGCCTACTGGGGCGGCCGCCCCACGGCCTCCACCGTCCGCTTCGAGGCGGCCCCCGAGGTCGCGGCCCGCCTGGCCGGGCTCGAGACGGGCCGCTACGGCATCGTCACCGACCTGCCGCCCGACCAGCTGGCCCGCGTCGCCGGCCGCCCGGGGCTGGAGGTGGCGGGCGGGCCGATCACCAACACCCGCGTCATCGTCTTCGACCAGAACAACCCGGTGCTGCGCGACGTGCGCGTGCGCCGCGCCCTGTCGCTGGCGATCGACCGCCGCCTGCTGGTGGAGACGCTGTGGGATGGCCGCGTCGGCATCCCCCGCGGGAACCAGTTCCCGGCCTTCGGCCCGCTCTACCTGGCCGACAGGCCGGAGCCGGCCTATGACCCCGCCCGCGCCCGCACCCTGCTGCGGGAGGCCGGGTATCGCGGCCAGCCGATCGAGTACCGCATCAACAACAACTACTACGCGACCGAGATCGCCACGGCCGAGGCCCTGGCCGAGATGTGGAAGGCGGTCGGCCTCAACATCGTGCTGCTGCTCAAGGAGAACTGGACCCAGATCCTGGAGCCGGCCGGGCGCGGCATCCGCAACTGGTCGAACGCCATGATCTATCCCGACCCGGCCGGCCATGTCTGGCGCCTCTATGGTCCCGGCAGCCCGGTGCGCCGCGGGGCGCCGGAATGGGCCAACGACGAGTTCGACCGGCTGGGGACGGTGCTGGAAGGCAGCCTCGACCCCGCCGCGCGGCTCGCCGCCTGGTCGCGCATGCTGACCATCCTGGAGGAGGACGACCCGCCGGCCGCCGTCCTGCACCAGTTCGCCATCTTCTACGGCAAGCGCCGCGACATCACCTGGCAGGCCTTGCCGGTGGAGTTGATGGAGCTGCGCCCGGCCAACCTTTCGTTTCGCTAGATCCAAGCGCCCAGGAGCCCCTCGCCATGCGTATCGCCGACGTCCGCGCCTTCCCCATCTCGTTCCCCTTGCCCGAGGACGGGCAGGTCACGCTTGGCATCGGCCGTACCGTCAAGCGCGACGCGGTGCTGGTGAAGGTGACGACCGACGACGGGCTGGTCGGGTGGGGCGAGGCCCATGCCGGCCGCTCGCCCGGCGCCATCGCCCGCCTGGTCGAGACGACCCTGAAGGCGTTGGTGATGGGCATGGACGCGGCCGACGTGTCGGGCGTGGGTGCGCGCATCTACAAGATGCAGCTCGCCAGCCACGGCATGGGGGCGGCCGCCGCGATGGCCATGAGCGGGCTCGACATGGCGCTGTGGGACATCCGCGGCAAGGCGGTCGGCTGGCCGCTCTATCGCCTGCTGGGCGGCTCGGCGCGCGCGGTGCCGGCCTATGCCGGCGGCATCTCGCTCGGCTACCAGCCGCCGGACGAGCTGGTCGAGGAGGCGCACGGCATGGTCGCGCGCGGCTACAGGGCACTCAAGCTGCGGATCGGCGACACGGCGGCGCTCGACGGCGCCCGGGTGGCGGCCGTGCGCCGCGGCCTGGGGGCCGACGTCGCCATCCTGACCGACGCCAACACCGCCTACAGCCTGGCCGACGCGCGCGCCGTGATGCCGGTGCTGGATGCCAACGCGGTGGCCTGGCTGGAGGAGCCGTTCCCGGCCCACGATCATCGCTCCTATGCCGAGGCCCGGCGGTTCGGCACCGTGCCGCTGGCGGCCGGCGAGAACCACTACACCCGCTACGAGTTCGCCCGCCTGGTGGAAGATCGCAGCATCACCATCCTGCAGCCCGACCTGTCGAAGTGCGGCGGCATCACCGAGGGGCTGCGGATCGCGGCCCTCGCCTCGGCCTGGCGGCTGCCGATCAACCCGCACACGTCGGTAACGGGCCTGAACATGGCCGCCTCGGTCCACTTCCTGGCGGCGATCGAGAATGGCGGCTACTTCGAGGCCGATACCGCGAAGGTGAACCTGTTCCGCGACCGGCTCTGCTCGGATGCCTTCACGCTGGAGGTCGACGGCACCGTGCGCCCGCTGGAAGGGCCGGGCCTGGGTGTGGAGATCGACGAGGACTTCCTGGCCGCCCACCCGCTGATCGACGGGCCGGGATACGTCTAGACGGCAACCGCGAACGGGAGACCCCGCATGGTGAAGCCTGTCATCAACCTGGACGAGGTCGAGTTCGACGATGTCGAGGAGAACGGCATCTACACCTCGAGCCGGGCCACCATCGGCGACCATATCGGCGCCCGGCACCTCGGCTACAATCTGACCGTCCTGCCGCCCGGCAAGGTGCAGTGCCCCTTCCACAACCACCATGGCGAGGAGGAGATGTTCCTCATCCTGGAGGGGGAGGGCGAGCTTCGCTTTGGCGACCGGCGCTATCCGCTGCGCCCGCACGACGTCGTCGCCTGCCCGCCCGGCGGGCCGGAAGTGGCGCACCAGATCATCAACACCGGCAGGACGACCATGCGCTACCTGGCGCTGTCGACCCTGGTCGCGGTCGAGGCCTGCGAATACCCCGATTCCGGCAAGGTGCTGGTCGTCGCGGGCAAGCGGGGGGACCGGGGCCTGCGCAAGATGTTCCGGGCGGAGGCTACGGTCGACTACTACGACCGCGAAGGTGGGTGAGGGCGGCGGCAGATCATTCAGGGACCCGGCCGGCGGGCCGATGGGCCGCGGCCCGTCACCCGGCGGAAGGTGCGGGTGAAGTGGCTGGGACTGAGGAAGCCGACCCGCAGTGCGACTTCGGCGACGGTCGGCCCCTCGGTTGCCAGGATGGCGCTGGCGCGATGGATGCGGCGGCGGTTGATGAACTCCAGCGGCGTCGTTCCGGTGGTCGCCCGGAAGGCGCGGTGCAGATGGCCGGCCGACAGGCCGACCAGCCGCGCCAGGTCGGCCACCCGGATGTCGGCGGCGAGGTTGGCTTCGACATAGTCCTCGATGCGGCGCAGGCGCCAGGCCGGCAGGTGCCAGGCGACTGTGGCGGCGGCCGGGCGCGGCGTGCCGTAGCGCCGCACGAGATAGCAGGCCAGCGCCCGCGACATGGTCTCGCAATAGAGCGGCTGGAGATTCCCGTCGGCCGCATGCAGGCGGGCCATCTCGCCCACCATGCCAGCCACGAAGGGGTCCTCGCCATTGCTGAAGGCCGGCAGGTCCAGCATCCGCCCGTCGCCGTCCAGCAGGTCGGGAATGGCGTCTGGGACGAGCGCGATCGAGGCCCACTCCGTGGCCACGTCGCGCAGCACCAGACGGCGTTCGCAGTCGGCCGGCACGAAGGAGACGGCCCCCGGCCGGTCGGGGCCGGCATAGCGGTGGCCGCCGGCAGCGCTCACCTCGATCCTTCGCGCGCCGCCGCGCAGGGTGACGAGGACCAGGTGGTCGGGCGTGTGGATCGTGCCCTCGACCAGCGGCGTCGGCGGGCGATGGGCGGTGTCGAACGAGCCCTGGCCCCAGCCGAAGCTGCGCCAACCCTGCGATCTCGGTTCCAGCACCCGTTGCGCCATCGGCCCCTCCGGTCGCTTTGGCGGCGACATCCCGAGAGGAGCACGGATCGGGCCGCGCCGCGCGGATTCCTGTCAGAATCCTGCGCATGGCATCACGAAAGGAAGCGCCGCGGGCGCGTGCCGCCGTCATATTGGCGCCACCACGGGGGCCGGGGCGATCCCGGCCGGCAGGGAAGGACGGAACATGCAGCAGGGGCAGTTCTCGCGCAGAAGCGTGATGGCGGGTGGGCTTGGACTGGGCGTGGCCGCGGCGGCCGCCCCTGTTGGCGCCCTGGGCATCGGCCGGGCGATGGCACAGGCGCCGGCACCGGCGGCAACCGCGCAGGTCCGGCCGGAAGGCTGGCTGCGCGAGGGTGCGATCACGCGCGCCTTCCCGCGCACCGGCGAGCGGGTGCCGGCGATCGGGCTCGGCACCTATCTCACCTTCGACCTGCTGCCGGGCGACAAGCGCGAGCACCTGTTCCAGGTGACCAAGCAGTTCTGGGAGGCCGGCGGCCGGCTGGTCGACACCTCGCCGCTCTATGGCACGGGCGAGGTCAATCTCGGCCATTTCGCCGCCACGTTGGGCATCGCCGACCAGCTTTTCATCACCAACAAGGTCTGGTCGACGGGGGAATTCCTGGCCGACGATAGCCACGCCAAGCGCAGCCTCGACCGCTCGATGCAGCGCCTGTGGCGCTCGCAGATCGACGCCATGCAGTGCCATAGCCTGGTCAATGTCGACGTCATCCTGCCGATCATGATGGCGTGGAAGAAGGAAGGCCGCATCCGCCACCTGGGCGTCTCGCACCACCAGCTCGAATATTTCGAGCCGATGGCCCAGTGGGTGGAGCGCGGCGGGCTGGACGTCGTTCAGGTCCACTACTCGATCCACACCCGCGTCGCCGAGGAGCGCATCATCCCGGCGGCGGCCGAGAAGGGCACGGCGGTGCTGGTGAACATGCCGTTCGAGAAGGCGCGACTGTTCAAGATCGTCGAGGGCCGGCCCCTGCCGGATTTCGCCAAGGAGTTCGGCGCCACGACCTGGGCGCAGTTCTTCCTGAAATGGGTGATCTCGAACCCGGCCATCACCTGCGCGGTGCCGGCCACCACCAATCCCGACCATCTGCGCGACAACATGGGCGCGCTGACCGGCCCACTGCCCGACCAGGCGATGCGCGACCGCATGGTCCGCCACATGGAGGGCATTCCCGGCTTCGATTCGCTGGGCAAGATGCCGATGTATCCGGGCAAGCGCTATCCCGGGATCATCGCCCGCGCCCAGGCCGAGCTGCGGGCGCGCAGCTAGACTAGCAGGCTGTTGAAGGACCCGCTGGCCTATCGGCTGGGTGAGAGATTCCATCTCGTTCGGGATTGGACGGGCGATGCTGCTGCCGGCGTTGCATTCCGCTCGGAGCGTCAATTGATGGAAGGGCTGTAGTACGATCTGATGTTCCGCTGGTTCGTCCGCCGGGGGTGGACGAACGGATGTGGAACCACTCGCCTTCTCGAAAACGTGCGCCCGCACGTCGGCTAGGCCGCTCGTGAACCTTCTTCAACAGCCCGCTGGGTCGGACATCTGCCATTCTTGGAGTATGCAAATGGACAAGTGATTTTGCGGCGTGAGCGCGAGCAGCATCGGGCCATTTCAATGGGCGCTCTCGATAGCTCCGAAGGTCAAGCCATATAAGCGTCCCACCAGCTTAGCGATAAGTGCAGCGGTTAAAACACATCTCTCGCATACCTTGTGATCGACGTTTGACAATACCGGAGCAAAACAGGAAACCTCCGCTGAATCACGCTAGGATTTCCGAGTGAGTCCATCATCGACACAGTCATCGTCTCCACAACCTGCGCGTCGGCTCGTCTTCATCAGCCATGCCAACCCAGAGGAGAACGACTTTGTTCGCTGGCTCGGAGTGCAGCTCGCCAGCGCCGGCTACGAGGTCTGGTCTGATATCACTCGCTTGATCGGCGGGGAGGTATTCTGGGACGATATTGAGGATGCGATACGCCGGCATACGGCGAAGTTTATTCTCGTGGTCTCGAATGCAGCGCTTCGGAAGGAGGGGGTGAAGGACGAGATCAATCTGGCCGTCATGGTCGAGCGCTCGGACAAGGTCGATCGCTTCGTCCTCCCGGTTCGGATCGAGGATGTGCCGTTCTCCGACTTCAAGGCCAACATCGCCCGCAAGAACGCTATCGATTTCACAACAGGCTGGGCTCCAGCGCTCGCCCGAGTCTTCGAGGTTCTCGAACGCGACGGCGTACCGAAGGGCGCGATCCAGTCGGCGGATGTTGCCTCTTGGTGCGCACGGCGGTTCGAGGCGACGCAGATGCCGGTGGCCGAACCGGAGACGGTCGTGTCGAATTGGCTTCCGATAACGGCCATGCCGGAGGAGGTCTCGCTCTTTTCGATCGGGGTTCCCCAATCGGCCGTGAAGGGCCTTATGGCTGGGACCCGACTCCCCTGGTTTCCATATCACCGACTGGTTGGGACGTTCGGGAACGCGGTCGATCTCGCGCTCGGTCTGCCCGATCAACACATCGAACGTCACTACCTACTGACGCTCGACGCCATGCTGGCCGGCACGCCGCCTGCAATGCCGGCCGTTCGCCGCGCAGATGCGCGTCGTTTGGTGGTCAATATGCTTCGGCAGGGTTGGAACAACACCATGGCCGCCAAAGGGCTCCTGCCGTTCGAGATGGCGGACAACTCCGTCGCTTGGTTCTTTCCTAGGCATCTGATCGAAAAGGACACGGCCCATTTCGTCGATCACACCGGCAAGCGGCGGCGCAAGGCTATGGTTGGGCGAAGCGAGAAGCGCAGCGTCTACTGGCATCTCGGGTTCATCGCCAAGCCCGTGATCGGCGTGCAATCACACTTCGTGATGAAGGCCACCATTGTCTTCTCGGAAGACGGCCGGACGCCTCTCGATAGCGTGGAGAAGATGCACAGGCTTCGGCGGGGATTTTGCCGCAACTGGTGGAATGATCAGTGGCGCGACCTCCTGCTGGCCTACGCGACGTGGATTGGGGGCGACGCCTTTCAGATCGTCCTACCAATGGGCGATTTTGCCCGAGTGTATGTCGGGTCTCTTCCAATTCTCTTTACTTCTCCCATCACTTGTCCGGACCCATTTGTCAAGACTCGGACGCTCGCAACCGGGGATGATGACGAAACGCCGACTGACCCTCCCGTGGAGGTCGGCGAGGATCTGCTTGTGGGCGAACCCGCGGAGCTCGAGAATGACTGAGCACGATCATGCCCTGCAGATGATCGAAGAGCCTCTGTTGTTGTTTGGTCACGACCAAAGACTACCCGATCCCAAGGACGGCCTGTTCCTCTTCGGCCCGATGATTGATGAAGGCAAGCCGGCGGAGATGCGGGTCGGGGTGATCGGCACCCGCCAAGGAATCGCCCGGTACAAATTGTGGGTCAGCAAAATTACGGGCTACATCCCGGCTGCCCGGGCCGAGCAGCACCACCTCGCATTCCCAGGCTTTGAAGCCGCCTTCAAGACACGGTGGCCCCTGATGCCGGTCGCGGCGATAGAACTTTCGGGCCCCTCATTGTCGAGCACAGTCCGTATCTCTGACGCCCACGAGCGAGTTTATAAGACCGTCGATCTCTTCGACCGTGCGATCCGCAAATTCCTTCGAGAGGAAGACAGCGTGCCAGCCGTGTGGTTCGTCGTCATCCCGGACGAGGTACACAGGTTTTGCCGACCCAAGTCGACCATCCCCACTCCCGAACGCACAGCGACGACCGAGCGTCTCTCGGCGAAGATGGCGAAGGGGTTCCTTCGGGCACCCTCCCTGTTCGCTGAGGACAATATTGCCACCGAGCCGTATCGCTATGAGGTCGATTTCCATAACCAGCTTAAAGCGCGCCTCCTCGACCAGAAGGTCGTGCTGCAGATAGTTCGGGAATCGACCCTAGACCCAGAAGGCGTGAACGCCGAGAATGGGCAGCAGCGACTGCTGCAAGACCCGGCCAATGTCGCTTGGAATCTGTCCACCACCGCCTTCTTCAAGGCCGGCGGCCGACCGTGGGCCCTCGCGGGAGTGCGTGAGGATGTCTGTTACATCGGCTTGGTCTTCAAGAAAACCGATGCGGACGGTGCGCCCGGAAATGCTTGCTGCGGCGCTCAGATGTTCTTGGGGTCGGGTGACGGCGTCGTTTTCAAGGGGGCCGTAGGGCCTTGGTACTCGCCCACCACCTTGGAATTTCATCTCGACGAAGCGAAGGCAAAGGAAATCGCAGGCCTCGTGGTGGAGGCCTACACGGATAGGCACGGGTGTCCACCAAAGGAGCTCTTCATCCACGCCAAACAGAATTTCAGTGACGCGGAGTGGCAGGGATTCAGCAGCGCGGTCGGCCCGGAGACGACCCTAGTCGGGGTGCGGATCCAGACGACGCGCGAGATCAAGCTCTACCGTCGAACGCGCAGCCCGGTCTTGCGCGGGACTGCCCTAGCGATAAGTCGGCGCAAGGGCTACCTATGGACTGTGGGTTTCATTCCCGACCTGCAGACTTATCCTGGTCGAGAGGCGCCAAATCCGCTTTCGGTCGAGATCACCCGTGGCGAGGGCGACCTGACGCAGGTAATGCGGGATGTTCTTGGGCTCACGAAGCTCAACTTCAACGCCTGCATCTATGGTGACGGCATTCCGGTGACCCTGCGCTTCGCCGACGACGTGGGCGAGATACTGACGGCCGCGCCCATCGAGGATCTGCCCCCGCTGCCGTTCAAGCACTACATCTGAAGCGGCAGCCTTCGGACGTTGAGCCCAAAAATGCGAATGTCCCAATTTCGGCGTCGATCCAACGTCGTCCTATTGCGCACTGTCGCCTAACTAGCTCGCGGAAAATTGAGGGGCGGGACGGCCGGCGGCTTCCTATCTGTAGTCGGCCGTCCGCCCCGACCGGGGCGGCCCGACACCAGGGGAGAGACCGTGCCGTTCCGCCTCCGTGCCTCGATCTTCGCCCTCGCCGCGGTGGCGCCGTTCGCCGCGCTGGCATCGCCCACCGTGCCCGAGCGGTGGCCAGACGCGCCGCCCGCCATGGCGGGCCAGGCGGTCACCGTTCCCAGCAGCAGTCCCTTCGTGCCGCGCGACCTGGGCGGGCCGCAGGTGCCGGATGCGCAGGCGCAAGTCACCTGGTTCCCGCCCGCCGGCGCCACGCCCGGGCGCAAGGCGCCGGCGGTCGTCCTGTTGCACGGATCGGGCGGGGTGCTGGACGCGCGCGAGCTGACCTATGGCCGGCAGTTGGCGGCCATGGGCATCGGCGCCGCCGTGGTCGACGTCTTTGCCGCCCGGCGCGACCTGGCCACCAGCTTCGTCGACCGCATCATCGAGATCACCGAGACCATGGCGATCGCGGACGCCTATGCGACGCTGGCCTGGCTGAAGGCGCGGCCGGAGATCGACGCCGACCGGGTGGCGCTGTGGGGCTTCTCCTATGGCGCCATGTCCAGCATCTTCGCCGCCAATGCCGGCATCGCCGACCGGGCGGCGGGGCGGTTCGGGCTGGGGCCGACGCGCTTTGCCGGCCATGTCGCCTTCTACGGCCCCTGCATCACCACTTTCGACGACGAGCGCACGACCGGCGCGCCGGTGCTGATGGCCTGGGGCGATGGCGACGAGCTAATGAACCCGGTGCGCTGCAACGCGCTGGCCGACGAGTTGCGGGCCGGCGGGTCGGCTGTTCGCACGGTCGTCTATCCCGGCGCCTATCACCAGTGGGACGGCAACTGGGCCGGCCCGCGGCGCATCGGCCGGCTGCTCGATGGCTGCGGCTTCCGCGTCGACAACGACCTGGTGGTGCGCACCGATGGCATCGGCGTGCCGATGACCAACCCCTTCACCCGCAAGCTGATGCTGGCGCTCTGCGTCGGCTCCGAGGGCTACCTGATGGGGCGCGACGACGCGGTGCGCGAGCGCTCCAACCAGGAGGTCGGCAACTTCCTCAACAGCGTGTTTGCCCGGCCGCGCGGCTGATGGCGCGGCCGGACGCGACGCGGGTCTTCCGGGCGCTGGCGGCGCTGCGGCGGCGCCAGCTCGCGCGGATGGACCCGGTTGCGACCCAGCGCCGGACACTGCTGCGCCTGCTGCGGCGGGCCGAACATACCCGCTTCGGCCGCGATCATGGCTTCACCGGCGTGACCGACGTGGCGGAGTTCCAGGCGGCCGTGCCGCTGCGCCGCTACGAGCAGTTCTGGACCGACTACTGGGAGCCGGCCTTTCCCCGCCTGGTCGACGTCTCCTGGCCCGGGCTGATCGCCTTCCTGGCCGTCAGCTCCGGCACCACTGCGGGGCGCACCAAGTACCTGCCGCTGACGCCGGAGATGCGGCGGTCGAACGTCCGCGCCGGCTTCGACACCGTCGTCCACCACCTGGCGGCCCGCCCGGCCAGCCGGATGTTCGCCGGGCGCAGCCTGATGCTGGGCGGCAGCACGGCCCTGGTGGAGGAGGCGCCGGGCGTGCTGTCGGGCGACCTCAGCGGCATCGCCGCCAGGACCCTGCCGCCCTGGGCGCGGCCCTTCTCCTTTCCCGGGCCGGAACTGGCCCTGCTGGCCGACTGGGAGGAGAAGCTGGAGCGCATCGCGCGGGAATCCCTCTCGCAGCCGATCCGGGCGCTGACCGGCACGCCGAGCTGGCTGCTGATGCTGCTGGACCGGGTGGCAGCGCTGCGGCGGGAACAAGGGGCTGACGGCCGGCCCTATCCCGACCTTGACCTGCTGATCCATGGCGGCGTGCGCTTCGAGGGCTATCGCCGGCGTTTCGAGGCGCTGCTGGCCGGCACCGCGGCAGAGCTGCGCGAGGTCTATCCGGCCAGCGAGGGCTTCATCGCGGCGGCCGACCGCGGGCCGGGGCAGGGGATGCGCCTGAACCTCGACCATGGCCTCTTCTTCGAGTTCGTCCCGGTGGCCGAGCTGGACAGCCCGCGGCCCTCCCGCCACTGGGTTGCCGACGCCGAGCTGGGGGTCGATTATGCCCTGGTGCTGACGACCTGCGCCGGGCTCTTCGGCTATGTCATCGGCGACACCGTGCGGCTCGTCTCGCTCGACCCGCCGCGGGTGCTGATCACGGGGCGGACGTCCTACGGCATGTCCGCCTTCGGCGAGCACCTGATCGGCGAGGAGGTGGAGCGCGCGGCGACCGATGCGGCGCTCGCGATCGACGCCGACCTGACGGACTTCTCGATGATGGCCGTCTTCCCGGACGATACGACGCCACTCGGCGGCCACCGCTGGGTGGTGGAGTTCGCGACGCTGCCGTCGCCGGGGGCGGTCGAGCGCTTCACGACGGTGCTGGATGCGACGCTGGCCGACCTCAACGACGACTATCGCGCCCACCGGGCCGGGATGGCGGCGCCGGTCGTCCTGGCCGTGCCGCCCGGCACCTTCGCTGCCTGGATGAAGCGGCGCGGGCGCCTGGGCGGGCAGAACAAGGTGCCGCGCATCATCAACGACGGCGGCCTGGCGGCGGACCTCACGGCCTTCGTCGCCGCCCAGGGTTGATCAGGGTACCCGGCTGATCAGGGCACCCGGCCGAAGCCCAGCAGCCGGTCGATGCTGGCCAGCGTGTAGGTGAAGCTGTTCACCTTGGGCGTCTTGTTGCCCTCGATCGTCCGCACGATGCCGTTGGCGTAGGAATGGACCAAGCCGACATGGCCTTGCCAGCCCGACGGCGTGCCGCGCCACCAGACGATGATGTCGCCCGGCAACGGCGGGTCGGCGTCGGTCGGGCGGATTTCCCACCCCTTGGCGCGGATCTTCTGCAGCACGTCGCGCGCGCCCAGCGTGTAGGCGAAGGGCATGGGCTGGCCGCAATCCTTGAAGCAGCAGGACACGAAGCCGGCGCACCAGTCGGCCGGCGGCGCGAGGATGCCGTTCAGGTAGCGGGCGACGTGCGGGCCCAGATTGTTGCCGCCGACCTCGCCATGGCCGGCCGCCATCTCCGCCAGTGCCGCCTTCAGCGCGCCACGCGCCGTGGCCGACCCGCCGGTGGCCGGCATGGCAAGCCCGGGCGGCGCGGGGGGCGCAGCAGCAGGCGCTGTGTTGCCCAGCCGCTGCTCGATCGCCCAGGCGGTGACCGGGCCGACGACGCCGTCCACCACCAGGGGGCGGCCGGCGCTGTCGGCGTTCTGCATCTGGAACGCCTTGACCGCCCGGGCCAGGGCGTCGTCGAAGGTCTCGGTGATGGCGCCGCCGTGATAGCCGAGTTGGGCCAGCTTGCCGGCCAGTGCGGCCACGGCCGGCCCTGTCGAACCGCGCTTCAGCATCCTCGCCTCCCGCCGGCATGGTGCCGGATACACCACTATAGGTTCGGCGGCATTTGCGGCGGCGGACGATCTGCGCCAATTCGATGGGATCGCTACTGGCCGATCGTCACCCCATGAGGCGCGCAGGTGGCGGCCAGGTCGACCGCCGACAGGTCGTGGGCGATGACGACGACCGAGCCGAGGTCGCCGCCGCTGCCGGGTGGCATGCGCACGGGCGGGGAGAAGATGGTGCCGACCCCCTGGACCAGCACCGGCCCGTCGACGCCTGCCACCGCGACCAGCCCCTTCACCCGCAGCAGCCGGTCGCCGCAGCGGGCGGCCAGGTCCTCGATCCAGTGGGCGATCGCCTCCCACGGGCGGCCGGGCGGGACGGTGGCGAGGAAGACGGCGATCCGCGGGTGCAGCAGGCCGCGCAGCCCGACGACGGTCGGCGCCGGCGGGACTGCCGCACTTGGTCCGTGGCCGGTGAAGGCGGCTGCCGCCCGTGCGGCGCGATCGGGCTCGGCGACCAGACGGGCGAAGGGGTTGATCGCGCGCGCAGCGGCCGCGGCGGCCTCGACCGGCCCCGCGCCGTCCAGGTCGAGCTTGCTCAGTACGATGGTCTGGGCGGCGGCCAGTTGGGCGGCGGCTTCCTCGAAATGGACGGCGTGGGCGGCACCCTGGCCGGCATCGAAGGTCGCCAGCACCCGCACCCGGAAATCGTGCCGGCCGAGGTCGCCCAGCGAACGGACGATCGGTCCCGGCCGCGACAGGCCGCTGCATTCCAGGATCATCCGGCGGAAGGGCGGCAGGCCGGCGTCGTCGCGGTCGGCCACCAGCGTCTCGACGCTGGCGACCAGCTCGTTGCCGATCGAGCAGCAGACGCAGCCATTGGGCAGCATGGCGACCGGCAGGCCGGTCGACGAGCGGCCGACGACGGCACCGTCCACGTCGATCCGGCCGACGTCGTTCACCAGCACGGCGGTGTCGGCGGCATCCTGGCCCGCCAGGAAGTCGAGCAGCAGGGTCGTCTTGCCGCTGCCCAGGAAGCCGCAGAGGATGTGGAAGTCGGTCCCGGCCATCCCTGGTATCAGGGCACCGGCAGCTCGGGCGAGGCGGCTCGGCTGCCGGCCACCATCTCCCGCACGTCGGCCAGCAGTTCCTCCACGTCGTAGATGACGCCGCCGCGGATGGTGTAGCGCAGCACCCGCGGCCACTCGACCTGCCGCGTCTCCTCGTTCAGGCGCATGGCGCCGGTGGCGTAGAGCAGCTTGAAGTCCGCCAGCGGGTTCTGGTCGTGGATCAAGAGGTCGGCCGACTTGCCGACCTCGATGCTGCCGGTCTCCTCCTGCAAGCCCAGCAGCTCGGCGCCCTGGATGGTGGCCGCGCGCAGCACCTCCAGCGGCGTGAATCCCGCCTCCTGCAGCAGCTCCAGCTCGCGGATGTAGCCGAAGCCGAACGTCTGGAAGATGAAGCCCGAATCCGACCCGGTGCAGACCCGGCCGCCGCGGTTCTTGAACTCGTTGATGAACTGCATCCACAGCCGGTAGTTCTGCTTCCAGTCGACCTCGTTGCTGGTCGACCAGCGGTGCCAGTAGCTGCCATGGCCGCCGCTGGCGGGCTGGTAGTAGTTCCACAGGCCAGCCCAGGTGTAGTCGCGGTGCCAGTCGGCCCGCCTGGTGCGCATCAGGTCGCGGTTGGCGTCGTAGATCGAGAAGGTCGGCACGAACGAGAAGCCCAGCTCCAGGAACTCGTCCATGACGGCGTTCCACTTGGCGCTGCCGGGCTGGGCCGCCTGGCGGAAGGTCTGGCCGGCAAACGCGAAGCGGAAATACTCGTCCCCATAGTCGTAGTCGGGCGTGTAGTCCTGGATCACCCGGTTCTCGAACAGGGATTCCGCCAGGCCGTAATAATGCTCCTGGCTGCCGAGGCCCCAGCGCGCCGTCGTCATCGTGCTCATGCGGGTCACGGCCTGCTGGGCGTGATGACAGCCCGAGCGCAGCCCGACCTTGCGGCACTCGTCGAGGGCGGCCTCCATGATCTGCGGCGGGGCGCCGAAGAACTTGATGCCGTCGGCGCCCAGCGCCTTCACCGCCTGCAGCCAGCTCCGCGCCTGGTCCGGCGTGTGGATGGTCTTGATCATGTCGTTGACGGCCGGGAAGTAGGCGTAGGCCACCATCCGCGGCGCCGCGATTTCGTGCCGGGCCGCCCGGTCGCGCTGGTCCAGCGTCCAGGCGAGCCCGTTCAGGCAGCCCATCTCGCGCACCGTGGTGACGCCGTGCGCCAGCCACAGCTTGTAGACATAGTCGGCCGGGGCCATCGGCCCCGACATGGCGTGGTAGGGCGTGCCGACATGGCCGTGGCAGTCGATGAAGCCCGGCGTCACATACTTGCCGGTGCAGTCGATCTCGTGGTCGCCGGCCGCGGGCCGCAGGGCGTCGCGCGACAGGCGGCGCGGCAGGCCCACCTTCTCGATGGCGGTGATCCGGCCCTGCTCGACGACGATGTCGACGGGGCTGATCGGCGGCGCGCCGGTGCCGTCGATGATGGTGGCACCGCGCAGGACCAGCCGGCCGAACGGCCCGGCGCCACGGTCGCGACTCGTCGCCTTTTCCACCGCGGGCAGGCCCGCGGCGTTCAGCTTGCGGATGCGTTCCTCGCCGACGCCGGAACCCGCGCCGTATTCTTCTGCCGCCATGATGGTATTGCCCCGCCGGGATGGTTTGGCGCCGATGATAGCCGCCTGGGCGCGGCTGGCCAGGGCCAAAATGGCCGTTCTCCCCCGCATATCCGCAAGCGCGGCAAAGGCCGGTCGGCTACGCTGGGACGTTCGATCGGAGACGGGAATGCCGACGCGCCGCCAGATCCTGACCCTAGCCGGAGCCGCCTTGATGACCGGAACCACCGCATCCGCCACGGCGCTGGAGACCGTCTCGCCGGCGGCTGCCGGCTTTCAGCCGGACCTCGACCAGCGGCTCGCGGCCGCGCAGGCGGCCGGGCGGCTGGATGGGCTGCACGGCATCGTGGCGCTGCGCGGCGGGCGCATCTTCTTCGAACGCTACTTTCGCGGGCCGGATGCCAGTTGGGGCACGCCCCTGGGCGAGATCGCGTTCGGGCCGGACACGCTGCACGACCTCCGCTCGGTGACCAAGAGCATCGTCGGGCTGCTCTATGGCATCGCGCTCGACCGCGGCATGGTCCCGGCGCCCGACCAGCCGCTGCTGGCGCAGTTCCCCGAATATCCCGACCTGGCGGCCGACCCGGCACGGGCGCGGCTGACGGTCGGCCATGTCCTGACCATGACGCTCGGGACCGAATGGAACGAGAGCCTGCCCTATACCAGTGCCGCCAACAGCGAGATCGCCATGGAGATGGCGGCCGACCGCTACCGCTTCGTGCTGGACCGGCCGATCCTGGCCGAGCCGGGGCAGCACTGGACCTACAATGGCGGCGCGACGACGCTGCTCGGCCGCCTGATCGAGCGCGGCACCGGCCAGGCACTGCCGGATTTCGCCCGGGCCGCGCTGTTCGACCCGCTCGGCATCGGGGCGACGCAATGGACGCGCGGGCATGACGGCACGCCGTCGGCGGCGTCCGGCCTGCGCATGGTGCCGCGCGACCTTGCGCGGATCGGCCGGATGATCCTGGCCAAGGGGCAGGCGGGTGGCCGGCAGGTGGTCCCGGCCGACTGGCTGGCGGCCAGCTTCCAGCCGCGGGCACGGCTGGAGGATGGCCGCGGCTACGGCTACCACTGGTATCTCGGCCGCTTCGAGGCGGGCGGCTTCTGGCGCGGCGCCATCGGCAATGGCGGGCAGCGCCTGTTCGTCTGGCCGGGGATCGACCTGGTGGTGGCCATCACCGCCGGCAACTACGACCAGCCGGAACAGTGGCGGCCGCCGACCAACTTGGTGCGGGAGGTGATCCTGCCGGCGCTGGCGGGCTGACCCCTCAGCCTGCCTCGCGCAGCAGGTGCATGCGGTCGAGATAGTCGCGATATCCGGCCACTTCCCGGGCGATCCGCGCCTCGTCCCAGCCCAGGATGTCGGCCACCGCGTGGGCTGCCGTGGCAGCCCCCTCGCGCGCCATGCTGTCGCCCCAGCCCAGGCCGACGCGGCGGAACAGCAGGTCGACCAGGTCGTGCGGCTGCTCGGTCCGGGCGGCATGGCGGAGCTGGGCGATGCTGATGCCCGGCTCCTGGTTCAGGACGGCCGGCGATCCCGGTTCGTCGGGCAGGGCGCGGGCGGCATAGGACAGTGGCTGCGGGGCAGCCGACGGACGGATGCGGCCGGCGACGGCAGCGGCCAGGTCGCGGCCGGCCACCCGGTGGCTCATGATCGGGCCGGCGGTGATCGACAGCATGCCGTCCATGCCATCGTCCGCCTGGTCGTGGATGCGGCGCGACCGGTTGCCCTTGGGCATGGCCGGGTCGTGGGTCAGTGGGCGCACGCCGGCCCAGGCATAGCGCACGTCCTGGCGGCGGATGCCGGCGCCCGGCACCAGGTGGGCGAACTCCTCCAGCAGCCACTCGATCTCGGGCTCGGTCGGGCGGATGTCGTCCGGGTCGCCGTCATAGAGGGACTCGGTCGGGCCGATGTAGTGCAGCCCACCGCGCCACGGCACGCAGTAGATCTGCTCGTTGTCGCGGTTCAGGCTGACGACGCAATAGTCCTGGCATTCCGGCGGCAGGCGGACGGCGATATGAACGCCCTTGGTGCCGGTGATCCGCCGCTTCGCGCCGGGCTTGCCCAGGCCGTTCACCCGGTCGATCCAGATGCCGGCGGCGTTGATGACCATGGCCGCCTGGACCGTGGCCTGACCGATGCCGTGGCCGCGATCTGCGGCGTCGGCCAGGCCGATGCGCCAGCCGCCGGGCGACAACCGCTCCAGCCCGCGGACGGCGGTGTAGTTGCGCACCTCGGCCCCCATGCGGGCGGCATCGAAGGCGGTGTCGAGCACGACCCGCTCCGGCCAGTCGAACTGGTACTGGTGGTGGAGGGCCACCGAGCGCAGCTTGTCGGGCGTGCGGATCCAGCGCACCAGCGGCATGGCCAGCGCCTCGGCCGCCGGCACCATGCGATAGCCGAGCGAGGTGCCGCCGCGGTTCAGCACGCCCAGCAGGCCGAAGGCCGCCCGGATCTGCCAGGGCGCGTACTGGCTGTCGCTGTAGATCGGGTAGCAGAAGTTGATCGCGCGCACCCGCTCGCCCGTCTCCTCGACCATCTGCGTCCGGCTGGCCAGCGCATAGCTGGCCATGCGACAGGCGGTGCGGAAGCGGGAGGGGTGGCGCACGAAATCCCACATCGACCGGCCGGGCGCCAGGTAGCGCAGGCCGTTGCCGAGGATGCGGCTCGACCGGCTGCTGGAGCCGGCGCCGAAATCGCCCTTGTCCACCAGCAGCGTCGTATACCCGGCCGCCTGGAGATGCTGGGCGGCACTGGCGCCGTTGACCCCGGCACCGATGACGGCGACGTCGAAGCGCCGGCCGTCAAGCGTGGCGAGCGGTTCCAGCGCCACCTCAGGCGGCCCGCCGGTCGTACCAGTCGCGGAAGCGGTAGTAGCCGCCCACCACCGGCAGGAACCACGGATTGCCGAAATAGAGCGGATGGTCGGGGAACTCCGGCAGCTCGAAGCCGCAGGGCTGGTTGGCGCCGCCGACGATGCGGCGCGCGGTCTGGTACCCCAGATAGGTCATCATGGCGACGCCGCTGCCGTTGCAGCCCAGCGCATAGTGCATCCCGTCCTCGCGGCCGGTATGGGGCAGGGCATCGAAGGTGAAGGCGACGTTGCCGTTCCAGGCGTGGGTGACTTTCGTGCCCTTCAGTTGCGGGAAGCGGTCGGTCATGAAGCCGTGCAGGATGGGGGCGGCCGTCTCCGGCGTGACGGCGGTGAAGCGCGCGCGGCCGCCGAAGATCACCCGCTTGTTGTCCGGCGACATGCGGTAGTAGCAGAGGACGCGGCGGGTGTCGGACAGGGTCCGGCCCTTGGGGATCAGGGACTGCGCCAGGTCGGGCGGCAGTTCCTCGGTGGCGATGATGTGGCTGGCGACGGGGATGATGCGTCGCTTCAGCTTCGGCGTGGCGTCGCCGGTATAGCCGTTCGTGGCGATCACCACGTCGCCCGCCTCGACCGTGCCGCGGCCAGTCTGCACGACCCAGCCGCTGCCCTGGCGCGTGATGCGCTCGACCGGGGCCTGGGAACAGATGGTGACGCCCCGCCGCCGGGCGGCCTCCAGCAGGCCCTTGTAGTAGAGCGCCGGGTGCAGCTTGGCAGAGCGCTCCACCACCATGCCGCCGTAATAATAGTCCGACGCCATCTCCTCGCGCTGGCGCTCGCGCGGGACCATGTAGCTGCCGGACTTGGCGCCGGCATTCAGCGTCTCCACCCGGGCCGCCTGCTTGGCATAGTGGGCGGGCGTCCAGGCGCCGACGAAGCGGCCGCGCTTTTCCCAGAAGCAGTCGATCTTCTCGCGCTCGATGATGGTCTCGATCAGCGAGAAGGCGTCGGCGGCGGAATTCAACACGCCCGTGATCTGCTCGGGCGTGCCCTGGAAGGTGCGGCCGCTGAAGCTCTTGCCGACATTGACGCCGCCGCTGACCGCCCCGCCAGAGCGCGTGCTGGCGCCCCAGCCGGGCTCGCGCGCCTCCAGCACGGTGGCCTCGATACCGGCATTGGCAAGCTCGATCGCGGTCGAGATGCCGGCATAGCCGGCGCCGACGATGACGACGCGGCTGGTCCTGGGCACGTCCACGATGGGCCCGGGCGTCGGGGTGAAGGCTTCCCACCAGTAGGGGGCAGGCTTGAAGTCGCGATGGAAGACGTCGCCGCCGGACATGGCAGGAACCTCGGAGGTTGGGGCGAGGGAGGGGAAGAGCGGGGCCTGCTCAGTGCGCCATCGGCGCGTCGGTCGCCTTGCGGAAGCGCAGCGACAGCAGCAGGAGCAGGCCGATGAAGGTGATCTTCAGGGCCGAGACCGCGGCCACGGTGGGCTCGATCTCGGTCAGGATGTTGTCGAACATCTTCTTCGGCAGGGTCATGTTGGCGCCCGACAGGAACATCGCCACGACCAGTTCGTCGAAGGAGGTGATGAAGGCGAGGAAGGCCGCCGAATAGACGCTGGGCGCCACCATCGGCAGGGTCACGCGGCGGATCGCCTGCACCCGGCTCGCGCCCATGCCGCGCGCGGCCAGTTCCAGGTTGAGGTCGAAGTTGCGCAGGCCCGCCACCAGCACGATGACGACGAAGGGCAGGGCCAGCACGGTGTGGGCGATGGCGATGCCGTACCACTCGCCGATCAGCCCCAGGTTCGAGAAGAGGCCGTAGATCGCGATCGACAGCACGATGTGCGGCACGATCATCGGCGCGGAGATCGACTGCTCGATGGCGCCGCGCCCGAAGAAGCGGGCGCGCGTCAGCCCGAACGCCAGCGGAATGCCGATGGCCAGCGCCAGCACGGTGGTGGCGGCACCGACCTGCAGGCTCTGGATGGTGGCATCGATCCAGATCGGGTCGTTCCAGTAGCGCAGGTACCACTGCATCGAGAAGCCGGGCGGCGGAAAGCGCAGATAGCTGCCGGCGCTGAACGAGATCGGGAAAACGACCACCAGCGGCAGCATCAGGAACAGGAAGACGATGGCGGCGAAGCTGCGCAGCAGGATGCGGGCGGGATCGCGGCGGGCGCGGCGGCGGGTGGCCATGGCTCAGCGCCCCTGGCCGGCGGCGGGTGGCACGCGCGCCGCCACCCAGCGGTTCAGCAGCCAGAACACCGCCAGCGTGATCGCCAGCAGCACGGCCGACAAGGCGCCGGCAAAGTTCCAGGCCAGGAACTCGCGCACCTGCTGCTCGATCACCATGGCGATCATCGTCACCTTGCCGCCGCCCAGCAGGGCGGGCGTGATGTAGAAGCCGAGCGAGACGACGAAGACGAGCGTCACGCCGGCCACCACGCCATGCAGCGTCAGCGGCAGGTAGATCCGCCGGAAGATCTGGAACCGGGACGCGCCCATGCCGCGCGCGGCGCGCGCAAAGTCGGGGTCGACGCGGGCGATCGCGCTGTAGAGCGGCAGGATCATGAAGGGCAGCATGACGTGGACCATGCCCAGGACGACGGCAAAACGCGTGTTGAGCAGCGTCAGCGGGCGGTCGATGAAGCCGTAGTCGATGAGGAAGCGGTTCACGATGCCGTTGCGACCGAGGATGATCATCCAGGCATAGGTGCGCACCAGGACGCTGGTCCAGAACGGCAGCATGACGAGCGCGAAGCCCAGCGCCCGCCAGCCGGGCGTGGTGGTGGCCAGGAAGAAGGCGACGGGATAGCCGATCAGCAGGGCGGCCGCCGTCACCATCAAGGCGATCTGGAAGGTGCGCAGGAAGATGGTGGTGTAGAGGCCGTCGGCGAAGACCTTGGCGTACCATTCCGTGGTGCCGCCCTCGACGCTGAGGGCGAAGAGCTGCAGCAGCGGCACAGCGAACAGCAGGCCGAGGAAGATCATGCCGGGCGCCGTCAGCAGGAAGGCGCCCAGCGCCGCCCGCCGTTCGGACGCGGCGACGCGTGCCGATCCGGCCATGGCCATCAGCGCACCTCGATGATGCGGGCGTCGGCGGCGTGGAAGCCGACGGCGATCGCATCGCCCGCCTGGTAGCGCCGGGCATCCCGCGATGCGGCGATGCGCGCCAGCAGCTCGACGCCCCCCGCCGCGCGGATGCGGTACTTGTCGGAGAGGCCCAGATATATCGCCTCGACCACGGTGCCCTCGATGCGGTTGTCGCCGCCCTCGCCCAGGCGCTCCGGCCGCAGCAGGATGCGCACGCGGCTGCCGGGCGACACGGTGGCGCCATCGCCGTTGACCTGAACCACGGGCCCGCCTTCGAGACGGATGGCGGGCGTGGCGCCGGCGGTCTCGACCGTGCCCGACAGGATATTGCTCTCGCCCACGAAGTCGGCGACGAGCGGGCTCTGCGGCGCCTCGTAGATGTCGCGCGGCGCGCCCACCTGCTCGAGCCGGCCATTGTCCATGACGGCGATGCGGTCGGACATGACCAGGGCCTCTTCCTGGTCGTGGGTGATGAAGAGGGTGGTCAGCCCCAGGCGCTGCTGCAGCCGACGCACCTCGAGCTGCATCGCCTCGCGCAGCTTGCGGTCGAGCGCGCCGAAGGGTTCGTCCAGCAAAAGCAGGGTGGGGCGGAAGACGATGGCGCGGGCCAATGCCACGCGCTGCTGCTGTCCGCCAGAAAGCTGGCGCGGCAGGCGATGCTCGAAGCCGGTCAACTCGACCAGTGCCAGCGCCTCCGCCACCCGGGTGCGCAGCTCGGCCTTGGCGACACGGCGCATCTCCAGCGGGAAGGCGACGTTGCGCTCGACCGTCAGGTGCGGGAACAGCGCGTAGTTCTGGAAGACCATGCCGATGTTGCGCTGGGCGGGGTCGAGGTCGGTCACGTCGCGGCCGCCCACGCGCACGTCGCCCTCGTCCGGCGTCTCGAAGCCGGCGACGACCTTGAGCAGCGTCGTCTTGCCCGAACCGCTGGGGCCGAGGATGGTCAGGAACTCGCCCGCGGCCACCGTCAGCGACACGTCGGACAACGCACGGACCTGTCCGTACCGCTTGTGGATGCCGGTGACCGAAAGGTCGCCGGAGCGCGAGGCGCGCTCCCCCGTCGTCGATGCCAATGCCATGATCCCCGCCGTTGAGAGTGGATGCCGGGCGGCGCTGCCGCCGCCCGGCGCCGGGCCTACTGCTTGCTCAGCATCCACTTGTTCCAGCGCTCGGCCATCGCCTGGCCGTTCTTGGTCCACCATTCCTGGTCGAGCCAGATCTGCTTGGCGAGGTTGCCCGGCTCCAGCGGCAGGTGGGGCTTCTTGTCGGCGGTGACATACTGTTCCGACAGGGTGTTGGTGCCGGAATAGCCCAGCTTCATGGCGTTCTCGGCCTGCCGCTTGGGGTCGGTCATCATCGCCAGCAGCTTCATGCTCCAGTACTGGTCCTTGGCGCCCTTGGGCACCACCCAGCTGCTCTGCTTCAGGACGCCGCCCTCCCACTCGATGGCGAGCGGCGCCTTCTCCAGGATCAGGCCGTAGAAGCGGCCGTTCCAGCCGGTCGCCAGCACGACTTCCTTGTCGATCAGCATCTGGGCGGGCTGCTGGCCGGTCGTCCACCAGACCGAGATATGGCGGTGGATCTCATCCAGCTTCTTGAAGGCACGGTCGACGTCGAGCGGGTAGAGCTTATCCTTGGCCACGCCGTCGGCCATCAGGGCGGCCTCGAGATTGTCGACCGGGTGGTTGCGCAGCGAGCGCGGCCCGGGGAACTTCTTCACGTCCCAGAAGTCGGCCCAGTTCTTCGGCCCGCCCTTGGGGAAGGCATCGGTGCGATAGGCGATGACGGTCGAATAGCTGCTGGGCGAGAAGACGTGGGTCATCTCCTTGGCCGCCGGCACGAATGTGCTGCGATCGACGATCTTGGCGTCGATCGGCTCGGCCAAGCCCATCTGTGTCACGCGGAAGCCGTCCTGGCCGCCGATCTCGGAGATGTTCCAGGCGATGTTGCCGCTGTCGACCATGGCGCGCAGCTTGCCGAAATCGACCGGGCTGGTGTCGACCACCTTGATCCCCGTTTCCTTCTCGAAGTCTGCCCAGTAGGAGGCGCGCAGCGAGGCCGCCTGCGCGCCGCCCGAGGCGTTGATGACGATCTGGCGCGGCTTGGGCGGCTCCTGGGCGGCGGCGGGCAATGCGGTCAGCGCCAACGTCGAGGCGGCGGCCAGCAGGGCGCGGCGGGTGAGGTTCATCCCTGTCTCCTTGTTGATTGTCGGCTTCATCGTTCAGACTTTCCGCCCGTAGAAGGGCGGGGTCACGGTCCAGAGGACGCGCGCGGTTCCTGGGCCGGGATTGTGGAAGCGGTGCAAATTGTGGCTGGCGAACTGGAAGCTGTCGCCGCGCTCCAGGCGCCAGGTGCGGTCGCCGACCCAGAGGTCGAAGCGGCCTTCCAGCACATGGCCGCATTCCTCCCCTTCATGAGAATAAGGTTCGGCGCCCGAGCCGCCGCCCGGCTCCATGACGATCACCATCATCTCCAAGGCACCGGCCGAGGGCGGCGACACCAGTTCCTTGGCGATGCGCTGCTGGGCGAACTCCACCCGCCGGCACTGGCCCGCCCGCTGCACCACGTCGTCGCCGGTGGCGTCAGGTGTCGCCTGGTCGTCGAAGAACCGGGCGAGCGGCACGCCATAGACGTCGCGCAGACGGCCCAGAGCGCGCAACGACGGCGTCGCCATGCCGCGTTCAATCTGGCTTAACATGCCGACCGACAGGTCCGACCGCTCCGACAATTGCTTCAGCGACAGGCCGCGCTGCTGGCGGAACGCACGCAAGCGCAGGCCGAGCCGCGTTTCGTCGTCGGTGGGAAGGTCGTCGGCCGGCAGGGCGGCGGTCGATCGCGCGATCATGACGGCAGCAAGTTCAATCCAATTGAACATTCATGTCAACCGCGGGTTGGCGGAACCGGCGCGGCGGGGCCGCGTTCAATCCGTATGGCTCCGCAACCCCCGGTCGGAGGATAGAATGACCGCCATCGACTACGGCCACCGTCCCGCATCGCGCTTCGGCGCGCGTCGCACCCCGATCGCGCTCGTCGCCTTCGCTACCGCCCTGCTACTGGCGCTGCCCGGCCTGCTGCTGGTCTGACGGGGCGGGCCAAAGCGTCCACCTTGCCGCCGCCGCCCATGCGGCGGCACACTGGCGCCCTGTCGTGCCACAGCGCCGGGGTCGTCCCATGTCCGTCATCGTCTCGTCCGCCGACCCGCGCAGCGACGGCTTCCGCCGTAATGCCGAGGGGATGGCCGAACAGGTGGCCGATCTCGAGCGGACGCTGGCCCGGGCGCGCGCCGGCGGCGGCGAGAAGGCGATGGCCCGCCATCTGTCGCGCGGCAAGTTGCCGCCGCGCGAGCGGGTGGCGACCCTGCTCGATCCCGGCACGCCCTTCCTGGAACTGGCGCCGCTCGCCGCCTGGGGCATGTATGGCGACGAGGTGCCGTCGGCCGGCATCATCACCGGCGTCGGCCGGATCGCGGGCCAGGAATGCGTCATCGTCGCCAACGACGCGACGGTGAAGGGCGGCACCTATTATCCCCTCACCGTGAAGAAGCACCTGCGGGCGCAGGAGGTGGCGCAGCAGAACCGGCTGCCCTGCATCTACTTGGTCGATTCCGGTGGCGCCAACCTGCCCAACCAGGACGAGGTCTTCCCCGACCGCGACCATTTCGGCCGCATCTTCTTCAATCAGGCCAACATGTCGGCGGCCGGCATCGCCCAGATCGCGGTCGTCATGGGGTCCTGCACGGCGGGTGGTGCCTATGTCCCGGCGATGTCGGACGAGGCGATCATCGTGCGCAACCAGGGTACCATCTTCCTGGGCGGCCCGCCGCTGGTGAAGGCCGCGACGGGCGAGGTGGTGACGGCCGAGGAACTGGGCGGTGCCGACGTGCATTCGCGCATCTCGGGCGTGACCGACCACTATGCCGCCGACGACGCCCACGCGCTTGGGCTGGCGCGCCGCGCCGTCGCCAACCTGAACCGCACGCGGCCGGCGTCGGTGGCGTTGCGTGACCCGGCACCGCCGCGCTACGACCCGGCCGAGATCGCCGGCATCGTCGAGCAGGATGCCCGCCGCCCCTACGACGTGCGGGAGGTGATCGCGCGCATCGTCGACGGCAGCGCGTTCGACGAGTTCAAGCGCCTCTACGGCCAGACGCTGGTGACGGGCTTCGCCCACATCTGGGGCATGCCGGTCGGCATCGTCGCCAACAACGGCATCCTCTTCTCGGAATCGGCCCAGAAGGGCGCCCACTTCATCGAGCTCTGCGCCCAGCGCGGCATCCCGCTGGTCTTCCTGCAGAACATCACCGGCTTCATGGTCGGCCGCAAGTACGAGGCGGGCGGCATCGCCAAGGACGGCGCCAAGATGGTGACGGCGGTATCCTGTGCGGCCGTGCCCAAGCTGACGGTGATCGTCGGCGGCAGCTTCGGCGCGGGCAACTACGGCATGTGCGGCCGGGCCTTCGCGCCGCGCTTCCTGTGGATGTGGCCCAACGCCCGCATCTCGGTCATGGGCGGCGAGCAGGCGGCCTCGGTGCTGGCCCAGGTCCGCCGCGACAACCTGGAAGCGGCCGGCGGCACCTGGCCGGCCGAGCAGGAGGAGGCGTTCAAGGCGCCGATCCGCAGCCAGTACGAGACCCAGGGCCACCCCTACTATGCCAGCGCCCGCCTGTGGGACGACGGCGTCATCGCGCCCGCCGATACCCGCCGGGTGCTGGCGCTGGGCCTGGCTGCCGCCCTCAACGCGCCGATCGAGCCGACGCGCTTCGGCGTGTTTCGGATGTAGGGTCCGAGGGACGCACTGCCCTCGGGCTGCGCGCGTGCGCTACGCGACGGCCGCCCGCACCGCCGACGGCGCCTCGCCATAGCGCTGGCGGAAGGCGCGGTTGAAATAGGAGAGGTCGCCGAAGCCGACCTCGTAGGCGACGGCGCTGATCGGCCGGCGGTCGCCCGGCTGCTCGATCATCCGGCGGGCGGCGGCCAGGCGGCGGTCGAGCACGACGCGCGAGAAGGTGGTCCCTTCTTCCTGCAGCAGGCGCTGGATGTAGCGCGGCGTGACGCCGTGCATGCGGGCGATCATGGCCGCCGTCAGGTCCGGGTGGGCCAGATGGGCGTCGATGTCGGCCTTGATCCGGGCGAGCCGTCTGGCCCGGGCGTCGGGCACCGGCGCCTTCAGGTAGCCGGTGACCAGCGGCAGCAACTCGTTGAAATGCGTCTGGGCCATCTCCGCCTCCTGGACGGAGTGGGGGCCGCGCATCAGCAGATAGGCGCCATAGGTGACCAGCAACTGCAAGGGCGGGAAGTCGCGCGGGATGCTGCGCAGCAGCACCCGGCCAAGCTGGCCATCGGCCATGCGCATGGCCGACGCCGGCAGGCGCGCGCAGTCGATGCGGCCGCCCAGCGGCAGGTCCCATTCATAGGCAACAGATGCCGCCAGGAAAACCAGCTCGCCCGGCCCGGCCGCGACCTCGCGCCCGCCCTGGCGGACGATGAGCGGCCCTTCCATGGCGCGGACCATCAGGATGTCGCCGGCCGGCTCCGCCTGCCCGGGATGGCGCACCGCCGTGCGGCTGCCGCCCAGGAAGCAGGTGGCGACGCAAAGTTGGGACAGCTTGCACAGCATGCCGCGGCTGCAGATCGGGCCAAGCCCCTCGGCCTCGATGTCCACCTCGCCGACGATCTCGGCCAGCAGGCGGCGGAAGGCGCGCTCGCCCTCCGGCACGGCGTGATCGGCCGCGGAATAGTGCATGGCCGCGATGATCGCGGCCGGAGTTCGCTCCAGACCCATTCGTTGACGCTCTCGTCCAAGCTTGCCCAGACACGACGCTTTAGAACAGACCCAGAGCCACCTGTTTAGACGACTTCCCGACCTGCGGCGAGTGCCGATGTCCGCCTGCTCCGGACAAGCGCACCGATCGAGCGGGCCGGGCGGTCAGGAGAAGGTCCATGCGTCGTACCCTGGCGACGGCGAGCAGCCGCGCCCTGCTTCCGCTCGGCCTCGCGGCCGCCGGTTCCCTGCTGCCCTGGGCCGTTGCCGCCCAATCTACCGACGGCGCCATCGCGCTGGATCCGGTGACGGTGACCGCGACCCGCGCCGAGCGCCCCGTCTCCAGCATCCCCGGCTCGGTCCAGATCATCGGGCCGGAGGAGATCCGCGAGCAGGCCGCGATCAGCAGTGATGCCGCCGTGCTGGTGGCCAAGCTGGTGCCGGGGTTCTCGGTCGCCAACCAGACCATCTCCGGCGCGTCGATGACCTTCCGCGGCCGCAGCGTCCTGATCATGGTCGACGGCGTGCCGCGCAACACGCCGCTGCGCGACGTCTCGCGCACCCTGTCGCTGATCGACCTCAACACGGTCGAACGGATCGAGGTGCTGAACGGCGCCAGCAGCCTGAACGGCACGGGCGGCACCGGCGGCACGATCAACTTCATCACCCGCCGCGCCACCTCGGACAAGCCGACCATCACGGCTGGCACCACGCTGCGTGCCTTCACCACCCAGCCGGGCAAGTCGCTGGCGCCGGAGGCCTCGGTCTCGGTTGCCCAGAAGGTGGACAATTTCGACTATCTCGTCTCGGCGACCGGCCGCAAGCAGCGCCGCACCTATGACGGCAAGGGCCGGGAGCTGCCGTCCGACGGCATGCTGGGGCAGGGCGGCGGCGACCGCTACGAGTATGCGAACCTCTACGGCCGCGTCGGCTACCAGGCCGACACCCGGCGGTTCGAGCTGACAGGCGAATGGACCTATCTCGACCAGCGATCCGACTGGTTCACGAACTACACGTCGAGCCCGGCCCGGCCGGATTTCGGCAGCCCCTACCAGGGCAAGTCGCTGCAAGAGGATTCCAAGTACCTGACGGCGCGCTACAGCCAGAGCGACTTCGCGCTGGGCGCGCTCGAGGTGAAGGCCTTCTACAACGACATGGCCAAGCGCTCGCCCTACACCCGCTTCGACGCGCTGGTGAACAATCAGGTCTACTACTCCGGCAACAAGCTGTCGCCGGCGGCCGACTATGCCCAGGGCACGCTGTTCAGCGAGCGGCTGGGCATCAACGTCACCGTCGACACGCCGCTCGATTTCGCTCTGCAGGGCATGCGGCTGAGCTGGGGCGCGGACTACACCCACGACACGACGACCCAGAAGCTGACCAACGGCATCGACATCATCAGCCCGATGAAGCAGCACGGGCTGGCCGCGTTCGCCCAGCTCGACGTGCCGGTGACCGACCGCCTGACCGTGCGCGGCGGCGCGCGCTACGAGAAGTTCTTCCTGACGGTCGACAACTACGAGCGGCCGGCGATCTACTACATCAACCGGGTCTACCCGGCGATCGACGTGATCGGCGGCAAGTTCGACTATGACGCGCTCACCTTCAACCTCGGCGCCACCTATGACGTGACGGCCAACGTGCAGGCGTTCGGCGGCTTCTCACAGGGGTTCTCGCTGACCGACATCGGCGGCTTCACCCGGCGTGCCGGGGCCAACAGCAGTGCCGAGCTGTGCGACGCCTATGGCAGCCTCGTGTGCCCCGGCGCCGGCCTGCCCGACTATGCCGTCAGCTATGCCGACTTCGCGCCCCGGCCGCAGATCGTCGACAACTACGAGATCGGCCTGCGCGGCAAGTGGGCCAAGGTCGGCGGCTCGCTGTCGGCCTTTCTGTCCACCTCCGACGAGGGCGTGAACTACGACGTCGCCTCCAACCGCGTGTCGCAGCAGAAGGAGCGGATCTGGGGCTTCGAAGGCACCGGCTGGTGGCACGTCACGGACCAGCTCACCTTCGGCACCATCCTCTCCTACCGCGAGGGGCGCTACGACCGGGACGGCAATGGCAGCATCGACTCCTGGCTGCCCAACAACCGCATCGCCACGCCCTGGCGCGGCCTCGTCTATGGCACCTACGTCTTCGACAACGGCCTGAACCTGCGGCCGGAGCTGGAGTTCTTCTCCGGCCGCGACCGCACCGGAGAGGCGTCGGAGATCGACGGCGCGGTGCTGGTGAACATGCTGGCCAGCTTCCCCGTCGGGCCCGGCAGCGTCACGCTGGGCATCCACAACCTGTTCGACACCGACTATGTGAACCCGACCGCGACGGCGACCCGCACCATCGGCATCAACGGTTTCGGCCGCATGGTCTCGCTCGGCTACAAGGCGACCTTCTAGGATGATCTTGCTGGAGATCGACCAGGACGGCATCGTCCGCCTGGCCCTGCGCCTGCCGCAGGAGGAGGCGGACGAGGGCCGCTATCTGGATGCCCTGCGCACCATCGGCGAACTGGAGCGCCCGTTCGCCCTGCTGGTCGAGATCGCCGGCTACCGCCACCTGACCCGGGAGGGGGAGGTGGCGCAGGCCGCCTGGGCCAAGGCGACGCGCAGCCACCTGAACCGGATGTGCCGGGGCCTTGCCATCCTGCGCGAGAACCCCGACCCGCGGACATTGTCGTCCTTCCAGCGCTTCTGGTCCTTCCCGGTGCAGGTGACCGCGGACCGGGCGGGGGCGCTGGCCTTCCTGCGCGGTCATCTGGCGGCGGCGGGGTGATGGCAGCCGCTGCCGTGGTCACGGTCCGGCGGCGCCAGCCGCTGCGCCTCTTCGCCGTCCTGGCCGGGCTCTACCTGGCCCAGGGCATCCCGGGATACCTCCTGGTAGCGGCGGTGCCGCCGATCCTGCGCCAACTGGGCGTGTCGCGCACGGCGATCGGGCTGCTGGCGGTCCTGATGATTCCGCTCACCATCAAGTTCCTGTGGGCGCCGCTGGTAGACCGCGTCCGGCCCATGGCGATCGGCCACCGCCGCGGCTGGATCCTGCCGACGCAACTGGGCACCGTCGTCGCGATCGCCGCCCTGGCCCTGGTGCAGCCCACCGACCTCGGCTGGATCTTCGCCATCGGCCTCGTCATTGCCATCCTGACCTCGACCCAGGACATCGCGACCGACGGCTATGCCACGCTGGCGCTGCGGGCGGAGGACCGTGCCGTTGGCAACGCCATCCAGGGTGGGGCGGTCGCCGCCAGCGTCATCGTCGGCGGCACCGGATCGCTCATCCTCTACAAGCATTTCGGCTGGCAGACGATGGTGCTGGCGATGGCCGCGATTGCGGCCCTGCCGCTGGTCGCGATCGTCTTCATGCCCGAGGATGCGGACACCCGCAGCGGCGCCGCAGCCGGGCCGCGCCCGTCGCTGCGGCGCTTCCTGCGCCAGCCCCAGGCCGTGACGGTGCTCGTCGTGGCGCTGACCTATCGCGCGAGCGAAGGGCTGGTGAAGTCGATGGAGGGGGCCTACCTCGTCGATGCCGGCCTGCCCCTGTCGGCGATCGGCTATCTGAGCGGCATCTCGGCCACGACGGCGGGGCTGGCGGGCTCGGTGGTGGCGGCCATCCTGGTGCGGCGCACCGGCACCAGCGGCACCCTGGCGCTGCTGGGCGTGCTGCGCACCATCTGCTTCCTGATGTTCTCGCTGCACGCGCTGGGCCAGATGGGTGGGCTGTGGGCGCTGCTGGGGGCGGCCGGCTTCCAGACCATGATCCGCTACATGGAGATCGTGGCGCTCTACAGCCTGTTCATGTCGGTTGCCTCGAAGGACCAGCCGGGGACGGACTTCACCATTCTCGCCTGCGCCCAGGTCATCGTCTATCTGGCGGGATCGGCGATGGCGGGTGCCATCGCCGACCGCTTCGGCTATCCGGCCCTGTTCCTGTCGGCCACGGTCATCTCGGGTGCCGCCGTGTTCCTGACCGTGGCACTGCTGCGCCGGCTAGATCAGCCCTCGCGCCAGTGCGGCGGATAGGTCCGCTCGTAGCCGGGCAGGGCCTCGATGCGCGCGACCCAGGCGCCGATGTTGGGATAGTGCGCAGACCAGGGCAGCAGCGGCAGGTCGAGCGCCTTGGCCGCCGGCTTGCCGACCGCGCGCTCGATGAACTTGATGTGGGGGAAGGCGGCAAGGTCGGCGGCGCTCGGTCCCGCACCGCCGCACAGCCAGTCGCGGCCGGCCAGCCCGGCCTCGAACTGCTCCAGTTCGGCCTGCAGCTTGGGCAGGGCGGCCGCCACTTCGCCCGGCACGTCGTCGCCGGGCTTGCCGAAGACGAGCGGCCGGGCGAACGCATTCACCGGGTCTTCCAGCTCGTAGATCACCCGGCTGGTCCATTCCCACACGGCCGTGCGCTCGTCGATGCTGTCGCCGAACAAGGACGGCCCGGTCGCCAGACCGTCGATGTAGTGCATGATCGCCATGGACTCGGTGACGACGCGGCCGCCGTCCTTCAGGACCGGGACCTTGCCGCGCGGGTTCATCGCCAGGAAGGCCGGTGCCTTGTGGTCCTTGGCCTGGAAGGACAGCAGGTGCGACTCGTAGGGCACGCCCTTCAATTCGGCTGCCAGCAGCACGCGCCAGGCGTAGGGGCTGCCACTGCCCCAGTGGATTTCGACGGTCATCGGATGGATGGTCCTCTCCCCGGCAGGCGGCGGAATGCAGCCGATCGGCATTCCCGCGCCATCCGTCCTGCTTATGAAGTATGCTGCCTGCCATCGGACAAGGGCGGTGCCACGATCATCGGCCGCCGGGTCCGGGATCGGATGACAATCCATGGATGCAGCGACGAAGGCCGGGACCCATCCGGCACTCGACCTCCAGCCGTTCCGAGCGCCGGTCCTGCGGCGCAGCCTCGCCCAGGTGGCGACCTCTTTTGGCGGTTTCCTGCTGCTGCTGGCGGCCATGTACTGGCTGGCCGGGGCCTATCCGGCGGCCTGGCCCATCCTGCTGCTGCTGGCGGTCCCGACGGCGGGCTTCCTCGTGCGGATATTCATCATCCAGCATGATTGCGGGCACGGCGCCTTCTTCCGCTCGCGGCGGGCGAACGACTGGCTGGGGGCCGTGTGCGGATTGTGCACGATGACGCCGTACCGCATGTGGCGCCGCCAGCATGCCGGCCATCACGCGGTCTGGAACAACCTCGACCGGCGCGACAGCGGGCTCGACATCTATTCCTCGTGCCTGACCGTGGACGAATATGCCCGCCTGGGGCCGCGCGCCCGGCGCAACCATCGGCTGCTGCGGCACCCGCTGGTTGCCAACCTGCTGCTGCCGCCGATCGTCTTCCTCGTGCTCTACCGCCTGCCGTTCGACGCGCCGGCGGACTGGCGGGCCGAGCGGCGGGGCGTCCACGCCACCAACCTGGCGCTGCTGGCGGTGCTGGGGGCGGCGGGGATGGCGTTCGGCTTCGGCCGGGTGGCGCTGGTCCACCTGCCGGTGATGGTGGTGGCCTCGATCGTCGGGGTCTGGCTCTTCTCGGTGCAGCACCGCTTCGAGCGCACCCTGTGGGCGCGGGGGCGGGACTGGACGGCGCGCGACGCGGCGGTGGCGGGCTCGTCGTTCCTGCGCCTGCCGATGGTGCTCCGCTGGTTCACGGCCAATATCGGCTTCCACCACGTCCACCACCTGAACCCGCGCATCCCGAACTATCGGCTGCGCGCGTGCCACGAGGCGAACCCCGCCCTGCACGGCGTCGCCACGCTGTCGCTGCGCGACGGGCTCGGCGCCTGGCGCTATGCGCTATGGGACGAGGCGGCGGGACGGATGGTGCCGTTCGCCGCCGTCCGGCCGGCGCCGGTCATGCCGGCGGCCGGCGGATAGTCAGGACCAGCTTCGGCCGCTGCCGGCGCGGCGCGGGAAGGCCGGCGTCTCGTCGAGCACGTCCGGCCGCTGCTCGACGATCAGCGGGTGGTCCTCGGGCAGCAACGTGTCGCCGGGACGCGATGGCGGGGTCTTCGGGCGGCGCCCGACGACCTCGATCAGCTTGCCCTCGGCGACCAGTTCGGCTACCCGGGCGACATCGCGCGCCTGGGCCGCCTGGGCATGGACGAAGGCCGTGTCGGGCTGCAACGGCTCTGGCGGGCACAGCAGGATCGGATGGCAGGAATCGCTCGCCGTCACGACGAAGAAGCCGCCCACCCGTTCCTGGATCTGGTCGCCCGCATTGGTGCGCGTGCGCCAGCACACCGGCTCGCGCAGCCGCTGGCTGTTCGGCCCGGCACTGGCGAGTGCGCCCGAATTGTCGACCCACACGGCGCTCGGGCGCCGTCCGATGACCCGGAACAGCTCGATCGCCGCCGGGGCCTCGAAGGCGCGGGACGGCCGGGGCTGGATCGCACCGCGGCCGCGCGGTTTCGGTGGGGGAGCCATGCCGGCGGCCTCCTACCGACCGCGGCTCAGTAGCCCTCGCGCTCCAGACGCTTGCGCAGGGCCTTGCGGCGGCGACGAACGCCTTCCGCCTTTTCCCGCGCGGCGCGCTCGGAGGGCTTCTCGTAGGCCCGGCGCTGCTTCATCTCCCGGAAGACGCCTTCGCGCTGCATCTTCTTCTTGAGGACGCGAAGGGCGCCGTTGACGTCGTTATCCCGAACAAAAACCTGCATGTTCGCCTTTCTGTCGGCGCCGCCATCGGCGACGCAGGCGCCCGGCGGGCGCCCGGTAGGTGGGGCATCGATCCTGGGGAAGGACGCCGGCGGGAACGGGTGCCCCGCCATAGGGGTGCAACGGATCGAACAGCCACGGAGATACCGACCGCGGACCTGTCACCCGAAGCTGGCGCAGCATGTGGCACGTCGCCGCCGCGGTTGCAAGCCGAACCCGCAATTCCAGGGGCCGGCCCGTGCAATCGCCCGGCGATCGGGGGCGCGCCGCCACGCCCGGTCGCGACGGCGCCGGGTGCGCCTTGCCAAATAGTACCATAAGTACCAGCCCGCGGCGTGCTATGATCGCCGACGTAGATGCGCACATTCTACTTGATGCTTTTTTTGAAGGATTGCAGATGATGAAGACTCCCGACTGGGTTCGTCCTGGTGTCTATGGTGCCTTTATCGGTGCCGTCGCGGTCGCGATCGTGGGTTTCTCTTGGGGCGGCTGGGTGACCGGCGGCACGGCGCGCCAGCAGGCGACCGACCGTTCCGACACCGCCGTGGTATCGGCCCTGACCAACATCTGTGTCGACCAGTCGAAGCGCGATCCCCAGGTGGCCGAGCGGGTGACCGCGCTGAAGGCAGCCTCCTCCTATGGCCGGGCCGATATCGTGATGAAGAACGGCTGGGCGACCATGCCGGGCAGCAAGGATCCGAGCCGCCAGGTCGCATCGGCCTGCGGCGACAAGATCGCCGCCGGCTGAACCGGCGCCGGTTCGTCGCCCGCTCTTGACGCGTCATCCTCTTGACGCGTCCCCCTTGGGCGAACATCGTCCGGGGCGATCGAGGGCGGGTGGCACCGGTGGACGGCGCGCCGGCCCGACGATCGAGGGTTTCTCCCTTGTCGAAGGGCAAGCGCAGCGATGGCCGGCACCGTCCTCGTCTCCGTCAGCGGGCATGTCGCCCGCGTCACCCTCAATCGGCCCGAGGTGCATAACGCCTTCGACGACCGGCTGATCGCCGAGCTGACCGGCATATTCGAGCGGCTGGCGGCCGACCCGGCCGTGCGCGCGGTGCTGCTGTGCGCCAACGGCCGCAGCTTCTCGGCCGGCGCCGACCTCAACTGGATGAAGCGCACGGCCGGATACTCCGAGGCCCAGAACCTCGGGGATGCGCGCGCGCTCGCCCGCATGCTGCGGACCCTGGATGGCCTGCCGCAGCCGACGGTGGCGCTGGTCCAGGGGCCGGCCTATGGCGGCGGAGTCGGGCTGGTCGCCTGCTGCGACATCGCGGTCGCGGTGCCGGAGGCCGCCTTTTCCCTCTCCGAAGTGCGGCTCGGCCTGCTGCCGGCCGCCATCAGCCCCTATGTCGTGGCGGCCATCGGCGCCCGCCAGGCGCGGCGCTACTTCCTGACCGCGGAGCGCTTCGACGCCGGCGAGGCGCGACGAATCGGCCTGGTGCATGAGATCGCCGCCCGCGAGGAACTGGAAGCGACCGGCCGGCGACTGCTGGAATCGCTGGCCCAGGGCGGCACCCTGGCCCAGGCGGCCTCCAAGCGGCTGATCGCGCGGGTGGCGGGCGCCCCCGTCGACGATGCCCTGGTCGAGGACACGGCCGGCCGCATAGCCGGCCTGCGCGCGGGCGAGGAAGGGCGGGAGGGCGTGGCCGCCTTCCTGGAGAAGCGGCGCCCATCCTGGCGCCCGGCCTGATCGACCGTGGCCGCCGACATGTTCCGCTCGGTCCTGGTCGCCAATCGCGGCGAGATCGCCTGCCGGGTGATGGCGACGGCCCGGCGCATGGGGCTGCGCACCATCGCCGTATATTCCGAGGCCGACCGCAACGCCCTCCACGTCCGCGTGGCCGACGAGGCCTGGCCGATCGGGCCCGCGCCGGCGCGCGACAGCTACCTGTCGATCCCGGCCCTGGTGGCGGCGATCCGGGCTTCGGGGGCAGAGGCCGTCCATCCCGGCTATGGCTTCCTGTCCGAGAACGCGGACTTCGCCGAGGCGGTGGCCGCCGCCGGCGCCGTCTTCGTCGGCCCGCCGCCGGGTGCGATCCGCGCCATGGGCTCCAAGAGTGCCGCCAAGGCTCTGATGGAGGCGGCCGGCGTTCCGGTGGTGCCTGGCTATCATGGCAGTGACCAGAGCCTGGCGGTGATCGCGGCCGCGGCCGAAGACATCGGCTATCCCATCCTGGTGAAGGCATCGGCCGGCGGCGGCGGTCGCGGCATGCGCGTGGTGGAGCGGCCGGACGACCTGGCGGTTGCCATCGAGGGGGCGGCGCGCGAGGCAGCGTCCGCCTTCGGCGACGGCCGCCTGCTGATCGAGAAGTACCTGACCCGGCCCCGCCATATCGAGATGCAGGTCTTCGCCGACGGCCACGGAGCGGCCATCCACCTGTTCGAGCGCGACTGTTCCATCCAGCGCCGCCACCAGAAGGTGATCGAGGAGGCGCCGGCACCCGGCATGACCGCCGAACGCCGACAGGCCATGGGGGCGGCTGCGACGGCCGCTGCGCGCGCCATCGGCTATCGCGGCGCCGGCACGGTAGAGTTCATCGCCGAGGGCGAGCAGTTCTGGTTCATGGAGATGAACACCCGCCTGCAGGTGGAACACCCGGTGACCGAGATGATCACCGGGCTCGACCTCGTCGAATGGCAGCTGCGGGTGGCGGCGGGCGAGCCCTTGCCGCTCGGCCAGGCCGATCTGGCCATCCACGGCCATGCCGTGGAGGCGCGGCTCTATGCCGAGGACCCGGCCCATGATTTCCGCCCGGCCACCGGTCGGCTCGCCCATCTGCGGCTGCCGGTGGCGGGCGAGGGCGTGCGGGTCGATGCCGGCGTGGCCGCGGGCGATGCGGTCTCGGTCCACTACGACGCCATGATCGCCAAGATCGTCGCCCACGGCCGCGACCGTGGCGAGGCGATCCGCCGGCTGGGGGCGGCGCTGGCGGCGACCGAGATCGCCGGGGTCACCACCAACCGGGATTTCCTGGTGCGACTGGTCGGTCATCCGGCCTTTGCCGCAGCCGAACTCGACACCGGCTTCATTGCCCGCCATGCCGGCGACCTGCTGCCCGCGTCTGACCCGCCCGCCCGCGAGGAGGTGGCGGCGGCCGTCCTGCACGTGTTGCTGTCCGAGCAGGCGGCCGCGGCGGCCGATCCGTCGCCCTGGGCGATGCGCGACGGCTGGCGGATCGGCGAGCGGGCCCGCCGGCGCATCCTGTTGCAGGATGGCGACGAGCGGGTGGCCGTGGATGTCGTCTATCGCGAGGACGGCTGGCGGCTGGAGATCGGCGGGCAGGGCGGGGAGGCGACCGCGACACGGGGGCTCGACGGTCGCTTGGCCATCACGCTCGATGGCCGGCGGCTCAGCCGGTCCGTTGTCGCGACCGGAGACCAGTTGCATGTCTTTGGCCCGGCCGGGTCTCGGCGCTTCGTCGTCATCGACCCGCTGGCGCCGCCGGCTGCCGCAGAGGCCGGCACCGGCCGGCTGACGGCACCGATGCCGGGGCGGGTGACGCGGTTGCTCGTGGCGGCCGGCGATGCCGTGGCGCGCGGGCAGGCCCTCCTGGTGCTGGAGGCGATGAAGATGGAGCATACTATCCGCGCGCCGGCCGACGGCGTGGTCGGCCGGCTGCGCTACGGCGAGGGCGACCTGGTGGACGAGGGCGCCGAACTGGTCGAACTGGCGGCGCCGGATTCGGCGACCGATGCGTCAAACGGGGGCGGGGCGTGCTGACCCTGTGGGGCAATCTCGACTCGGGCAACGTCTACAAGGTGCGCCTCCTTTGGTCGTGGCTGGGCTTGGCCCATCGCCGGGTCGACGTCGCCCAGACCCGGGGGGAGCCCTCGACCGCAGCCTTCCGTGTCCTCAACCCGATCGGCAAGGTGCCGGCGGTGCAGCTTGAGGATGGCCGGCTGCTGGCGGAATCGGGTGCGATCCTGCAATTCTTCGCCAACGGCACGCGCTACTGGCCGGACGCGGCCTGGGACCAGGCGGAGGTGCTGCGCTGGATGTTCTTCGAGCAGTACAGCCACGAGCCCTATATCGCGGTGAATCGCTATCTGCTCGCCTATGCCCCCAGCCGCGACGCCTTCGACGACGAGCGGGTGCGCCGCAACCACCCGCGCGGCGTCCAGGCACTGGCGGTGATGGAAGAGCGGCTGGGCCGGGCCCGCTGGCTGGTCGGGGATGCCCCGACGATCGCCGACATTGCGCTCTACGCCTATACCCATGTGGCGGCCGAGGGGGGCTTCAGCCTCGACGGAATGCCGGGCATCGCCCGATGGATGGCGCGGCTGGAGGCGCTGCCGGGGCACATCGGGCTGCTCCAGGAATCGGCCGTCGAAGTCGTGGGGTTTTCAGCATGATGCTGCCGAAGTCTGTACGGATGGTGGAGGTGGGGCCGCGTGACGGCCTGCAGAACGAGGCCCAGCCGGTGCCCGCCGCCGTCAAGATCGCCCTGATCGACGCTTTGGCCGATGCCGGGCTTGCGGTCGTCGAGTCCGGCAGCTTCGTGTCGCCGAAGTGGGTGCCGCAGATGGCCGATACCGCGATGGTGCTGGCCGGCATCCAGCGGCGACCGGGGGTGTCGTATCCCGTTCTGGTGCCGAATATCAAAGGCTTGGAAGAGGCATTTAAGTCCGGAGTGGAGGAGGTCGCGATCTTTGCCGCGGCCTCGGAATCCTTCGCGCAGCGCAACACCAACTGCTCCATCGACGAGAGCTTCGCCCGTTTTGCGCCGGTGGCCGAGCGTGCGCTGGCAGCCGGGCTGCGGGTGCGGGGCTACATCTCCTGTGTCGTCGCCTGTCCCTATGAAGGCCCGGTGGCGCCGGCCGACGTGGCGATGGTCGCGGACCGGCTGGCGGCACTCGGCTGCTACGAGGTGTCGCTCGGCGATACCATCGGCGTCGGTACGCCGGCCCAGGTGCTGGCGATGCTGGATGCGGTCGCCCCCCTGGTGCCGGTCGATCGCCTGGCGGTGCATTTCCACGACACCTATGGCCAGGCACTGGCCAACATCCTGGCCTCGCTGGAGCGCGGCGTGGCCGTCGTCGACAGCTCGGTCGCCGGGCTGGGCGGCTGCCCCTATGCCAAGGGGGCGACCGGCAACGTCGCCAGCGAAGACGTGCTGTATCTGCTGAACGGTCTCGGCATCTCGACCGGGGTCGACATCGACCGGCTGGCCGCTGCGGGCGACCGGATATCGGCCCATCTCGGGCGTCCCAGCGGGTCCCGCGTGGCCCGCGCATTGGCGAGCAAACGTCATTAGCCGTCTTCTGCTTCCCGGCCGCGTCATCCCGTTCCTGGCGGTACTGGCGCTCATCATCGCGTTCCTGCCGCCGCCTGTCGGGGCCACGGCCGCCACCATGCATGCGGGCGCGCTCGCCTTCTTCACCATCGGCCTGTGGGCGACGGGCGCCATGCCCGAGCACGTGACGGCGCTGCTGTTCATGACGCTGGCCGTCCTGCTGAAGGTGGCCCCGCCCGGCGTTGCCTTCGCCGGGTTCGAGGCGACGGCCATGTGGCTGGTCTTCGGCGGCCTCATCATCGGTACGGTGATGCAGCGAACGGGGCTGGGGGAACGGCTGGCCGTCGCCATCCTGCCCCTGTTCGGCGCGTCCTATACCCGGGCGCTGGCCGGCGTGGCGGCCGTCGCGGTGGCCTTGGCCTTCGTCATGCCATCCACAATGGGGCGCATCATCCTGCTGATGCCGGTCATCCTGGCGCTGGCCGACCGCATGGGCTTCGTGGAGGGGCGGCCGGGGCGTACCGGCATGGCGGTCACGCTCGCCATTACCAGCTTCATGGTGCCCTGCACGATCCTGCCGGCCAATGTGCCGAACATGGTGCTGGTGGGGGCGGCCGAAGCCCTGCACGGCGTCACGCTCACCTACGGGCAGTACCTGAAGCTGCATTTCCCGATAACCGGCCTGCTGAAGGCGGTCTGCATCGTCCTGGCCGTGCGCATGCTGTTCCGCGATCGCCCGGTGGCGCCGGCGCCGCTGCCCGGGCGTGGGCCCATGAGCCTGGACGAGAAGAAGTTATCGGTCATCCTGGCCGTCGCCCTCGGCTTCTGGGTGACGGATTTCCTGCACGGCATCAATGCCGGCTGGATCGGCATGGCGGCGGGGGTGGCGTGCCTGCTGCCCGGGATCAACCTGCTGCCCGCACCGGCCTTCGCCAAGGAGGTCAATTTCGCATCGACCCTGTATGTGGCGGGGATCCTCGGCCTCGGCACCATGGTGGCGCAAAGCGGGGTGGGGGCCCTGGTCAGCGGCGGGCTGCTGTCGATCCTGCCGTTGCAGCCGGGGGCGGACTTCACCAATTTCGTGTCGCTGTCGGCCTCGGCTGCGTTGCTGGCGCTCGCGACGACCTTTCCGGGCGTGCCGGCGGTGATGACGCCGCTGGCGACCGACCTGGCGGCTGCCTCCGGCCTGCCGTTGCTGACCGTGCTGATGACGCAGGTGATCGGCTTCTCGACCGTCATCCTGCCCTACCAGGCGCCGCCGATCGTGGTCGCCCTGCAACTGGGCCGCGTGCGCATGGGGCAGGCGGCGCGCGTCTCGCTGGCCGTCCTCGTGCCGACCATATTGCT